>NZ_JAWMPX010000019.1:0-100937 GCF_033101155.1 Tropicimonas sp. TH_r6
TTCCGTTCCCGTTCTCCCTGTGATGGGGCTTCTGGTTACCACTGTTGTTCTGCCTCTGCCGGGCAGCGGCCAACGGGGTGATCTCGATGCGATCGCCGTTGGCGCGCTCCACGGTGATGACAGCATCTTCGCGGGTCAGAAGCCGGTTCAGGTCCGGGTCGGAGCGCTGTAGCCAGCTCCGCAACCATTTCATGGGTACTCCTTTCTGTTGGGCGTCTTCCATAGGGAGCCCGAGAAAGGTGTTTGGGTTCGTCAACGACCCGAAAGACGAGCCGAGATCCAACCTCGAAAGCTATCTGCGGCGGATCGTGGGATGCTCTTCGCGTGGTTCATTCCCGCTAGTAGCACCTGAGGCCGTTGCTTGGATGGCGTCTGCTCTTGGTTACTTGTTTGGACGGTTGTTTGGACAGAATGGGTTGCAGGAAAGTCAATCGTCGCCGATCCCCTTCAACCTTCTGTTTCTTTTGTCTTAATTGGCTCCGGCGGTAGGGATCGAACCTACGACCAATTGATTAACAGTCAACTGCTCTACCGCTGAGCTACGCCGGAACACGGGGGGCGATATAGCAAGAGGGGTAGGGGGCGTCCAGAGGGATTCTATTGTTTTGTCAATTTCTTTGAAGGCGCTGTCCCTGATGGCCTCAGCGAAAGCAGACCACCGGGAAGGCCAGTATGGGAAACGATTCTTTTCTCTGAAAGATCAATGATATGGGCGAGCATGTTGCGTTCTGCCGCCGGTAGCAGTGCAGCATGCGTGCCGGTGTAGATCTGGGCGGTTAGGTCGCGCAGTGTTGTCGGGCCTTCCGAGAGCAGTGTCAGGATCTGGGCCTCACGTTCGCGGCGGTGAGCAACCAGCCAGGACAGCCGGTTACCGGGGTCCGGGACAGGGTCGCCATGTCCGGGATAGTAAATCCGGTCTGACCGTTTCGACAGGCGATCGCAGGAGCGCATGAAGGCAGCGAGATCGCCATCGGGAGGCGAGATCAGCGAAGACGCCCAGCCCATCACATGGTCGCCGGTAAACACCGCGTTTCCCCAGGCAAAGCAAAGATGGTTCGCAATATGTCCAGGTGTCCAGAGAGCATCCAGACGCCATCCGTCGCCCTCGATGGTGGCGCCGTCGGTGATCTTCTGGTCCGGCTGGAAGGCCGTGTCGATGCCTTCGCCACCGCCGATCTCCCGGCGCGCAGCCAGCTGCTTCATCACATCCGAGCGTCCGTCCTCATGCGTGCCGAAGCCGAGGATCGGCGCGCCTGTGGCCTCGGAGAGTGGGCGTGAGAGCGGCGAATGGTCGAGATGGGAATGGGTGATGAGGATATGGCTGACCCGCTCGCCGGGCTCGAGTACCGACAGGATCGCGTCGAGATGGCGCGGCAGGGCCGGGCCGGGATCGATCACGGCAACCGCGCCTTCGCCAAGGATATAGGTGTTGGTGCCGTGATAGGTCATCGGCGAAGGGTTCGGTGCCAGAACACGGCGCAGACCGGGTTCGGGTCGGGTCACGGTGCTGCCCGCGGGATCACGCATTTTTCCATTCCTCTCCTTCGGCTGCGACGCTAGCTTTGTGTCATGAATCTTGATTGGCTCAAACGTTACATGCCGCGGGGCCTTTACGGGCGAGCGGCGCTTATCCTCATTGTTCCTGTTGCCGTGCTTGTTCTGGTGGTTTCGCTGATCTTCATCCAGCGGCATTTCGAAGATGTCACCCGGCAGCTCACCCATGGTGTTGTACTCGAGCTGCGCGAGGTGATCGAACTGATCGAAGCCCAGCCGGATCTGGATGCCGGACTCGCAGCCAGCAGGTCGCTGACTGACACACTCGGGATGACGGTGCACACGGCCGCAGAACCGTTGAGTGGCGATCGCCGGGTGTTTTACGATGTCTCTGGGCGCGAGGTGATCGACACGCTGCGCGACGGGCTGGACGGCGTGCGCGCGGTCGACCTGCGCAGCTCGAGCCGGCATGTCCGGGTCCAGATCGGAACCGAGCGCGGACCGATCGATGTGAGCTTCCGACGTCAAAGGGCTTCGGCCTCGAACCCGCATCAATTCATTGTTCTGATGGCGACGATCGGCATGTTCATGACCGGAATCGCCTTCCTTTACTTGCGCAACCAGCTGCGGCCGATCACCCGGATGGCAGATGCGGCGGAAGCTTTCGGCAAGGGCAGGGTGGTTCACTACAAGCCGTCCGGCGCTCTGGAGGTTCGCTCCGCGGGGCGGGCCTTTCTGGATATGCGCGGGCGTATCCTGCGGCAGATCGAGCAGCGCACCCTGATGCTGTCTGGGGTGAGCCACGATCTGCGCACGCCGCTGACGCGGATGAAACTGACCCTGTCGATGCTCTCGGACGAGGCGGAAGCCGATGAACTGCGCCGCGATGTCGAGGAAATGGAACAGTTGATCGGTGCCTTCCTTGATTTCGCGCGGTCGGACCAGTTGGAGGATCCCGAACCGGTTGAGCCCGTGGCCCTTGCGCGGGAGGTGGTGGAGAAGGCGGCGCGCCATGGGGGCGATGTCACCTTGTGGCAGACGCCCGCGGCGGAGGAGACGGTGATCCTGCGCCGGGCGGCGATAGAGCGTGCGCTCGGCAATCTGGTGGGCAACGCGCAGCGCTATGCGGACCGGGCGCTGGTTTCGGTCGAGATGCGGGAGCGGCAGGTGATCTTCTGTGTCGAGGATGACGGGCCGGGCATCCCGGAGGACCTCCGGGACGAGGCGATGAAACCGTTTTCGCGGCTCGACCCGGCGCGCAATCAGGATCGCGGTTCAGGGGTCGGGTTGGGGTTGGCGATTGCGCATGACATTGCGCGGCGCCATGGCGGCAACTTGCGGCTCGGCGAAAGCGCGGAGATGGGCGGGCTGAAGGTGGAGCTTGTGCTGGCGCGGTGAGGCGAGCCAAGGACGCGGGAGGGGATTGCTCCATCGAGACAGGCTTGCGGGACAGTGGACCGGACAGCGCGTGTCCCGACACTCGAACCCGCGAGTCACCGCGCGGAGGGTCCAGAAACCGGCTTTGAGCGCAAACGGGCTTCGCTCGGGGTTTGCCCGATGCATCGCCGCGCCGCCCGTGAGAGCGTGGATTGGCGCGCATAGCCCAGCCTTGCGGATATTTCGCCAAGTGACAGGTCCGGCTCCTCCGAGAGGCGTTGCAACATCTCCATGCGCAGCGCATCGAGCAGATCGGAATACCGGGCGCCCTCCCCAACCAGGCGACGTTGGAAACTGCGGCGGCTCATCCCGGCATATCCAGCGATCCGGTCGATGCCGGGCGCTCCATGGGCAAGCAGTCCCGGCAGCACGACCTGGACCGAGTGGGACAGGCTGCCATCACCCGCCAGCGGTGCCCAGTTGGTGACATCGATGCCGCGCATCCGGTCCCGGGCGACGGCGCGAAACCCGGCATTGGCGTCGCGGAGCGCGATCCGAATCTCCACGGGGCCCGCTGTCTCGCGGAAGACGAAACGGTCTTCATAGGGCGCGAGATGCCTGAAACCGTGCTGCGGATGCGGAACCATCGAGACTTTCGCGCGGATCGCGGGGCCAGCCCGGGTCAGGCCGAACATCACGCCCAGCATCGCGGTTAGGTATTGATCGATCAGGTGGCGCGCTTCGGCATCGAAACGGATCGGCCACGCGTCGGAAATGACACAATCGCCCTGATCCTCCACGATCCGGAACACCTCATGCGAGCAGTGATAGGGCATCGCTGCGGCGATCCGGTCGAGCGCCGATCGCGGCGTTCTGGTGCCAAGCGCCACACGTGCCAGCATCGCGAGGTCGAACAGGCCGGTATCGCCAACGACGCGAAACGGGATGTCCGGACCCTCGCTGCGCCCGAGATTGCGCAGGAATTCCACCGTATTCAGGAGTGGGATCGGCACCATCGGGTCTGTCCAAGGGTACCAGGCCAGATCGACAGCGGCCAGCGCGGCGTCGGTGTCCCGTCCGCGCCTGGACATCCATTTCAGCATCGGTATCAACGCCGAAGCGCGGATAAGTGGAATCGTCCCTCCCATTGCGTGCCACTCAACCTTCCGATGGTGCGACGTCGTGTTCATCCACGAAACAGGATCTGGCACCAAAAGGCAAACATGAAAGCTTCCAATGGGTTAAGAACACGTGACCTGCGCAGGCAGAGGACAGGCCCTGCTCTGAAAACGCCGGTTCTGACCGGAAAAGGGAGAAAGAAATGATTTCGCCAGTATTTCGCGGGATGTCGATAGCCACGGCGGCGGCGTGCCTCTGCGCCATGACCGCGGCTGCGGAGCCGGAAATAGATCGCTCGGTTCTTCCGATCGCAGCGCCGCCGGTGCAGTCCTTCGATGCGCTTGATGCGCGAAATGTCGAGGCGCCGCCGCTCTTTCGCGTCTCCGCGCCGGAAAACGCCCCCAATGTGGTCATTGTCCTGGTGGATGATCTCGGCTTTGCCGGCACGTCCGCGTTTGGCGGGCCCGTCCCGACGCCGGAATTCGACGCGCTTGCCGCCGAGGGGGTGGCCTTCACCAATTTCCACACCACCTCCGTCTGCTCTCCGACCCGCGCCGCTCTGAAAAGCGGGCGAAACCATCACGTCAACAACATGGCCGGTGTGACCGAGAGCGCGACCTCCTTTCCCGGCGATACCGGGATGATCCCGGACACGGTGGCGCCACTGGCCGAGATCCTCCGCCTCAACGGCTACAGCACAGCCGCCTTTGGCAAATGGCATGAAACAGCGGCCTGGGAGGTCAGCGTCGCGGGGCCGCATGACCGCTGGCCAACCCGGCAGGGTTTCGACAAGTTCTATGGTTTCATCGGTGGACAGACCAACCAATGGGCGCCGTCGATCTATGACGGGGTGAGCCCGGTCACGTTGCCCGCCGACCCGGACTATCATTTCCTTCCCGACATGACCGACAAGGCGGTTGACTGGATCAAGTTCCAGAAAGCGCTGACCCCGGACAAGCCCTTCTTCGTCTATTTCGCGCCCGGCGCGACCCATGCACCGCATCACGTACCGCAGGATCTGAGCGCGCAATGGAAGGGGCGGTTCGACCAGGGCTGGGACACGTTGCGCGAGGAGATCCTCTCCCGTCAGGTTGCCACGGGGATTGCCCCCGAAGGCACCGTGCTTCCGCCAAAGCCCGAGGCCATCCCCGACTGGGACAGCCTGAGCGAGGATGAGAAGACGCTCTTCACGCGGCAGGTGGAGGTATTCGCGGCCTTTATCGAGATGACGGATCGTGAGATCGGCCGGGTGATCGATGCGGTCGAGGAAACGGGTCAACTCGACAATACGCTGATATTCTTCGTCTTTGGCGACAATGGCACGAGCGCCGAAGGCGGGCGCAACGGTCTTTTCAACGAGATGACCTATTTCAACGGCGCCGAGCTGAGTGTCCAGGACATGCTGGAATATCACGACGTCTGGGGCGGTCCGGAGACCTTCAACCACATGGCCGCCGGTTGGGCCGTGGCTTTCGACACACCTTACAAATGGGTCAAGCAGGTCGGCTCGGATTTCGGCGGAACCAAGGTCGGGATGGCTGTCCACTGGCCCGAGGGCTTCGCGGCGCGGGGCGAGCTGCGTGATCAGTTCACCCATGTGATCGACGTGGTTCCGACCGTCCTCGAAGCGATTGGCCTTCCGGAGCCGCGCATGGTGAACGGTGTGCCGCAAGTTCCGATCCAGGGCACCAGCATGATCTATGCCTTTGACGATGCCGACGTGCCGGAGCGCCACACCACGCAGTATTTCGAGATGTTCGCCAACCGCGCGATCTATCGCGATGGCTGGCTGGCCCGCACGATCCACAAGGCGCCTTGGGAGGCAAAACCGCGCGCCGCGCTGACGGACGACGCTTGGGAACTCTTCGATACGAAGAGTGATTTCAGCCTCTCGCAGGACCTGTCCGAGGCGCATCCCGAGAAGCTCGCGGAGCTCAAGACCATCTTCATGATCGAAGCCGGACGCAACCACGTGCTGCCGATCGACGATCGTGTCCTTGAGCGCATGAACCCGGCCATTGCCGGACGGCCGGACCTGATGGCGGGGCGAACCTCGCTCACGCTGGCCGAGGGCATGACCGGGATGACCGAGAATGTCTTCCTGAACGTCAAGAACCGGTCCAAGACGATCACCGCCTCGGTCGAGGTGCCCGCGGATGGAGGTCATGGCACGATCATCGCCCAGGCCGGTCGTTTCGGCGGGTGGTCGCTCTACGTGAAGGACGGGGTGCCGGCCTACACGTACAATTTCCTTGGCCTGACGACCTATACGGTTGCCGCGACGGACCCGCTGCCCGGAGGGACACATGAGATCCGCTTCGAGTTCGACTATGACGGGGGCGGTCTGGGCAAGGGTGGGGACGCCACGCTTATCGTGAACGGTGAGACGGTCGCCACTGGCCGGATCGAGCGCACCCAGCCGATGATTTTCTCCGCTGAGGAAACCGCTGATGTCGGCATCGACCTGGCCACGCCGGTGGTCGAGGAGATCGGCGCGGAAGAAGTTTCGCGCTTCACCGGCACTGTGGAAAGCGTGACCGTGGACATCCGGTAGAGCCGAACCCGGAGGCCGCGTCTGCGGTGCTCCGGGACCGACATTGTCACGGGTGCTGGGTCGGGAAGGGGCGCAGCACGTGCGGCGGCGTCAGGCCCGGTTGCCCCAGCGATCCGCGAAGACAAGCTCCTCAAGCGGCAGCCGCTTCTGCCAGCCGATGCTCTCCAGCTCCGGGCGCTCATGCAGCTCCGTCACATGCCCGAGGCAGAGATAGGCCACCGGTACGACGCTCTCCGGAAGTCCGAGGATCTCGCGCAGTTCGTCCGTCTCGATGATGCTCACCCAGCCGACTCCGATCCCCTCGGCCCGTGCCGCCAGCCAGAGATTCTGCACCGCGCAGACGGAGGAATAGAGATCCATGTTCAGGTCATGCGTGCGCCCGAGCACGACCCGACCACCGCGCGAGCGGTCGCAGGTGATGCAGAGATTGACCGGCGCCTCGACGATCCCCTGCAACTTGAGCGCTGAGTAGAGGTTGCGCTTCTCCTCCGGGAACATTTCCCGCGCCTCCGCATTGGCCCGCTCGAAACCGGCGCTGATGCGCGCCTTGACCGTCTCGGAGCGGATCACGAGGAAATTCCATGGTTGCATGAAGCCGACCGACGGCGCGTGATGCGCGGCCGTCAACAGTCGTTCCAGCACGGCATCGTCGATCGGCGCCGGCGTGAACTGGCTGCGCACGTCGCGACGCGAATAGATCGCCCGATAGACGGCGGCGCGTTCTTCGTCGGAAAAGGGCCCGGCGGGCCCGAGCGTGGACTCTTGCTGCATGACAAATCCCCTGTCGCGGCAAATTGGCGACCCGTCCGCCGTCCGCGCGGAAAGGGTCCATCTCGTCTGGCCGGTCTTCTGACTTGGTTTCTCCCGGAGCGGCGCCTTCCCGGCGCGCGCCAGTGGCCATTGCCGCCCCGTCCACCTCACAGCGTTGGGCACGTGGCGGAATCGCACCGCCTTCCCGATTCTCCCGGAAGGGTCCCGGGCACCAGACGGTGTGAGAGCTAGGCGAGGGCAGGGAGAGAGGCAATGGGCGGGTTGTCCCACCCGAGGGCCTCAGCCGAGCATGGCGAGCGCTGGGAAGGTCTCCAGCAACCAATAGGAGAACTGGCTGAAGCCGCCGGTGAGCATCAGCAGGCCGATGGTCCAGAGGAGCAGCCCCATCACCCGTTCGATCTGCGCCATATGCCGCTTCATCCAGCCCATCAGCCCACTCAAAGAGGGGAAAAACGCAGCGACCAACAGGAAGGGAATGCCAAGTCCGGCGGCATAGACCGCCAGCAGCAGCGTGCCGCGGGCGATGCTGGCCTCGGAGGCGGCCAGCGACAGGATGGCGCCGAGCTGCGGGCCGATACAGGGCGTCCAGCCGAAGGCGAAAGCCAGCCCGAGAATATAGGCGCCAAAGGCCGAGCCGCCGCGGTCGCCAGCATCGAGCCGGGCCTCGCGTTCGAGGAAGGGGATGCGAATGATGCCAAGGAAATGCAGCCCGAAAACCATGACAAGAACGCCGGCCAGGCTGTTGAAAACCTGTTGGTTTTGTAGAAAGAAGGCGCCAAAGGCGGAAGCTGTGAACCCGAGGAACAGGAACACCGTCGACAGGCCCATCACGAAGAACAGCGCTGTCAGGATGACCCGCTGCCGGCCCGTGCGCCCTTCCGACATATCCGTCATCGAGATCCCGCCCATATAGGCCAGATAGGGCGGCACGATGGGCAGCACGCAGGGGCTCAGAAACGAGATCAACCCCGCGACAAGCGCGATGGCCATGGCCGGCAGAAGCGCGGCGTCGATGATTTCAAATCCGAACATTGGATCTCCTCTCCGATCTGCTCTATCGGCTTGACGCGCGCGCGTCACGGGGGAACGGGGTCACATTGGCGTGGCCGTTGCCGAGATGTCCTGTGGACGCCGCGCAAATCTACGCCTAGAGATCGGGATATGACCGATCCGACCCAGCTCGACGCGCGTGGCCTGCTCTGCCCGCTGCCCGTTCTCAAGGCCCGCAAGGCGTTGAAACCCTTGCCGGAGGGGGCCGAGCTGCTGGTTTTGGCCGACGACCCGGCCGCCGTGATCGATGTCCCGCATTTCTGCACCGAGGCCGGCCACACGCTGCTGGACCAGTCGGAGAACGGGGCGCATCTGGAATTCCGCATACGCAAGGGCGGCTGATCCGCCCGGGAGGAGAAACGCATGAAACTCTGTCGCATCCGCACCGCGTCGGGCACGATCCCGGCCATGATCGACGCTGAAGGCAACCCGCGCAGCCTCGACGGCAAGCTCGAGGACCTGACCGCCGCCAGCCTCGCCGAACTCGACGCGCTCGCCGCGCTGGACCCGTCCACACTGCCCGCGCTGGAGAGCCCGGATTACGCCCCGATCCTCGGCGATATCGGCCGCATCTTCTGTATCGGGTTGAACTATTCCGACCACGCCGCCGAGGCCGGGCTCGACGCGCCGGAGCAGCCGATCCTCTTCATGAAGGTCTGCCCGCCCACCGGCGCCAACGACCCCGTCACCCTGCCCAAGGGTTCGGAGAAATCCGACTGGGAGGTCGAGCTTGGCGTGGTGATCGGCAAGAGGACGCAGCATGTCTCGGTTGAAGAGGCGTTGGACAGCGTCGCCGGCTATTGCGTCGTCAATGACCTGTCCGAGCGTGCTTTCCAGATCGAGCGTGGCGGGCAGTGGGTCAAGGGCAAGTCCAGCGACGGTTTCGGCCCGGTCGGTCCCTGGCTCGTCACAGCCAACGAGGTGCCGGATCCGCAGGATCTCGACATGTTCCTCGATGTGAATGGCGCGCGCTGCCAGACCGGCAACACGTCGAAGATGATCTTCACGGTCGCCGAGATCATCAGCCATCTGAGCGAATTCATCACCCTGCAACCGGGCGACGTGATCTCCACCGGCACGCCCCCGGGCGTCGGCATGGGCATGAAACCGCAGAAATTCCTCCGCGACGGCGACGAGATGCATCTCGGCATTGCCGGGCTCGGCGAGCAACGCCAGCAGGTGAAAGCCTGGGGCGCCTGAACCCCGCCGAAAGGACAAGCTTATGAAGACAATCGCAGGCTTCGACCGTATCGGCGAAGAAAACGCCTTCGCCGTGCTCGCCCGTGCCGGGGAACTTGCCGCCACTGGCAAGGACATCATCAATCTCGGCATTGGTCAGCCGGATTTCCCGACCCCACCCAATATCGTCGAGGCCGCGATCAAGGCGCTGCGCGACGGCCAACACGGCTACACGCCGGCCACCGGTATCCTGCCTCTGCGCGAGGCTGTCGCCGCCGACCTGCACCGTCGTTTCAATGCGGAGGTCAATCCGGACAATGTGATCGTCGTGCCGGGCGGCAAGGTGACGATGTTCTCCGCCATCCTCATGTTCGGTGAACCCGGCGCGGATATCCTCTATCCCGATCCCGGCTTCCCGATCTATCGCTCGATGATCGAGTTCACCGGCGCGCGGCCCGTCCCGGTGCCGATCCGCGAGGAGAACGGGTTCGGTTTCTCGGCAGAGGAGACCCTCTCGCTGATCACGCCGGAAACCCGCCTGCTGATCGTCAACTCGCCGGCCAATCCCTGTGGCGGTGTCACGCCGAAGGCAGAGGTAGACAAGCTCGTTGCCGGCCTCGCCGCGCACCCGCATGTCGCCATCCTGTCGGACGAGATCTATGACCAGATGCTCTATGACGGCGAGAAACATGTCACCCTGCTGGACTATCCGGAGATCCGCGACCGGCTGATCCTGCTCAATGGCTGGTCCAAGACCTATGCCATGACCGGCTGGCGGCTGGGCTATTCGGTCTGGCCGGACGGGCTCTATGACAAGGTGCGCAAGCTGGCGGTCAATGCCTGGTCCTGCGTCAACGCGCCGGCGCAATTCGCCGCTCTCGAAGCGCTGACCGGTCCGCAGGACGCAGTGGGCGAGATGCTGGCCGAGTTCGACATCCGCCGCCGTCTCGTGGTCGATGGGCTGAACGCGCTTCCCGGCGTGAGCTGCATCACCCCCAAGGGCGCGTTCTATGCCTTCCCCAATGTCAGCGAGACTGGCTGGAAGGCAAAACCGCTCGCCTCGGCGCTGCTGGAGGAGATGGGCGTGGCGACAATCGGCGGGCCTGATTTCGGCATCCTCGGCGAAGGCTATATCCGGCTGAGCTATGCCAATTCGGCCGAGAATATCTCCCGCGCGCTCGAGCGGATGGACGGGTTCCTGTCGCGTACCGGCTGACCCGATCGGCGTCTGCTGAGAAGAATACGACAACACCACATGAAGACGCCGCGCCAAGGTATTGGCGCGGCGTCTTTTACTTCGAAATAGAGCGGGGACGGAAAGCCCGCCCCGCACTGGTCCGGTCGCGGATCAGCCTGCGGCCTTGGCAAGGTTGCGCAGCACGTAATGGAGCACGCCGCCGTTCTCGACGTATTCGATCTCCACCGCGGTATCGATCCGGCATTTCAGCGTGATTTGCTTCACCGAGCCATCCGGTGAAGTGATGGTGCAGGGCACGTCCTGCAAGGGCTGGATGCTGTCCAGGCCAGAGATAGAGACCGTCTCGTCGCCAGTCAGACCGAGCGTCTTGCGGGTGTCGGCGCCGGTGAACTCGAAGGGGATGACGCCCATGCCGACAAGGTTCGAACGGTGGATGCGCTCGAAGCTCTCGGCGATGACCGCCTTGACCCCCAGCAGGTTGGTGCCTTTGGCCGCCCAGTCCCGCGAGGACCCGGCACCATATTGCTCGCCGCCGAAGATCACCAGCGGCGTCCCGGCCTCCTGATAGGCCATGGACGCGTCATAGATCGACGTGGTCTCGCCATCGGGGCCCTTGGTGTAGCCACCTTCGATCCCGTCCAGCATCTCGTTCCGGATGCGGATATTGGCGAAAGTGCCGCGCATCATGATTTCGTGATTGCCGCGGCGCGAGCCGTAGGAGTTGAACTCCCGCGGGGCGACCTGACGCTCGGTGAGATACCGGCCGGCGGGCGTGTCCTGCTTGAAGGAGCCAGCGGGCGAGATGTGGTCGGTGGTGATCATGTCGCCGAGAACTGCCAGCACCCTGGCATTCTCGATATTCGTGATCACGCCCGGCTCCATGCCCATTCCGCGGAAATAGGGCGGTTTCTGGATATAGGTCGAGTTGGACGGCCAGTCATAGGTTTCGGCGTCGGTGATTTCCACACCCCGCCACTTCTCGTCGCCCTTGAACACGTCCGAGTATTTCTTGAGGAAGGCCTCGCGGGTGACGGTCTTGTGGACCAGATCGGCGATCTCCTTGTTGGTCGGCCAGATATCCTTGAGGAACACGTCATTGCCGTCCGTGTCCTGGCCGAGCGGCTCGGTTGCCAGGTCGATATTCATGTCACCGGCCAGCGCATAGGCGACAACCAGCGGCGGCGAGGCCAGGTAGTTGGCGCGCACATCCGGGCTGATGCGGCCCTCGAAGTTCCGGTTGCCCGAGAGCACGGCGGTGGCCACGAGGTCGCCCTCGCTGATCGCCTTCGAGATCTCCGGCTGGAGCGGACCCGAATTGCCGATGCAGGTGGTGCAGCCATAGCCGACCAGGTTGAAGCCAACCGCGTCGAGATCTTCCTGCAAGCCGGCGGCCTCCAGATACTCGGTCACCACCTGTGACCCCGGCGCGAGGGAGGTTTTCACCCAGGGCTTGCGGTTCAGGCCAAGCGCACGCGCCTTGCGGGCAACGAGCCCGGCGCCGATCATCACGTATGGGTTCGAGGTGTTGGTGCAGGAGGTGATCGAGGCGATCACGACCTTGCCCGAGGAGAGGGTATAGTCTTCGCCCTCGACCGCCACGTCCTTGTCCACCGGACGCTTGAAGGTCTCGGCCATCTCCTTGCCAAAGGCGGCCTTGGCATTGGACAGCGGTACATAGTCTTGCGGGCGTTTCGGGCCGGAAATCGCCGGGATGATCGTGCCCATGTCGAGTTCCAGCGTGTCGGTGTAGATCGGTGCGTAATCGGCGCCGCGCCAGAAGCCGTTCTTCCTGGCATACGCCTCGACCAGTGCGATGCGGTCCTCGTCGCGGCCCGTCTGGCGCAGGTAGCGCAGGGTTTCGCCGTCCACGGGGAAGAAGCCGCAGGTGGCGCCGTACTCGGGTGCCATGTTGGCAATGGTCGCGCGGTCGGCCAGTGGCAGGGTGTCGAGCCCCTCGCCGTAGAATTCCACGAACTTGCCGACCACGCCCTTGGCGCGCAGCATTTCGACGACCTTCAGCACGAGGTCGGTGCCCGTGGTGCCCTCGACCATTGCACCGGTCAGTTTGAAGCCAATAACCTCGGGGATCAGCATCGAGATCGGTTGGCCGAGCATCGCGGCCTCTGCCTCGATGCCGCCCACGCCCCAGCCAAGCACGGCGGCGCCGTTGACCATGGTGGTGTGGCTGTCGGTGCCGACAAGCGTGTCGGGATAGGCCACTTCCTTGCCGGTCTGGTCAGTGTCGGTCCAAACGGTTTGGGACAGGTATTCCAGGTTGACCTGATGGCAGATGCCGGTCCCCGGCGGCACGACGCGGAAATTGTTGAACGCGTTCTGGCCCCATTTGAGGAAGGTGTAGCGCTCCAGGTTCCGCTCGTATTCGCGGTCCACGTTCATCTGGAACGCGCGCGGGTTGCCGAATTCGTCAATCATGACCGAGTGGTCGATCACGAGATCGACCGGGTTCAGCGGGTTGATCTGCTGGGCATTGCCGCCGAGTGCAACGATGCCGTCCCGCATGGCGGCAAGGTCGACAACGGCCGGGACGCCGGTGAAATCCTGCATCAACACGCGGGCCGGGCGATAGGCGATTTCGCGCGGGTTCTGACCGCCATTCGCGCCCCATCCGGCGAAGGCCTTGATGTCGTCGACGGAGACGGTGAAACCGCCGTCTTCGAAGCGCAGCATGTTTTCCAACACCACCTTGAGCACGGCTGGCAACCTGGAAAAATCGCCAAGGCCGGCCTCCTGAGCGGCGGGAATGGAGTAGTAGGAGTAGGTCTTGCCGCCAACGGAAAGATCCTTGCGGGTCCTGACGGTATCGGTGCCTGTCTTGATCGGCATGTGTTGGCCTCCCTGATGCGGTCCATGGGGTCGCTGAACATGGATCTGTCTGAGTTGCGCGCTCCAATCAAGATTGGGCCTAGGAAGGGGCAGTTTCAAGCCACCCCTTGCCGGCCGCGATCGCTCGATTTGCGCACGGCCCCGCCCGATCCGCGTGCTCTTGCAATCTCCCGGGCGTCTGGACCCCGTCGAACCGCTTTCGAAGTCTTCGCGCTTTGAGGCCGTCGTGTTTTGGATGTAAGAGCGTGTTCAAGCGGCATTCCAACGCGGGAGGAGGGCGCTGCGAAAGGTTTGTGACAACCTGTCGCGTCGTTCCTGTTGAAGATCCCATCGTTTTAGTATACCGTTGCATACAACAAGCTTGTGTCGGCACCGCCAGATGATTCTGAACGCCGGCGTTCAAGCTGCAACCTGAGATCAGAACGGCGAGAAAAGACATGAGCTTGTATACTGACTACCTGGACGAAATCAGCACCCGCAAGGCACAGGGTCTGCACCCCAAACCCATCGATGACAGCGCACTTGTCAGCGAGCTGATCGAACAGATCAAGGATACCGGGAACGCACATCGCGCCGACTCCCTGAAATACTTCATCTACAACACCCTGCCGGGCACCACGAGCGCGGCGGGCGTGAAGGCGAAGTTCCTCAAGGAAATCATCCTCGGTGAGGCCGTCGTCGAGGAAATCACGCCTGAATTCGCTTTCGAGCTGCTGTCCCACATGAAGGGCGGCCCCTCGGTCGAGGTTCTTCTCGATCTGGCGCTGGGCGAAGACGCGGCAATAGCGCAGCAGGCCGCCGACGTGCTCAAGACGCAGGTCTTCCTCTATGACGCGGATACCGAACGGCTCGACGCCGCCTACAAGGCCGGAAACAAGATCGCCGAGGGTATTCTCGAAAGCTACGCGAAGGCGGAATTCTTCACCAAGCTTCCCGATATCGACGAGGAGGTGAAGGTCGTCACCTATATCGCCGCCGAGGGCGATATCTCCACCGATCTGCTCTCGCCCGGCAACCAGGCCCATTCGCGCTCCGACCGCGAGCTGCACGGCAAGTGCATGATCTCGGAGGCGGCGCAAAAGGAAATCGAGGCGCTGAAGATCCAGCATCCCGGCAAGCAGGTGATGCTGATCGCCGAGAAGGGCACGATGGGGGTTGGCTCCTCGCGCATGTCCGGCGTCAACAACGTGGCGCTCTGGACCGGCAAGCAGGCCTCGCCTTACGTGCCGTTTGTGAATTTCGCCCCGGTTGTCGCCGGCACCAACGGGATTTCGCCGATCTTCCTGACCACCGTCGACGTTACCGGCGGTATCGGCCTCAACCTGAAGAACTGGGTCAAGAAGGTGGACGCGGACGGCAAGCCGATCCTCAACAATGACGGCAACCCGGTGCTGGAGCAGAAATACTCCGTTGAGACCGGCACCGTTCTGACCATCAACACCAAGAAGAAGAAGCTCTACAACGACGCCGGTTCCGAGGAACTTGTCGACATGGCCGGCTCCTTCACGCCCCAGAAGCTCGAATTCATGAAGGCTGGCGGCTCTTATGCCATCGTCTTCGGCAAGAAGTTGCAGACATTCGCCGCCGAGGCGCTCGGTGTCGAGCCGACGCCGGTCTTCGCGCCGTCCAAGATCGTGACCAATGACGGCCAGGGCCTGACCGCCGTGGAGAAGATCTTCAACCGCAATGCCGTGGGCGTGCCCGCCGGCAAGGTCATGCATGCCGGATCCGATGCGCGGGTGACGGTCAATATCGTCGGGTCCCAGGACACGACCGGCCTGATGACCAGCCAGGAGCTGGAAGCTATGGCCGCCACGGTGATCTCGCCGAAGGTGGACGGCGCCTATCAGTCCGGCTGCCACACCGCCTCCGTCTGGGATTTGAAGGCGCAGGCAAACACGCCCAAGCTCATGAAGTTCATGAGCAATTTCGGCCTGATCACCGGTCGGGATCCGAAAGGCGAATATCACGCCATGACCGACGTGATCCACAAGGTCCTGAACGATGTCACCGTATCGGACTGGGACATCATCATCGGCGGCGACAGCCACACCCGGATGTCCAAGGGCGTGGCCTTCGGGGCCGATTCCGGCACCGTTGCGCTGGCGCTGGCAACCGGTGAGGCGTCCATGCCGGTTCCGGAATCCGTCAAGGTGACTTTCAAGGGCAAGATGGCCGATCACATGGACTTCCGCGACGTGGTGCATGCCACCCAGCAGCAGATGCTCCAGCAATGTGGCGACAACGTCTTCCAGGGTCGCGTCATCGAGGTGCATATCGGCACGCTTCTGGCCGACCAGGCCTTCACCTTCACCGACTGGACCGCGGAGATGAAGGCAAAGGCCTCGATCTGTATCTCCAATGACGAGACGCTGATTGGCTCGCTGGAACTGGCCAAGCACCGCATCGGCATCATGATCGGGAAGGGCATGGATAACGGCGTCGGCATGCTGCAGGGCCTGATCGACAAGGCGGATGCGCGCATCGCCGAGATCCGCTCCGGCAAGACGCCGGCGCTGACCCCGGACGAGAACGCGAAATACTTCGCCGAGGTCGTGGTCGATCTGGACCAGATCGTCGAGCCGATGATCGCCGACCCGGATGTCAACAACGCCGATGTCTCCAAGCGCTACACCCACGACACCATCCGTCCGGTCTCCTATTACGGCGCCGAGAAGAAGGTCGACCTGGGCTTTGTCGGCTCCTGCATGGTGCATAAGGGCGACGTGAAGATCGTGGCCCAGATGCTCAAGAATCTCGAAAAGGAGACCGGTAAGGTCGAGTTCAAGGCGCCGCTCGTGGTTGCCGCGCCGACCTACAACATCATCGACGAGCTGAAGGAAGAAGGCGACTGGGAGATCCTGCAGAAATACTCGGGCTTCGAGTTCGACGATTTCATGCCCAAGACCGAGGCGCGGACCGAATACGAGAACATTCTCTATCTCGAGCGCCCGGGCTGTAACCTCTGCATGGGCAACCAGGAGAAAGCCGCCAAGGGCGACACGGTGCTGGCCACCTCGACCCGTCTCTTCCAGGGCCGCGTCGTGGCCGACTCGACCGAAAAGAAGGGTGAATCGCTGCTCGCCTCGACCCCGGTCGTCGTTCTCTCCGCAATTCTCGGCCGTACGCCGAGCGTCGAAGAGTACAAGACCGCCGTGGACGGGATCGACCTCACCAAGTTCGCTCCGCCGCTGGAGATCCCGACGACGACCAAATCCGCTCACTTCTGACGGGTGACACAAGACATGGCTTGCGGCCGCCGGCGTCTGGTCGGCGGCCGTTTTCGTGCGACGGGGAGGACCGATTCACGCAGATCCACGGCGGGGGATTGCACGCCCGCACGCTCTGTCACAAAAAGACGGGCAGGCAGGGCGTGCCGGTACGCAGGGGCGTGCGGGTGAGTCGCTGGGCTTGACGGGAGAGAGACATGTCGGATCGCGACGCGGCGGAAGAGACTTCGCTGAAGGAACAGCTGGACCGGATCGAGCAGAAGGTGGACCGGATGCTCGGCCTGTATGATGCATTGGGCGATATCGCGGCCGGCTTGCCGCCGCGGCTTGTGGCGGCGCTGCACACCATGTCGTCGGCCGAGCATGTCGCGCTTCAGATGTTGTTGGACAACCGCTCCAATCACGAGATCTCGGTCTGCCTCGATGTCGAGGAGCCGCGTGTGGCGGAATGGGTCGATTCGGTCATTGCCAAGCTGAGGGCGGGACGCAGGTCCGAGATTCGCAAGCTCGTGGCACCGCTGATGGAGGCGATCCCGCCCGAGAGCTACCTGCGCGCCTCGGGGGGGATTCCGAAGGACTGGAACGACAAATACGGCGTTGGCGGCATCCCCGATCCCTATCGCCACATCTACCATCCCGAACAGGACTGATCCGGCGCCTCTGTTACGGAGCGCCCACGGGTTCTTGATTGGCTGTTGAAAGCGGCGACGGTTAAGAGTTCCGTCAGCGAGACGAAAAGAGGCGCGGATGAGAGTGAAGAGCGTTCTAGCAGGATTTGTCGCAGCAGGGCTGCTTCTGGGCCAGGCGCTGTCAGCGCGGGCCGAGGGGGCCGGGCTGATCGTGGTCGAGCTGTTCACGTCGCAGGGCTGTTCCTCCTGTCCGCCGGCGGATGCGCTCCTGAACGAGTTGACCGAACGCCATGACATCCTGCCACTCGCGCTGCATGTCGATTACTGGGATTACATCGGCTGGGCCGATGATTTTGCCCGCCCCGAACACACCGCGCGGCAGAAAGCCTATGCGCATGTTGCCGGCTCGCGCACGATCTACACGCCGCAGATGGTGGTCGCGGGCACCGAGCAGATCGTCGGCACGCGGCCGATGGAACTGGCCGATGCCTTGATGCGCCACCAGAGTGCTGGACAGCCGGTTCGGCTCACAGCGCAGCGCGCAAACGAAACGATCATTGTGACCGCGCCAGCGCTTGCGGATGCCGGGCGCTACAGGGTCGATCTCGTGCGCTTCGTCAAGGAGCGAAAGGTCAAGATCACGCGCGGAGAGAACGCCGGAAAGACGTTGCGTTACACAAATATCGTCACGGATTGGGAAACCCTGAGCGCCTGGACCGGCGCTGCGCCGCTCGCGCTTGACCTGGTCCTCTCGGGCCCGGAGCAGGCGGTGGTGATAGTTCAGGAAGATGGGTTCGGCCCGATCGTCGGTGCCGTGCAACTGCCCTGACCTCAGCGTGATTTCTGCCGCGGAAGCTCCGCCGGATGCAGCCCGGGGACCATGCCCGCGCCGCCCTGCCATTTTCGTTTCCAGCGACGGTGCAGCCAGAACCATTGCCCGGGATCTTCCAGGATCCGGGCTTCCAGAGAGCGGTTGAAACCGGCGGTCATCTCCTCGGGCGTTCCGGACGGAATCGGTTCCTCGAGGACGAAGCGAAAGTTGAGACCGTCGGCCTGGCGGATACCGTAAAAGGGGATCAGCGGCGCGTTCAGCTTCAGCGCGAATTCGGCGCTGGAAAGTGCGGTGCGGGCCGGCCTGCCGAGAAAATCCATCTCGACTCCGCCGCCCACATAGAGATCGTTGAGAATGATCGCCGTGCCGCCGCCGCGAAGATGGCGAAGGAGACGCCCCATCCCGGCGCGCCCCTGCTCGAAGAGCGGGCCGCGTCCGAGCGAGTCCACGGCGTCGACGTAATGCTGGTTCACGTAAGGGTTCTGCATCGGCCGGTAGAGCCCGCCCGCAGACATGCCGCGCCCGGAGAGGCAGATGAAAGCCATCTCGTGATTGCCATAATGGCCGGTGATGAGAATGGTCGGTCGGCCGGCCGCCTGTGCTGCCTGAAGGACATCCCAGCCGGGGCCTTCCGGCGTGATGCTGGCGGACCGTTCGGCGAGTTCCTGCATCGAGTAATGCTCGATCAGCGTGCGGCCGGCATTGTCCGCCGCCGCGCGGGCAATGGCTTGCCGGTCTTCGATCGGACGGTCGGGCCAGACGTGGTCGAGATTGTCCAGCATGCGTTTGCGAAAAACGGAACCCGGGCCGGCTGCAGCCCGTGCCAGAGCGCCGAACAAGGGCACGCGCTGTTCATAAGGCAAGCGTCGCGCGACCCAGAGCGCGGACCGGAGTGCACGGTCCTGGAGCCATTGCGACCGCGTTCCGGTCAGGTCCGAATTGGATTTGGAAGTCGATGCCATTGGATCCTCTCGCGACGAGCAGACATAGGCAAGCCTGCGCCCGATCTCAAGCCCACCATTGCGTCCGGCAGGTCAGCTGCACCGGAGGTCGCTTTGGACTGGCCTGTTTGGTCAGTGGCGTGGTGCGAAGCCCGGACTGCCGTCACCGCCGGAAAACCTGCGTCTATCAGGGGACGTTGAAGGTGGCGCGCGCCCGTCCTGTCAATGGCATGATCTGGTCCCCGCATGATCCGATGAGCCTCAAGCTCTCCGACGGCATGAGCTTTGCTTGACGCTTTGGCCGCGCTGATCGCGCACAGACCCGCTTTCTGGCTCCGAACATGAGCACTAACATGTTCGGTTTGGACCACGAGGGTCCTGCGCTTTGGGGTCAGCCATCCTCCGCGACAAGCAGCAATTCGCCTTCCTCGACGAGCCGGCGGATCTCGCCGACGACAGAATTCATCGCCTCTTCGCCATCGGCATCGGGGACCTTGCCGGAATCTGCCATCTCTTCGCGTAGCGCTTCGGCCATGCGCTTGGACATGTTCTCGAGGATGTAATCCCGGGCCGCCTCCATGGCGGCATCGCCTTCGCAAAAGCCGAGCGCCTTGACCAGAACAGCCTGATCGATCCCGCGCACGACGCGGGGAATGTCGCGTTCCGTAATGCGGCCGGGGATATTGGCGAAGGTGAAAATTGCGCGACGGACCTCCGCGGCGAATTCTGCATCCGTCTCGTCGAGCCCTTCGAGTACGTCGTCCCTGGTGGCTGCCCGGCTGTAGTTGAGAATTGCGCCAACGCGCTGCACGGGGCCATCCGCGAAGGCGCTGACCGGCTCGGCATCAAGCTGCGCGGCAAGGGAGAGGCCGATTCGCTGCACCGTCTCGGGTTGGACATGGCCCGTCCGGGAGATAGCGTAGGAGAGCTCGCGCGCCCGCTGGCCCGGCAGCATGCTCAGGAGCGTTGCCGACTGCGCCACCGAAAGCTTCGACAGCATGACAGCGCCAACTTCCGTGCTCTCTTCCGCGAGCACCGCAACCAGACGCTCCGGCGCAAGGCCGGAGATCCTGTCCCAGGGGTCCCCGCGAGCCGCAACGCCTGCCTCGCGCCTCAGCCGGGCAGAGGTCGACGGGCTCATATGGTTTTCAAGAAGTCCGAGCGCGCCTTCAATCCCGCCTGGAAAGGTCAGGCCGATCCCGTCCATCTCGCTGACGAATTCTTCAACCACGGCCTGCAATGTGTCCCGGTCGATCGTGCGCATCTGTCCGAGGATTGTCGTGATATCGGCCTGACACTCCTCTGGCAGCTCTGCCAGGGGCAGTTCGGCACCCTCGGAGGCAAGAAGATGCACGATCACGGCCGCCTTCTGCTGCCGTGTCAGATGCATGCGCGCCTTTGCAGGCGCACGGTCCGGGGAAGGCTCCGCGAGTGAACCCATGGCCATCGGCGTGGCCATGGGAATCGCTACGGGAATCGGGGTCAGGTCGTTGGCCACATCCATCTCCTGCACGTCTGTCTCGACGGCAGGTTAGACGCATCTGGCTTAAGGCAGCGTTACCGGCGTCCTGTTCGGATCAGCTCGTCGTCTGTTTTACACAGGCCCCGGTCGTGGCGTCCTGAACATGCCCGTCCGGGCATTGGCTCACGCTCTGGTTGCGATGCTCCCAGGAACAGCCTTCCGCCAGTGCGGCGGCAGGCAAGAGGGTGAGCATGAGGGCGGCTGCAATGGCAGTTGGTCGCATGGAGTGTCTCCCTGTTCGTGCGTGACGTAACGGTAGCACGGAAAGGGCGCGGGTCAAAACGCCGCGCGGTCCTTGCAGGGGATCGACTGTTTCGCCTCCATGTCGGCGACGCCGGGAACGATTTCGATCTCTATGCCCTCGCGGGACAACGCTTCGAATGCGGCGCCCTCGGCCCTTGTGACCGAACCGGGCAGAAGGCGCACAACGCTGCGGCCGCGGCGGGCTTCGGCGGTGATACGGCTGTCGAGCCCGACAGAGGGCCATGCAAGTGCGGACGCTGGCGTGTTTTCCGTGACCCGTTCGGCATCGCGGCGGGCCAGTTCCAGCACGGCCGGATCGACCCCGGGCGCGGAGAAAATCACATCCGCTTCCTGAAGGCGCTGCACGGCGCGCAGGGTGAGCAGGTCAGCCGCGCCGGGCCCGGCTCCGATCAGGGAGATTGCGCCTCCGTCGCGTGCGTCGGGCGCGCCGCCTGCGGCGATGGCGGATTTGAGCAGCCGCGCGGCGCGATGATCCGAGCCACGCGCATGGAGCTGGCGAGGCTCGGCGCCGAACATCCAGCGCCAGAATCCGCGCCGGGCCTCGGCAGGAACATGGGCGGCCACCGAGTCGCGCAGACGCCCGGCAAGGCGGGCGAAATCACCCAGGCGCGGCTCCAGCATCTCTTCGACCTGGGTCTTGATCATCCGCCCGAGCACCGGCGCGTTGCCCTCGGTGCCGATGGCGACGACAACCGGGTCGCGATCGACGATGGAGGGTGTGTAGGCATCGCAGAGCTCGGGCTGGTCAACCACGTTGACCACGGCGCCGGCCTCCTTGGCGAGTATCTGCAGGGCGGTGTCGAGCCCGACGCAGCCTGTGGCGATGAAGACCAGTGCGGCGCCGGCGAAGCTCTCGACGGAGGGAGCAGTTCTGTCCTGCCGAGCCTGGCCGGCGGCGACCATATCTGTCAGTTCCTCGTCCAGCTCGGGGGCGAGAAAAACAATCTCGGCCTCGGTCTTCAGGACCAGGCGCGCTTTTTGTGCGGCCTGTTCTCCTCCGCCTGCAATCACAACACGGCGGTTTTTCATCTTGAGGAACATCGGGAAGGTCTTCATGCGGTCTTCCTTTGCGGAGAGCGGTCGTTTTGGAGGGGGGCGGGATCACGATTGACCCAGAGAGTTTGCGCGAGGCGGTCGGCGGCCTCTGGGGTTTCGGCCTTTCCCATGGTGAGAAGGGCCAGCGCGGAAGTGCCGGTGACGATGGCGGTGGCGAAGGGATCTTGCGACGCGCCTGTCCAGAGGGAGGTCAGGGCTTCAGGACTGTCAGCGGTCTCGGGGCCGTCGGCGAGGCGGGCATGGGTTTCGGGCAGCAGTGCAGGGGCGGTGCCCTCGCGCAGGGCGCCAGCCTCGATGCCAGAGAGCGGGGCCGCCTTGGCCGGGTTGCGTTCGAACTCGCCGCCGCCACCCTTGATGACGCAGGAAGCTTCGAGATCCAGCAGCAGTGCAGCCTCGGATTGCAACGCCAGATATGGCGGGTGGAAGACCCCCTGCACGGCGGCGGAGGCCCCGGCGGGATTGGTCAGGCGCAGCACGGTGTTGATGGCCGAACGCAGGCCGAGGATGTCACGCAATTGCAGCAACTCCAGAGCGCGCGGGGCGTAGTCTGCGAGCGAGATATAGGCGATGCCGGTCCCGGCGATCCGGGTCGCGGCCTCTTCCATGCTGCGGGCCTGGGCGATGCCGGCATGGGGCAGGGCGGCGGTGACCGAGGCGGTGACGCCCTGATGTGAGTTCCAACCATGGAGCAGGACAGGGTATCCAGCCTCGGCCAGAAGGCGGGCGGAGAGCAGGAACCAGGGCAGGCCGCGTGTGCGCCCAGCGGCGAAGCTGGGCCAGTCGAGCGCCGGGGCAGGGCCGTTCCAGGCGGGCAAGGACGCCTGCAGAGCCCTGGTGAAACCGGCCAGCTCCTCCGGGGTCTCGCCGCGATAGCGCATGAGCATGAGGAGTGCGCCGACGGCTTCCGGCGCAGCTGTGCCGGCGAGGATCTGCGTCATCGCATCCAGCGCTTCCGCCTCGGTCAGGGAGCGGCCGCGGGAAGGGCCACGGCCCATGGCTCGGACATAGTCTTTCAGGCTCATCGTGCGGTCTCCGGCTTGGGGCTGTCGGTCTGGGTGACAGCAAGCATAGCCGATACGCGCGCGATATGTGGAACGGTTGCTCGGGGAGGGAATTGTTCAGTTTTCCCGCAGGGTGGCACGCCGGGCAGCGCAACGGAGCCCGCCCAGGAGGGCCGTGCCCGGCATTGTTGCGCGAGGCCCGCAGATCTCGTCATTCCGCGGCCACAGGCGTGGTTGCCGCGTCGAGAAGCGCCTGAAGCTCCGGCTTGCAGGAGCCGCAATTGGACCCGGCCTGAAGTGCTGTTCCGATCTGCTCGACAGAGAGGAGGCTTTGGGAGCGGATCGCCTCGAGGATCGTGTTCTGCCCGACATCGAAACAGGCGCAGACAGTCGCGCCGGGATCGGGGCGCTCGGCGCCGGGGCGGCCGGAAAGGATGGCCCCATCCGTCTCCGCGCCGATCTGCCCGGCGAGAAAACTGCGCGACACACCAACCGGCTCGGGGCCGGCATAGAGCGCGGCTACGAGGCGGCCCTCTTCGAGGAAGGCGAGGCGGGCCGCGCCGCGCATGGGGTCGATCATGGTCAGTGCCTGCGCCTCCGCGCCGAGGCCGAAGAGGGCGCGGGCCTCGTCCTCCCAGTCGGACGGGTCGCGGGAGCAGGCGAGTTCAGCGCGCCAGCCGTCGCGGGTCCGCGCGCGCGCCCAGTAGTCGGTGTCGGGGCGGAATTCCTTGGTGGACAGCGCGAAGCCGTACCAAGCGGCGGCGAAGGGGCGGATGGCCACCACGCTGGCCTTGCTCTCGGGCTGGCCAGAGAAGGGGTCCGTATTGGCCGCGACAAGCGCGTCGATGCGGCCTGCGGGCGCGGTCTCGCCGGTCCAGTGCATGGGGGCGAAGACCTGTCCTGTCTGGATACGATCCGAGATCAGCACGCGGAGCAGAGCGCGGCCCTGCGGGCTCGTCACCTCGGCAAGGGAGGCCGGGGCGAGGCCGAGCGATGCGGCGTCTTGCGGATGGATTTCGAGGAAGGGCTCGGCGATGTGCTGGCTCAGGCGCGCGGATTTTGCCGTGCGTGTCATCGTGTGCCAGTGGTCGCGGACGCGGCCGGTATTGAAGCGGAACGGGTAGGCCGCGCTCGGGACGGAAGCCGGGGCGCGGTGCGTGACGGCCAGCATCTTCGCCTTGCCATCGGCATGGTAGAAGCCACCCTCGGCAAAGAAGCGGCCGCCTTGGCGGGCGCCGGCGCAAGGCCAGTGGAAGGGTTCCAATGCGTCGAAATCGCGGTCGGAGAGATCGGCGAGGTCGGAGATGTCGAAATCACGACCAAGCTTGCCGGCGAGGCCGGACAGCGCTGCGTATTCCCGGAAGATCTCGGCGGGGGAGGCGAAGTCAAATGCCGCGCCGTGTCCCATGCGCTCGGCGACATCGCAGATGATCTGCCAGTCATGGCGGGCAGATCCGGGCGGCGGCAGGATAGTGCGCTGGCGCGAGATGCAGCGCTCCGAATTGGTGACCGTGCCGTCCTTCTCCGCCCAGCCCGTGGCGGGCAGGAGCACATCGGCGAGGCGCGCGGTGTCGGTCTCGGCGGTGAGATCGGAGACGACTGTGAAGTCGCAGGCTTCGATCGCGGCGGCGACGCGGTCTGCATCCGGCATGGAGACGGCCGGGTTGGTGCACATGATCCAGAGCGCCTTGATCTCGCCGCGCTCGACGGCGCGGAACATGTCCACCGCCTTGAGGCCAGGGCCGTCCGGCATCCGCGGGGCGTCCCAGAACTCCTTCACCGCGGCGCGGTGTTCGGCATTCTCGATATCGAGATGGCAGGCGAGCATATTGGCCAGACCGCCAACCTCGCGCCCGCCCATGGCGTTGGGCTGGCCGGTGACCGAGAATGGGCCCATGCCGGGTTTGCCGATGCGGCCCGTGGCCAGATGGCAATTGAGGATCGCGTTGACTTTGTCCGTCCCGGCGGTGGACTGGTTGACGCCTTGCGAATAGATCGTGACGACCTTTTCGCTGCCGGCCCAGAGGGCGAGGAACCCCGCGATCTCCTCGTCTGTCAGGCCGGTGGCTGCGGGGTCGTCGGCGCGGGCGGCGGTGAGCGCCTCTTCGAAGCCGTTCACATTGGCGCTGATATAATCGGTGTCGAGCCGATTCGCGTCCGCGAGATAGGCCAGCAGCGCGTTGTAGAGCGCCACATCGCCGCCCGGGGCGATGGCCAGATGGAGGTCGGCGAGATCGGAGGTCGCAGTCCGGCGGGGGTCGATATTGACCACCTTGAGCTTCGGATTGGCCTTCTTGGCGGCCACGAGGCGCTGGAACAGGACCGGGTGGCACCAGGCGAGGTTGGACCCGGTGAGTACGACCAACTCGGCCTGATCGAAATCCTCGTAGAGGCCGGGCACGGTGTCCGTCCCGAAGGCGCGGCGGTGGCCGGCGACCGAGGAGGCCATGCAGAGGCGGGAATTGGTGTCGATATTGGCCGAGCCGATAAAGCCTTTCATCAGCTTGTTGGCGACGTAGTAGTCTTCGGTCAGGAGCTGGCCGGAGACGTAGAAGGCGACGCTGTCGGGGCCATGCAGTTCGATGGCCTTGCGGAATTTCGTTGCCACGAGATCGAGCGCATCGGACCAGTTGGCCTCGCGGCCCTTGATCTGCGGCGCAAGCAGGCGGTCGTCGAGCGAGGTTGTCTCGCCAAGCGCCGTCCCCTTGGAGCAGAGCCGGCCTTCATTTGCCGGGTGGGTCTTGTCGGCAGAGATGGTCAGCCCGCCAAGGCCGTCCGGGACGGCATTGACGCCACAGCCGACGCCGCAATAGGGGCAGGTCGTGCAGGTGGCCAGTCGGCCCTCGACCTGCAGCAGCTTTGCGGGGCGGGTGGCGCCATCCATCATCAGGCAGCGCTCCGGTTCTCGAGGCGCGTGGCATCGAGCAGGATGCGGCCAGCTTCGACGCGGGCGGGATAGGTCGGGACCATTCCCTCGTCAGCGCCCGTGGCTTCGCCTGTTTCGAGGCTGAACACCCAGTTATGCAAAGGGCAGGTCACCGAGGCGCCGTGCACGATGCCTTCGGAGAGCGGGCCGCCCTTGTGGGGGCAACGATCTTCGAGGGCGAAGACCTCTTCTTCGCCGGTGCGGAAGATGGCGACGCAGCCAAGGGCGGTCTTCACCACGCGGGCACCGCGGGTGGGGATGTCTTCGAGGGCGCCGATGTCGATCCAGGTGGTCATGGTTCGGTTCCTGTGTTGAGGCGGGGGTGGGGCCGCGGCCCCCGTCGCGGCTGGCCGCGACCTCCCCGAGATATTTCCGGATAAAAAGAGCCTATTCGGCGGCCTGCTGGAAGAGATCGGCGAGTGGCTGGTAGGTCTCGGCGCGTTCCTCGATATGCTCGGCCCAGGGGTCCTTCTGGTAGATGGACTGCGACAGCTCGAAGCGCTCGATCAGGGCCTTGCGGTTGTCCAGATCGTCGATGACGCGTTCCTTGACCCAGTCCAGCCCGACCTTGGCGATCCATTTATAGGGCCGATCGAGGTATTTGGCGTGTTCGCGATAGAGCTGGTAGAAGGCGACCGTGACGTCGATGGCCTCCTGTTCGGTGGGAACCTGCGCCAGCGGGTCGGTCTCGCGCAGATCCATGCCCGCCGCGCCACCGACGCCGACCTGGTAGCCGCTATCGACACAAATCACGCCCAGATCCTTGCAGGTGGCTTCGGCGCAGTTGCGCGGGCAGCCGGAGACGGCGAGCTTGAACTTGTGCGGCGACCAGGCGCCCCAGAGCTTCTGTTCCAGCTTGATCCCGAGGCCGGTGCTGTCCTGCGTGCCGAAGCGGCAGTGATTGGTGCCGACACAGGTCTTCACCGTGCGCAGGCCCTTGGAATAGGCGTGGCCCGAGACCATTCCGGCCTTGTTCAGGTCGGCCCAGATCGCCGGCAGGTCCTCGCCTTTCACGCCGAGAAGGTCGATGCGCTGGCCACCCGTTACATGCACGGTGGGGACATCGTATTTGTCCGCCGCATCGGCGATGGCGCGCAGTTCGTCCGGCGTGGTCATGCCGCCGAACATGCGCGGGACGACGGAGAAGGTCCCGTCCTTCTGGATATTCGCGTGCTTGCGCTCGTTGATGAAGCGGCTTTGCGGGTCGTCCTGATATTCGACCGGCCAGTCGGCGAGAAGGTAGTAGTTCACTGCCGGGCGGCAGACATGGCAGCCGTCTTTCGATTTCCAGCCAAGTTCCTGCCAGACAGCGGCCTGGCTCTTGAGTTCCTGGCTCTTGATCAGGCGGCGCACATCTTCATGGCTGTGCTCGGTGCAGCCACAGATGCTTTGCGCGGCGGGAATGACGAAATCATCGCCCAGAGTCACGCCGAGAACCTGTTCGACAAGCCCGGTGCAAGTGCCGCAGGAGCCGGACGCCTTGGTCGTGGCGCGCACGGCGGCGAGGTCGATAGCCCCCCCTTCGATGGCAGCGACGATGTCGCCCTTGGAAACGCCGTTGCAACCACAGATTTCTGCGTCAGCCGGCAAGGCTGCAACGGCCGCCATAGGGTCCAGCGGGTCACCCCCCTGATAGGCGGGGCCGAAGATGAGCGTCTCGCGCATCTCCGAGATGTCCTCCTCGTCCTTCATCAGGCCGAAGAACCAGCTACTGTCAGCGGTGTCGCCATACATGACGGCGCCGATGATCTTGTTTTCCTTGATTACAAGGCGTTTGTAGACGCCGCGGCCCGGATCGCGGAAAACGATGTCCTCGCGGTCGTCGCCATCGGCGAAATCGCCCGCCGAGAAGAGGTCGCAGCCAGTGACCTTGAGCTTGGTCGAGACCTCCTTGGGCACAAAATACGCGGCTTCTCCGACCAGCGTTTTCGCCACGACCTTGGCCTGATCGTAGAGCGGGGCAACGAGGCCAAAAACGGCGCCGTTATGCTCGACGCATTCGCCGACGGCGAGGACATTCTCGTCCGAGGTGAGCATGTGATCGTCAACATGGATGCCGCGACCGGTGGCAAGGCCAGCCTCGGCGCCGAGGCCGGTATTGGGGCGGATGCCGACGGCCATGACAAGGATGTCGCAGGGCAGCTCGGTGCCATCATCGAGCATAAGAGCTTTAACTTTGCCGTCTACGCCCATGATTTCTTTGGAATTTGCAGAACACATGACATTGATGCCCCGATCCACCAGCGCCTTGCGCAGCAGATAGCCAGCGGCCTCGTCGAGCTGGCGCTCCATTAGATGGCCCATGATGTGGACAACGGTCACGTCCATGCCGCGCATCCGCAAGCCAGCTGCGGCTTCCAGACCGAGCAGGCCGCCACCGATGACCACAGCCCGTGCGCCCGGCGTTCCGGCGATGTCGATCATCGCGTTGGTGTCTTCGAGATCGCGATAGGCGATGACGCCGTCGAGATCATGGCCCGGCAGCGGGATGATGAAGGGGTTGGAGCCGGTGGCGACGAGCAGCTTGTCATAGGCAAGCGGGGTGCCATCCTCGCCGGTCACGGTCTTGGCGTCCCGGTCGATCTTGGTAATTTTCTCTCCAAAACGGCATGTTACGCCATGTTCTTCATACCATGCATCGTCATGGGTGACGATTTCCTCGTAGGTTTTTTCGCCCGACAGAACCGGCGACAGCATGATGCGGTTGTAGTTGCCGCGCGGTTCGGCGTTGAAGAGGGTCACGTCCCAACCGTCGGGATCTGCGTCGAAGAGCTGTTCCAGCGCCCGGCCGGAGGCCATGCCTGCGCCGATGACGACGAGTTTTTTCTTGCTCATTGGAGGGCTCCTTGGCCTTCGGCGGCGTCGATCATTACAGTGGAGAGCACAGTGTAGGCTTCGACCCAGGCTTCGCGGGTCTCGAGGGTGAAATCTTCGCCCAGACCGGCTTCCAGAGTGGCGATAAGTGCGGTGCCGACGGGCTGGTAGTGGGAGGGTTTCACGCCAAAATCGGCATGTTCTACGGCCATCTTCCGGGCGACGGGCACGATCTTGTCGAGTTCGCGCAATCCGTTCACGACCGTGCCCAGCATGGTCATCAGCTTGCCGGCCTGCTCGGTCACGTCTTCCTTGAAGAGCGGGCGGACCTCCGGGGCGATCTCGAAGAGTTTGCTGTAGAAGATCTCGCCGGCCTGCTGCTTGATCGGCACGACCTTCGCGAAGCTTTCCTGGATCAGGGTGATCTGGGGTTCGTTCATGGGATCAGACCTCTCACACGTACCAGGCGACGATATGGGACAACTCGCCGTTCTGGTGGATCGGCAAGGCGACCATGGACTCGTATCCGGCGGTCAGGCCCGGAACCTTGCTCTCGACAACCGGAATGCCGCTGCCCAGAACGCGACCGATCAGGCCCTGCCACGCGGTGGCGCGGCGCTCGGTCTCCTCGCTCCAGAGCGCACCTTCGCGGGCGCAGATGCCATCGATCAGCACCGCTTCATTCGCCTTGCCGACCTTGGCGGCGCGGGCGTCCCAGATCTCGAAGCGGCGCGCGATGGGCGTGCCACGGGCCGATAGCAGGGTCAGCACGTAATCCGCATCGCCCGGTGTCGGGACGGGCAGGCCGAGGCCGGTGGTCAGCCCCGCCTTGCCGGCGCTCTCGGAGCGGATGAACTTGTAGCCCGAGCCGAGGTCGCGCATCAGGATCGGTGTGCTGGAGGCCCAGACCGCACCCGGCAGGCCCTGGCCGCGCGGGAAATGCGTGTGCTTGGACACCCATTCGAAATGTTTGGCGGCGCCGTAATAGCCATCCTCCAGCATCAATGCGTCGTCCTTGTCGTGCCAGACCTCGATGGCACCGGTGCGCTCGCTGTCATCGGCGCAGAGCACGACCAGAACGGCATTGAGCGTCTCGCCATTGAAGACCGGGATCGCCACGGCGCTGGTCAGTCCGGCTTCATGCGCAGCCTCGGTCCGCTTGAAATAGGAGCCCTTGAATTCCTTGAGAACGACCGGGCGAGCCTCGGCCCATGCCTTGCCGGGCAGGCCCTCGCCCTTGGCGAAGCTTTCATTGCCGGAGATCGAGGCAAAGTTTTCGAGGCTGCCATAGTTTCCGGCGGCCAGCACCAGATTGCCGTTTTCGGGGATCCAGACCTCGGCGACTTCGATGAAGGTGCGGGTCGGGGCGTCGAGTGTGAGATCCATCAGGCGGCCTCCTCGGTTTTCGGTTTGGCGGTTTCAACCGCAGGTGCGGGTTTGGGGGTGGCGCCGTGCTCGTATTCCTCGAGGAAGGAGAGAACCTGCTCGCGGTAGAGATAGTAATCGGGATGCTCCAGCAGCGCCTTGCGGGTGCGGGGGCGGGGCAGGTCGACATCGACGATGCGGCCGATCGTGGCCTGCGGGCCGTTGGTCATCATGACGACGCGGTCGGCCAGCAGGATCGCCTCGTCCACGTCATGGGTGACGCAGATCGCGGTGACTTTGGTGCGGGACCAGACTTCCATCAGGACTTCCTGCAGTTCCCAGCGGGTGAGGCTGTCGAGCATACCGAAGGGCTCGTCGAGCAGCAGCAGTTTCGGCGAGAGGGCGAAGGCGCGGGCGATGCCGACGCGCTGTTTCATGCCGTTGGAGAGATCCACGGCCGCCTTGTCCATGCTGTCGCCGAGGCCGACGCGTTCGAGGTAATATTCGATGATGTCCTGCCGCTCGGCACGGGAGGCGCGGGGATAGACCTTTTCCACGCCGACGGCGACGTTTTCCTTGGCGGTGAGCCAGGGGAAGAGCGAGGGCGATTGGAAGACCACCGCGCGCTCCGGATCGGCGCCGACAACGCCACGGCCGTCGAGATTGATGACGCCCTTGGAGATGTCGTTGAGCCCGGCGGCCATGGTCAGGACGGTGGACTTGCCGCAGCCGGAATGGCCGATCAGGGAGATGAACTCGCCTTTGTTCATCTTGAGGTTGAAATCTTCGACGACGGTGAGCGGGCCTTTCGGCGTGGGGTAGATCTTGTGGAGCTGGGAGAACTCCAGGTATTTGTCGATCCTGCCGCCGGCCTGGGCCGCTTTAAGCGCGGCAGGGGGCAGCTCGTTATGGATGGCGGTGACATTGGGAAGCTCGCGGGTTTCCTCCGCCTTGGCCTCGATGCCGGCTTCCATCAAGTATTTGGTGACGACACCGCGCAGGCGCTTAAACTCCTCGTCATGGTTCATCTCGCCACGGTCGCGCGGGCGGGGGATGTTGACGCGGAACTCCTCGCCCAGCGTCCCGTCCGGGTTCAGGGCGATGATGCGGTCGGCGAGGATGATGGCCTCGTCGACATCATTGGTGATGAGCACGCAGGTCTTCTTGTCGGCTTCCCAGATATGCTCGATCTCGTCGGCGAGATTGGCGCGGGTCAGCGCGTCCAGCGCGGAGAGCGGCTCGTCGAGCAGCAGCAACTCCGGGGACATGGCCAGTGCACGGGCCACGTTCACCCGCTGGCGCATGCCGCCGGACAGCTCGGCGGGGCGGCGGGCGGTAGCGTGGGAGAGGCCGACCATCTTGACGTATTTGTCGACCAACTCTTCCTTCTCGGTGCCGTGCATCTTGGGGAAGACCGTGTCCACCGCGAGGCGCACATTGCCGGCAACCGTGAGCCAGGGCATCAGCGAGTAGTTCTGGAAGATCACGCCGCGCTCGCGGCCGGGGCCGGTGATGGGGGCGCCCTTGAAGGTGACCGCGCCCTTGGTCGGGAATTCGAGCCCGGCCATGAGGTTGATCAGCGTGGTCTTGCCGGTGCCGGAGAAGCCGAGGAGGACGAGGAACTCGCCTTCCTCCACTTCGAGGTTGATGTTCTTGAGCACATCGGTCTTGGCGGTGCCTTCACCGAAGCTCTTGGAAACATTTTCGAACTTGAGGATGCTCATCTGGGTCACCGGTTGTTGGAGAAGGTGAAGAGCGACTGGAGCGCGAACATCAGGCGATCGAGCAGGAAGCCGATAATGCCGATGGTGAAGACCGCGACCATGATCTTGGCGAGCGACTGGCTGGAGCCGTTCTGGAACTCGTCCCAGACGAATTTGCCGAGACCCGGGTTCTGGGCCAGCATTTCGGCGGCGATCAGCACCATCCAGCCGACACCGAGCGAGAGGCGCAGGCCGGTGAAGATCAGCGGCAGGGCGGAGGGCAGCACCAGCTTGGTGATCTTGGTCCGGGTGTTCATCTTCAACACCTTGGAGACGTTGACGAGATCCTTGTCGATGGAGGCGACGCCGAGCGAGGTGTTGATCAGCGTCGGCCAAAGCGAGCAGAGCGTCACGGTGATGGCCGAGATCAGGAAGGACTTGGTGAACATGCCGTCATTGGTCGTGTAGGTGGCCGAGACGATCATGGTCACGATGGGCAGCCAGGCCAGCGGCGAGACCGGTTTGAAGATCTGGATGACCGGGTTGAGAGCCGCTTCGCCTGCACGGGAGAGGCCGGCGACGATGCCGAGCGGGATGGCGACGGCGGAGGCGAGCAGGAAGCCGAAGAACACGGTTTTGATCGAGGTCCAGATCTGGTCGTAATAGGTCGGCTTGCCGGTATAGGCGCGCTGCTTGACCTTGTCTGATTTTCCGGCGGCTTCGAGCTTGGCGTTGCGCTCGTCCTGGCGGATGTAGAAATCCTCTTCCTTCTGCCATTCGCGCTTGGCGTCCTCATGCAGGTTTCCGACCTGCTCCCAGACCTGGGCCGGGCCGGGGACGGCGCCGAGCGAGGTCTGGACCTTCGGTGCGAGATTGCCCCAGAGCAGCAGGAAGCAGGCGATGGAGAGCAGCGGGACGCCGAGCAGCAGCCAGATTTCCTTGACCTGCGCCTTGGGATTGTCGCCGGCGGCGGCTTTCAGCAGCGGAGTCACGAAAGAGAGGCCGAGCACCTTGAACCAGGAATCGGCCTTGTTGATGCGTGTGAAGAGCTTCGCCTTGCGGGCTTCGCGAGCCTCGTCGGCGCTCAGGGTATCTGGGTCGATGGCGGTCATCTTGCGGGTCCTCGATCTGGCGGGGAGCCGGCGTCTGGCCGGGAGGGCGACGGGCGGGCTCGGGAATGGCTTGGTTTTGGTCGGTCTGTCTGCGGTCTGGATGGCGGGTCGGTCGCTGGTTCCTGCGGAACATCGCCCCGCCCGCCATCCCGGATCCGGCCCCTGGGAGTCTTGGGGCCGGGGATGGTCTGGTGGGGATCAGCCTTCGACGGCGTTGCCGACGACTTTCTGGTCGCCTTTCAGGCCGATCGGCAGGCTGTCGAGATAGGCGTTCGGGGCCTTGCCGTCATAACCGATGCCGTCGATGACATCCTCGGCCGGGGTCGGGGCCTTGTAGCCATCGGTGTCGAAGTCGAACATGTCCTTGGTGGCATAGCCGTCATCGATCAGGCTTTCGGCGGCGGCGAGGTAGATCGCCGGCTTGTAGACCGACTTGGCGACCTCGTCGTACCAGCTATCCGGCTTGGCTTCGGCGATCTGGCCCCAGCGGCGCATCTGGGTCAGGTACCAGATGGCGTCGGAATAGTAGGGGTAGGTCGCGTTGTAGCGGAAGAACACGTTGAAATCGGGGACGTCGCGCTTGTCGCCTTTTTCGTATTCAAACGTGCCGGTCATGGAGTTGGCGATCACGTCATAGTCGGCGCCGACATATTCGGAGCGGGAGAGGATCTCCACGGCTTCCGGACGGTTGGCGTTGTCGTTCTCGTCGAGCCACATGGCGGCGCGGATCAGCGCCTTGGTCACGGCGATGGTGGTGTTCGGGTTCTCTTCCTGGAAGGCGGCGGAGATGCCGAAGACCTTCTCCGGGTTGTTCTTCCAGAGCTCGTAATCGGTGATGACCGGAACGCCGATGCCCTTGAACACGGCCTGCTGGTTCCACGGCTCGCCGACGCAGTAGCCGTAGATCGTGCCGGCTTCCATGGTGGCGGGCATCTGCGGCGGAGGCGTCACGGAGAGCAGCACTTCGGCGTCGATCTGGCCGGTCACGTCCTCGGGAGAGTAGTAGCCCGGCTTGATGCCGCCGGCGGCGAGCCAGTAGCGCAGCTCGTAGTTGTGGGTGGAGACCGGGAAGACCATGCCCATGTTGAAAGGCTTGCCTTCGTCAGCATAGGCCTCGACGACCGGCTTCAGCGCGGTGGCCGGGATCGGGTGGACCGGCTTGCCGTCGGAATCATGCTCGACATGCTCTTTCATCTGCGCCCAGATCTCGTTGGAAACGGTAATGCCATTGCCGTTGAGGTCCATCGAGAAGGGGGTGATGATGTGGGCTTCGGTGCCGAAGCCGATGGTGGCGGCGAGGGGCTGGCCGGCGAGCATGTGGGCGCCGTCGAGCTGACCGCCGATCACGCCGTCGAGCAGCACTTTCCAGTTGGCCTGGGCTTCGAGCGTGACGAACAGGCCCTCATCCTCGAAATAGCCCTTCTCATAGGCAATCGCGAGCGGGGCCATGTCGGTCAGCTTGATGAAACCGAAGGTCAGTTCGTCCTTCTCCACGTCCAGCATTTCGGCGAAGGCCGGGGCGGTCAGGGCCGTGGAGGTGGCGAGGGCGAGGGCAAGTGTCTTTTTCATGTCTACCTCAGTGTTCGGTGGCGCGTTTCGGGAGGAGAGGGCGCCGGAAAATCAAAAAGCCGCATGAGATTCGAGTCGCGCGGGAGGAGGAGGCGCAACGGGAAGCTCAAGCGGCTTTGCTCGGGAAGCCCCGGATCATCGGGGCGGTGTCTATGGTGGGACGCCCTTGCCCCGGAGACAGGTGTATTGGAGCGGGTGGGGCAGGGCGGGTCAATGCTGCGTTGCGGCTAGATAGTGTTTTCAGGATGATTTCGGCGGGGATTCTGCGGCTGCACAAATTGCGGGCGCCATTTTGCGGTCAGGTTGAAAATCTGCCCATCGATAGGGCGGAGGCGGCGGGAATCGTCGGGAAGGTTACAGCCGGTTTCCACCTATCGTCGCGTGGCGAGATCCAATGGAGAGCTGGCCGATCCGCGAGGCGTTGAGGCGCAGACGGCGGTGCTGAGCCCAGAGCGGTCGGCTCGAAATCGCGACTCTCGCGAATGTAGCAAGCGGTTCGCCTTGGCCGCTCTGTGGGCGAAGCTGCTACTCAGCCGAGAAGCCGTCCATTCGTTGTCCTCGCAGCGAAGCGTGGAGGGCTCATCACCGAGTTGCAGGCTTTACCGCCATTCAGAGCCGATGTAGGAGCGCTGCATGATCAATACCCTCATTGGAATTGTCCTGAACTATTGCCAGTATGGTTGCCGCTGAGCGCCGGGCCATGATCAATCCATGATTGCATACCTTGGCCTTTTCAGCTCTGCCCTCGTGGCGGCCACGATCCTCCCAATGCAATCAGAAGCGGTTTTGGTCGGACTTCTGATGGCTGCGTCCCATCCGGCATCTGTCCTGATCATCGTAGCGACAGCAGGGAACGTACTCGGGGCCGCCATCAACTGGTACATCGGACGATACTTGTTGAGATTCAGGGGAAAACGTTGGTTTCCGAGCTCGGATCACCAACTTGAGCGCGCTCAGAACTGGTATGGCCGGTATGGTCGGTGGTCACTTCTGGGGTGTTGGCTCCCCATTGTCGGCGATCCACTGACCGTTGTTGCGGGCCTTATGAGGGAGCCTCTCATTTCGTTTCTCGGTCTGGTCACGATAGCCAAGGGAACAAGATATATTCTTCTTGCGGCCGCCACATTGGCGTGGCTGTAGGCGTCTGAATCAGCTTGTACGGTTTCGGGCTCGGAACGGCCTTCCAGCGGCGCAGGGCGAATTGGAAATCTGCTGACCTTTCCGTCGTTCGTAACCGTTTCAGTACCGGGTTCACGGATAATCGGGCGAGGAAAGGTGAAGGCACTGAGAAGGAAGCAGGCGTTCATGTAACGCCAACCAATGATCGACTTGCTGAATCGACCGGCCGTGTTTTTGCAGCAGGATCAGTGGGGCATCGTCCACGAGGATAAGGCAGGCTGACTACCAGCATGCACCTCCGTTTTCGGAATATCGCCCCCGGTTCGTGTTACAGACCAAGCGGCCAACACTTCGCGTCGTCGCGGAGTGTTGGCCTTTTGGTTGCGATCACGCCCAATAATAATCTGCAAACACGATTTCGTCGCTGCTGAAGACTCCGTCGAGGAACAGCTTGTCACCATCGTTGAACGTCAACTGCGTATTGCCGTCGGGATTGTTTTCCCGCTTGATATCGTCCCTCGTATATCCGGCAATCCTGTCCAGCATCACATCAAAATCGGTGACGAAGGTGACATCCGTTCGCCCGTTTCCGGCCTCCAGAGTGAAGTCGAGGATATCGCGCCCACCGCCGGTGGTGACGGTGTCGGTCTTCTTGCCGGTATCGATGATCTCGTTCGCGTCCGTCCCGACGATGAAATCCCGTTTGTCGGTGCCGGACAAGAAGATGAATTCCGGTTCCAACTGCAGGCCAACGATGATGGGATCATGGTCCGACGAACGATACGGATCCGGCGCATAAAGCTCCGTCGTGCCGGGTTTCGTCTCGAAGGAGCGCTCGTTCTCGTCCTGGATCGTATCATTGTAGTCGAGCAGGTTCACCTCGTCCGCATTGATGTTCCAGGCCGTGGCTCCGGTGACCTGCCCCATAAGCGAGTCGTTGGCCAGCGCATAGTCGAGCGTGCCAAGTTGTCCGTCGAACAGATAGGAATAGGCACCGTCGTCCCCGTAGGCCGGCAGAAGATTGGTGTAACCATCCGCCTCGAGCCCGGTGATCGGACCTTCCATCGCATAGGAATTGAGGTCCCCGAGGATCATGACATCGCTATCGCCGGATCCGGTCGGGTCGGTCTCCAGCCAGTCGGCCAGGATCTCGGCGGCAGCTTCTCTCGTTCCTGCAGCACTGCCTTCGCCGGTTTCCGGACGGTCATCGCCCTCGACACCGGTCGGTGATCCCTTCGATTTGAAGTGGTTGTTCACCGCCGTGAACACGCCGCCCGTCTCGAGATCCTCGAAGGTCACGGCCACGGCGGGCCGGTTCAGATCGCGCCCGGCGCCCAGCGGGTCGAGGAAGGTCGGATCGTCGAGGATGGCAACGCTGGTGCCGTCGGCGATCTTCACTGCCGTTGTGTCGTAGATGAAGCCTACCTTGATTGCGTCGCCGCCGATCACGCCGGTCGGGACATAATCGTAGTTGTCGGCGCCGAGGGCCGTGTTCAGCGCCTCGACGAGATAAGCGATCGTGGTGTCGTCGTCATTCTCGATTTCGATCAACCCGACGACATCGGAGTCCATTGCGACCAGCGCGGAGACGATCTTGTCGGTCTGGCGTTGAAGCTCGGCTGCGCTGTGCGCACCCCGTGGGTCCAAACCGGTTGCCGTCAGATTGTCGCCCTCGTCCAGAGTGGTGAAGTAGTTCAGCACATTGAACGTGGCGACAGTCAGCGAACCGCCGACATCCGCTGGTGCATCGGTGCGCGCAGTGCCCTCGGTGAACTCGATTGGATTGCTTTCTGTCGGGCGTAGGCGCCAGGCATCGGTACCGCCCGAGCCAGCCCAGCTCCAGTGCAGCACACCGGTTACGTCATAGGCGATATCGCCACCGCGGATGACGTTGTCGACCGAGAATCCGTCAGGGGCCGGATGATAGACCGGGTCGAAATTCTGGAAGTTGTTCGTGTCGTCGATGATGACCCGCCGAGTGGCGAGCTCTTCCTGATAAGTCGCGTAGCCGTCTGCATCAGGCGTGTTGGTTTGGGTGTATTGCAGCGGCCGCTCGGTGCCTTCATAGGCGACGATCTGGCCGAAGCGCGCGAGTTGGAAATACTCGCTGACCACGAGTGGGTCGGCATAGGTAACGAGCATGCCTTCAACGGATTCAAAGCTGCCCTCGGCATCGTTGGCTCCAAAGGAGGGCAGATCGATGATCGCGGCCGAGACAAGGTCCAGGTTGTTCCCGGCATCATCGATCACAACGCTTCCACCCGCCGCGTCGATCTGGGACATGCCGAAGAACTCTTCGGCGATGCCTTCAACCGTAACAATCTGGCCTTCGGCATAGGCCGAGAGATCTCCGCCGACGAACACGAAGATCCCTTCGGAGGTATCCACGTCGCCATCGGCGTCCGAATCTTCCTCCTGGAGAAAGAACCCGCCGAGGTCGCTGTAGACGCCCGTGATGACCGCGCTGACGCGGACCAGCCCCGGGATTGCAACGCTCGAACCGCTGCCCTGGACCGCGCTGATGACGGTTTCGAACGGTTCGGGCGGCGTATCGTCGTTTTCCGCGCCCGGTGTGCCGAAATCCCCGAAGCCGAAAGCAGTGGTCGCCGTGGTCCAGTTCGCACCGAGATTGTTATCCGCCGAGACATCCAGAAGCTGCATCGAGGCGCCGTTCGGGTCGGGGAATGCCGGGCCGCCATCCCACTCGACGCGATCCTGTTCGCCGCCATCGGCATCGGTCAGGACAAGCTCGTCAGCGCTGTTGGACAGGAACATGCCGGAGTATTCGTAGTCCACAGTCACACCGCCATTGGTGCTGCTATCGCCATTATTGCCGAAGACAAGATACTCGCCGGGCTGGATCAGAAGCGACCCCGAGACACTGAAAGAGTCCGAGTCGTTATCCGAGATCACCCAGTTTTCGAGATCGACCGCGCTCGAGCCGTCATTGTAGATCTCAAACCATTCGCCGACGCCGTCGCTCACTGCGTTCGGATTTTGCATGATCTCCGTGATCACGATCGACGGACTCGCAACGCTACCGCTGCCCGGCGTTCCAAGATCGCCCGCCCCATAGGGATCGGTCGCCGTGGTCCAGTTCGCACCGAGATTGTTGTCCGCTGACACATCCAGAAGCTGCATCGAAGCACCGTTCGGGTCGGGGAATGCCGGGCCGCCATCCCACTCGACGCGATCCTGTTCGCCGCCATCGGCATCGGTCAGGACAAGCTCGTCAGCGCTGTTGGACAGGAACATGCTGGAGTATTCGTAGTCCACAGTCACACCGCCATTGGTGCTGCTATCGCCATTATTGCCGAAGACAAGATACTCGCCGGGCTGGATCAGAAGCGACCCCGAGACACTGAAAGAGTCCGAGTCGTTATCCGAGATCACCCAGTTTTCGAGATCGACCGCGCTCGAGCCGTCATTGTAGATTTCAAACCATTCGCCGACGCCGTCGCTTACTGCGCTCGGATTCTGCATGATCTCCGTGATCACGATCGACGGACTCGCAACGCTACCGCTGCCCGGCGTTCCAAGATCGCCCGCCCCATAGGGATCGGTCGCCGTGGTCCAATTCGCACCGAGATTGTTGTCCGCTGACACATCCAGAAGCTGCATCGAAGCACCGTTCGGGTCGGGGAATGCCGGGCCGCCATCCCACTCGACGCGATCCTGTTCGCCGCCATCGGCATCGGTCAGGACAAGCTCGTCAGCGCTGTTGGACAGGAACATGCCGGAGTATTCGTAGTCCACAGTCACGCCGCCATTGGTGCTGCTATCGCCATTATTGCCGAAGACAAGATACTCGCCGGGCTGGATCAGAAGCGACCCCAGGACATCGAAAAAGTCCGAGCCGTCATCCGAGATCACCCAGTTTTCGAGATCGACCGCGCTCAATCCGTCATTGTAGATTTCGAACCATTCGCCGTCGCCGTCGCTTACAGCGTTCGGATTCTGCATGATTTCCGTGATAACAATCGACATAATATTCCCCCAAAATGGCTTGTCAGTACGTATCTCTTGAAGCATCAGGCTATCCAAGGTGGATGAATTCACCAAGTTTTTCTGCTGGCCGTCGCCAATCAAACAGGCAACAGCCGACCGTTCCCGCCTCGCCACAGGCTCCCCCGGGCCGAGTTAGACGGGCTTTCGGTCGAACCTTTTGGTCGGGTTGCACCGCACTGGCGAAGCGCTCAAGCCTCTTGAGCGGCAGCAATGCACGGCAAGCCGACTACGCGCGCTGAAGCAGGAACGACCGGGATGTCCGCGTCTTTCGCGTTCGTTGACAGCGCGGCGAACGAACGGTTCAGATTTGGGGCAACTCGACCCGGCTCAACGACCGGTTTGCGATCATCGTGCTGCGGTGCCGCGCCGATCTCGGCTGCTGTGCGGCCATTTGGAGGGAAGGTGCTGAAGGTGCTGGCGAGTTCCATCAATGCCGTTTGCCGGGCCGAGAGACGACGGGACGTCGTGAAACATCACTCTTGAGGCCTGTGCGTGTCCAGATCTGGCGCTACTTCTCAGCCGGGTCGAAGACCTGCCCGTCGAAGAAGCGGTCGGGCTGCAAGATCAGGGAGCCGGATTGGGTCGTGACCTCGGTGGGCGCGTCGAGTGCACCTTCGAGCTTTTCCGAGGCGCCAGGCAGGGGCGCGGCGGTGCTTGCAAGTGCGTCGCGGTAGAGATCGCTGCGAAAGACCTGCTTGGCGGCGCGTTGGGCGGCGTCGCGGTCCAGCCCGGTGCGTGCGGCGAGGCGAGCGGCGATCCAGCCGGCCTGGCTGCGCCAGGGGAAGGTCGCGGCACCCTCGTGGAAATGCAGGAACCGCGGTGTCATGCGCTGGTCACCACGCGGAGAGATCACCAGCGCGCCGGACAGAGAGCGTTCGAGCATTTCGGCGGGCAGGTTTAGATAGTCCGGTCGGGCGAGGATTTCGGAGGCGGTCATCCGGTTGAAGGGCTCGGCCAGCCAGCGGCAGGCGCGCCACATGGTGCGGATCAGCCGGGCGGCGAGATCGGGCTCGCTTTCAGCCCAGTCATGCCGCGTGGCGAGCACCTTTTCCGGCGCGAAGGACCAGATGGCGGAGGTCGGCAACAGCAGCTCACCGGAGCCGTTCTCGACCGCGATGGAACCCCAGGGCGCGCCAACGCAGAAGGCGTCGATATCGCCGGCGGCGAGCGCTTCGGCCATCAGCGGCGGCGGCAGGGTGCGCACGTCGAGCGCCTGCGGGGCTTCGAGCCCGAGCGCGCCGAGCCAGTAATAGAGCAGCTCGGCATGCATCGAGAAAGGGAAGGGGACGCCGATCCGCAGGGTCTGGCCGGCGGCGGCGATCAGGGAGGTGCCGGCGGCGGTGGCATCCGCGAAGTCGAAGCCGTGACCTGCCTTGCGCATCTGGTCGGCCAGTGCGGTCGAGACGCCGACCGTGTTGCCGCCCACGGAGAGGACGCAGAGCGCGTCGAGCCGTGTTGGCAGCCCGCCGAGGCCGAGCGCCGTGGCGACGGGCACGGGCGCCAGCATATGCGCGCCCTCGATCTGGCCGAGCGCCACGAGGTCGCGCAGGGTCGACCAGGAGGGCGCCGCGCGTAGGGAGAGCGCCAGCCCTTCCTGTTCTGCAAAGCCAAGTTCGCGGGCGATGATCAGCGGGGCGGCGTCGACGAGCGGGATATAGCCGAGGGTCAGCGGTGTCAGGCTCATGAAAGCAGCCCCGCGGCCGTAACCAGCGCTTCGGCGACATCGACCATCTTCTTGCCCTGGTCCATCGCCGTCTTGCGCAGCAGTGCGTAGGCCTCGTCCTCGGAGAGACCACGCGCCTTCATCAGCACGCCCTTGGCGCGGTCGATGATCTTGCGTTCCTCCAGCGCGCGCTTGGTGGCGGCAAGCTCGGCGCGCATGGACTGGAACATGTGGAACCGGGTGATGGCGGCGTCGAGCACCGGCTTGATGCGGCCCGGCGCCATTCCATCGACCACATAGGCCGAGACGCCGGCCTCGATGGCGGCGCGGGTGAGGCTGTCGGAGGATTGATCGACGAACATCGCGACGGGGCGGTCAAGCGGCGAGGAGGCGAGGGTCAGCTCTTCCAGCATGTCGCGCGACGGCGAGGCGACATCGACCAGCACCACATCAGGATTGCGTTCCGAGATCAGTCGGGCGAGCCCGTGACGCTCGGAGATGACATGGATTTCGTGATCCCCCGAGGCGCGCAGGGAATCCACGATCAGGAGCGCGCGTTCGCGATCCTGTTCAACGATGACGATGGAGAGACGATCTGGCATGGCGTTCCGGCTGGCTACCCCTGTCGCTCCGCCAGTGCGGGGTCGGATTCAACCGGAGCCTCGGGTCGGGACCGGTCCTGCGACATGTGACTTGGCAGGCTGCCTAAGTTCTGGGCGCAGTTGCCTGACTATTGGGCGGAGTTCGTTTCCTCAAGGCACCACGCCCGGAGCGCGTCCAACTCGCAGGGCAGTTCCTGCGACAGATCCCCCACGAAATCGCGGAAGGCGGGTAGTTTCGCGGACGCGACCCCGACCACGACCGGGACGTCCTCGGCCAATGCCTGGCCGATCAGGTCGCGAAAGCCGCGTCCCTCGGCCTCATGGGCGCCGAACTTGTTGACGATCAGGAGATCGGCGCCGTTCGCGAGCCGGCCGCTGCAGATGCCGACCGCGGTTTCGAGCTGTGCGGGATCGAGGCGGCAGCCGCTCGACCCGGGACCAAGCCGCTGGGAAATGCGGATGACCTTCCCGTCCGGCAGCAATTCGAGATCCATGTCGCTGGGCGCGTCCGCAGATGTCGCCGCGCGGTTGACCTGCACGCCGCCCACCACCCGCGCTCCGCGCTCGTTCATATGCCGGGCCAGCGCACGCAGGGTCTCGTTGATCTCGCCGGGCGTCTCGGATCGGATATGGGCCAGTTTCATGGGGTCCACCGCTTGTCTTGCATCTCGCCAAGCCCTAGCACGAATGGCAGGGTCGGCAGAAGGCCGGGTTTGTCAGGACGATGAGTGGGGGAGACATGCGGATTATCCTGGTGCATGGCGCCTGGGGGCAGGCAGCCGGTTGGGGCGTGGTGCCTGAGCTGCTGTCGGCGGCCGGGCATGAGGTCGAGGCGGTGGATCTGCCCGGCCATGGCGCAGACCCGACCCCGCCCGGCGCGGTCACGCTCGGTCTTTATGCCGAGGCGCTGGCCACCCGCCTGCGTTCGGGCCCCAAAGCGGTTCTTGTCGGTCATTCCATGGGCGGGATGGCGATCTCGGCCGCAGCGGAGCTTGCGCCGGAAAGTATCGCCCGCCTGGTCTATGTCGCGGCCTTCCTGCCGCGTGATGGCGACAGCCTTCTCTCGCTCAAACGCCGGGAGCCGGAGACGATCGGCCCGGCCGTCCGACGCGGCGCTGAACGTGGAACGACCGAGCTCGACCCTGAACTTGCACGCCAGGTCCTGTTCCAGGACCTCGGCCCCGCGCAGCAGGAGGCCGCGCTGGCGCTCATCGGGCCGCAGGCCAATGCCGCGCAGACGGAGCCGGTCCGGCTCAGCACCGCCCGTTTCGGTCGTATCGGGCGGGACTATATCCTCTGTCGCGCGGATCGGACCGTGACGCCCGAACTGCAACGTCTGATGAGCACAGAAACCCCATGTCGGCGGGTTGTCGAGCTGGAGAGCGGGCACTTTCCGCAGCTCTCGATGCCGGAGCAGCTGGCCGCCGAGATCCTCGGCATCCTTGCCTGACGAACTCAAGGCGTGAGCTCAGGCGCCGCTCAAGGCACTGAGCAGCTGCAGCCTTTGCGCTCGAAACCGATCAGCCAGGTGCGGCAGCCAGCGCTGGTAGAGCCGGTATCCGAGCTCCGGATGCGCATTGCACAATGTGCGCACACCGGCGGCGTCCAGCGCAACGGCCTCGACATCGTTCAGCGCGATCGCGTCGGACATGCGCCGGAAGGGCGGCATCAGCCAGGCCCAGCCGAGGATGTCGCCGCCGCTCAGCGTTTCGATCTGGATCGGTTCCCGCCCGGGCAAGGTGTTCTGTACGGCGACCTCGCCTGACAGCAGCAGGACAAGATCTTCCGCCTCATCCTCCTCCTGGAAGATCGTGCTGCCTGCTGGAAAGCGCTCCACGCGGGCATGTTGTGCCAGTTTCATCCGTTCCAAATCGTCGAAAGCGTAAAAATCGGGATGATCGGCGAGCAGTTCTTCAATCCGGTTCATGTCAGCTCCGAGTCCTGGCGGTCATCCGTGCCGCGTTCGCGATAGGCTGCGGGCAGTTGCGCGGATCCACCCAATCCTACCGACGGGCTTGGCGCAAGGGGCATGATCCATGTCAACCGATGGCGACCTGGCGTCAAAATGCCGGTGCGACTTAAGCGAAAATTCATGCCTCGGCGCAATGGTGAGCGGAAATTGCGAACGACTTCGGGTTTTAGGGTTCGCGAGGCCGGTCCCGCTCCGGATCCGGCTGCTGGGGTTTGGAAGGCCGATGGATCATGGGTGTGTTCAACAATCTTCGTTGGTCGGTGAGGCTGCCACTCTTTCTTGTGTTTGTCGGTGTGGTTTCGCTGGCGAGAGCGGCGTTTCCGGCCGGGACGGAAATGCGGACAATCTCTGTCATGGACGCCGAGGTCAGACAGGAACGTGTGTCCGAAACACACGTCATGGAGTTTAAGCATCAACTCTGGGACATGCGGCAGGACCCTGAATTGCGCCCTGGTCTTGCCATCCGTCATTCGGTTGCAGAGACGACACCTTTCGTCAGAGGTTTCTCTCGAGACCCAACCGAAAATTCGCTTGATCAGACCGACAATCGAACGTCCGAAACGGATCAGGGCAAGGTGATGACAAGCACCTTGGCGACCGGTCACGCGGCCGGGGCCGAGCCTATGGTCTCCCGTGTCGGGACCTGCCGCGAGGCCAATGCCAAAGCTCTTGGCCGCGGTGTTCACTGCGGATCAGCTCAGCTTTTCAACGAGGTCACACACTCTGATCATTGGCGACATCGTCTAGATCGTATCCGGAATCTCCTTGTCCCCGAACGAAAGATCAACCGGATTGGCCGGGAAATACACAACGGTGGATCAACTCGATCCGGCTACTCGACAAAATGGGGGCACGTATGAAGAAACCTCCCTTGCAAAGCATGTGTTGTCTCGGGAAACGGTCATTCTGTCAAAATGGTGATACGATTTCATATGGTTAGAAAGATTGAGAGCCTGAGCGCGCGTCTGGAATTTGCGGTGTATCCGGAGAGGGAGTCAAGGAGACGTTCCGTCGTTGCTGTAAAGGAAAATTCGACGTCTTCATTCTATGCTCAAGATGAATCGAAGATCGAAGATGACTGGTTGGTCTTTTGAGGCCGCTCAGTTGGTTGGAACCTGAAACGGGCTTGGTACGGCAAGGGTATTCGAAATATGACAAAGAAAAACGTGGTGATTGTAGACGACTCGGCAGTAATGAGGGCATTGGTCCGGAAGCATCTGCTCGATGATGGCCGCTTCAACGTCGTTGGTGAAGCGGCAGATCCATTTGAAGCCCGCGATGTCATTAAACGAACCAATCCGGACGTCCTGACACTTGATGTCGAGATGCCCCGGATGGACGGGCTCTCATTCCTGGAGAAGATCATGCGCCTGCGGCCGCTGCCAGTCGTGATGTTTTCCACCGAGACTCACAAAGGTAGCGTCGCCGCGATCGAGGCGTTGTCGATCGGCGCGATCGACTGCATTGGCAAACCCAATGCAACGGCTCCGGACACGATTCTATCACTGGCGGAACGCGTCTTCATCGCCTCGAATGCTCGTGTTCAGGGGCGGAGTACAGCAGTTTCCAAGCCGCCGGTGGATTTTCGTTGGAATGGCCGGGTCGTCCTGATTGGAGCCTCGACGGGTGGTGTCGACGCCTTGGAACGATTGTTGTCCGGGTATCCCGAAAACTGTCCTCCGACTCTGATAACGCAACATATGCCCGCCACTTTTCTTGAGAGCTTTTCTGATCGCCTGTCCAAAAACGTTGCGCCAAATGTTGCGCTCGCCCGGGACAGTGAAGAATTGTCGCCAGGAATGGTGCGGATTGCGCCCGGAGGTGAAAGTCATTTGGGCGTGGTTAGAAGAAGGGATCGATATTCGTGTCGAATCGCGCCTGGAGAGAAGGCTTCGGGTCACCGGCCATCTGTTGACATGCTGTTTCGGTCTGCGGTCGGTTTCGGTCGGCATTGCGTGGCGGTTCAGCTTACGGGGATGGGACGTGACGGAGCGCAGGGAATGCTGGAACTGAGAACGGCGGGCGCAACGACGATCGCACAGGACGAGTCCAGTTCCGTAGTCTACGGAATGCCGAGAGTCGCCGCTGAACTTGGAGGCGTGCGGGACGTCCTTCCACTGGAGAAAATCGCTGCCGCTGTTCTGAGAGGAACTGACACGCGGCACACCAATCCATCCGGAGAGCAGAGATCGTGAAAAGAGGACGGGTGTTACATATCACTCAAGGCGAGAATGCAGTTTCAGATTGCCCTGAAACCTTGATCACGACTGTTCTTGGTTCCTGTGTGGCGTGCTGTTTCTGGGATCCCGTGTCTGGATTGGGAGGTATGAATCATATCCTCTTGCCTGATGGGCGAGGCAGCGACCTGATTTCCAAGTCGCACGGAACAAATGCCATGGAGTTGTTGATCAACGCGCTCCTTCGCCGCGGCGCAGAGCGCGAAAGGCTGCGGGCCAAGCTCTTTGGCGGCGCGCGCATGATCGCCGGCTTGAGCGATATCGGCGAAGCAAATTCTGTATTCGTTGAAGAGTTTTGTCGTCGCGAAAGCATCCCCTGTGTTGCGTCGAGTTTGAGAGGAGACACCGGGAGACGCATCCAATTCTGGCCGGTGACGGGTAAGGCCCGACAGCAATTCCTGAGGAACGTTTCTGACATCCCGGAAGTGGCCCCGCCGATCGCCGCCAAGTCCTCTGGGTCCGAGGTAGAACTGTTCTGACGTTGGGGGAGCGGAGTTTGCGAGATGATTTGGGCGCGCAATCCGAGTTGGTTTAGTGCGCCCGTCGCCAGATCGTCATTTCGGCTGGCCTGCGTACAGGTCGCAGGAAATCCCGTTCGTCTCTGTTTCTTTCGAGCAATTGCTTTCCCATCGAAGGATGCCCGAGATGTCGTACACCCTCAAATGACCTCCGGTAGACCCGGCGCGATTCATGCGATCGAGGGTGGGTTTCCTTGAACGATATGGATCCTAGAGATCCGCGCGTGGGTCAAGAAGGCGATGCATCACCGTTGCTTTTGTGACCCGCCCGACCAATGCGCCGCCGCGATGCACGCCGATGGCAATCTCCTCGTCAAGCAGGAGGCGCATCACGTCCTCGACCGGCACATCCGCTCCGATCATCCGCTCTGGCGCTGGGCCCGACACGGGTTCCATCACGTCCGATGCGCGTAACACGCCCAGCGGGTTCATATGCGCCACGAAATCGGCGACGTAGTCATCAGCCGGTTGCGAGAATATCTCCTGCGGCGTGCCGCATTGCACAATCCGCCCGCCTTCGAGAATAGCAATGCGGTTCCCGATCTTGAAGGCCTCGTCGAGATCGTGGCTGACAAAGATGATCGTTCGGTTCAGCCGGGTCTGCAGCTCCAGAAGTTCGTCCTGAAGCTTTGCCCGGATCAACGGGTCCAGCGCCGAGAAGGGTTCGTCCATCAGCAGGATCGGCGCTTCGGTGGCAAAAGCGCGGGCCAACCCGACGCGCTGCTGCATCCCGCCGGAGAGCTCGGACATGCGGCAATGGCCCCAATCCTGCAGACCGACCAGCGCAAGCTGTGCATCCGCCTTTTCGTTGCGCTCCTTCTTGCTCATCCCACCAAGCTCCAGCCCGAGCGCCACATTGTCCCGCACCGTCCGCCAGGGCAGCAGCCCGAATTGCTGGAACACCATTGCGATCCGGCTCAGCCGCATCCGCCGGAGGGTGGATTTATCCGCGTGCGAGATGTCGACCATCTCCTCGCCGTCGGAGACATGCACGGACCCGCGCACGACCGGGTTGAGCCCGTTCACTGCGCGCAGGAGAGTCGACTTGCCGGAGCCAGAAAGCCCCATCAGCACGAGGATCTCGCCGTGCTCCACGTCCAGCGAGCAGTCATGCACACCGAGGATTTGCTGCGTTGCCTCCTGAATTTCGGCGCGGCTCTGGCCTTGGTCCATCAGGGGCAAAGCCCGCTCCGGATGGCTTCCGAAAACGATGGAGACGGTGTCGAAGCGAACAGCCACACTCATTTTTTCGCTCCTACATGCAGTATTCGGTCCAGCATGATCGCAACGACGACGATCACGAAGCCGGATTCAAAGCCAAGCGCCGTGTTCACCTGGTTCAGCGCGCGCACAACCGGCACGCCTAGCCCGTCCGCGCCCACAAGTGCCGCGATAACCACCATCGACAGAGACAGCATGATGGTCTGGTTCAGCCCCGCCATGATCTGCGGGAAGGCGTAAGGCAGCTCGACCTTTGTCAGCACCTGTCGCGGCGTCGCCCCGAACGCCCGCGCGGCCTCCAGCAAGGCTTCCGGTGTCGTCGACACGCCGAGATATGTCAGCCGGATCGGGGCAGGAACCACGAAGACAACCGTTGCGATCAGGCCGGGCACCATGCCGATGCCAAAAAACACGATCGCCGGAATGAGGTAGACGAATGTCGGCAGGGTCTGCATCAGATCCAGAACAGGACGCATCGCGACATAGAGGCGTGGCCGATGCGCTGCCGCGATTCCAATGGGCACGCCGATCGACATGCAGACGACGCAGGCCGACAACACAAGCGTCAGGCTCTCGGTCGTCTCCTCCCAGTAACCCTGGTTGATGATGAAGAGGAATCCGAGCCCGACAAACAGGCAGACTTTCCAGCTGCGCTGCAACAACCAACTCAGCCCGACAAAGGCCAGAACGACCAGTAGCGGATGCGGCGCCTGCAAGACGAAAAGGATTCCGTCGATCATCGCCTCCAGCAACTCCGAAAGCCCGTCGAAGAACCACTCGCCTTGATCCTGCAACCAATCGAACACGGCTTCCGCCGCCGATCCCACCGGGATCTTGTTCTCAGTCAACCACTCCATCGGGCCTCCACGGGAAAGCGTCGAAACCAACGCCCCCAAATCTGTTCGTCTGTCGGGGAATATCCCGGTGGCGCCGGGGGGGTCGCCCCCCGGCGCCTTCCGAGCGCTTTACGCGAGGAACGGCAGGATCACATCTCCAGGGCCGCCTTCACGGCCGCCGCCGGGTCGCCGCCATCCTTGGTGGTCACACCGTCGAGCCAGCCCATCCAGACATCCGGATTGGCACCAAGCCAGGCCGATGCGGCCTTCTCCGGCTCTTCGCCCCCGTCGAGGATTGCGCCCATGATCTCGTTTTCCATCTCCAGCGAGAAGACGAGGTTGCCCAGCAGTTTGCCGACATTCGGACATTCCGCGACATAGCCGGCCCGCGTGTTGGTGTAGACCGAGGCCCCACCCAGATTCGGTCCGAAGAAATCGTCGCCGCCGGTCAGGTAGCCCATCTCGAAATTGGCGTTCATCGGGTGCGGCTCCCAGCCAAGAAAGACGATCGGGTCGTCCTTCTTGCTGGCCCGCGCGACTTGCGCCAGCATGCCCTGCTCGGAGCTTTCCTTGACCTTGAACTCCTTGAGCCCGAACGCGTCGCCGTCGATCATCGACTGGATCAACCGGTTGCCGTCATTGCCCGGTTCGATGCCGTAGATCTCGCCATCCAGCTCTTCTTCGAACTTGGCGATATCCGCGAAATCGGCGATCCCGAGATCCATCGCCACTTTGTTCACGGCCAAAGTGTATTTCGCGCCCGAAAGGTTTTCGCGCACTGTGTCGACCGTGCCCGCTTCGCGATAGGGGGCGATATCGGCCTCCATGGTGGGCATCCAGTTGCCCAGGAAGATGTCGATGTCGCCCTCGGCCATCGAGGTATAGGTCACTGGCACCGAGAGCACCTTGATGTCGGTCTCGTAGCCAAGCGCCCCGAGCACGACGCTGGCCGTGGCGGTTGTGGCGGTGATGTCGGTCCAGCCGACATCGGAGAAGGTGACCTCATCGCAGGCAGCCATGGCAGTGGCGGAACTTCCCAGCAAGAGGGCGGCGGTCAATGCAATTCGCTTCATTTCAACGATTTCCCTGTTGGTTCGATTTTTTGTTGATTGACGAGTCAATTAAGAACAACATACTCTCTCTTGGCAACCTGAAACTTCTAAGGACAGTTCGCAAGATGCCAAGATTGGGCATGGAGCCTATCCGGCGGGCAGCGCTGGTCGAGGCCACTATCGCCGAGATCGGCCGGCTTGGCTCGCTTGACGTAACGGTCGGCCAGATCGCCAAGCGGGCAGGGGTCTCTGCCGCACTTGCGCATCATTATTTCGGCGGCAAGGAAACGCTTCTGCTGGCCGCGATGCGCCATGCGCTGAGCGCTTATGGCGCCGAGGTGCGCGCTCGGTTGTCGAGGGCGGAGGGGCATCGCGCGCGGCTGGAAGCCATTGTCGGCGCAAGCTTTTCCGAAATGAATTTCTGCCGCGACACGATCGCGACCTGGCTCAACCTCTACGTTCTCGCGCAGCGCTCCGACGAGGCAATGCGGCTCCTGCGGATCTATCGCCATCGTATGCGCTCGAACCTGTTGCACGAATTGAAGCCGTTGCTGGGTGAGCGAACGAGAGCCGAAACGGGCGCCGAATGCGTCGCGGCGATGATCGACGGGATCTATCTGCACGAAGCCCTGCACGAGGCTCCGCCGACCCCCGGAGCCGCCTGCGCCCAGGTGTCCGGATATCTCGACCTTTTGATCGGAGACGCCGCGTGAGCCAACCCAATATCCTGATCCTGATGGTGGACCAACTCAACGGGACCCTCTTTCCCGACGGCCCGGCGGACTGGCTGCACGCGCCCAATCTCAAGCGCCTTGCCGCGCGCTCGACGCGTTTTGCCACCAGCTATGCCGCCTCGCCTCTCTGCGCGCCGTCGCGGGCGAGCTACATGACCGGCGCGATGCCCTCGCGCACCGGGGTTTACGACAATGCCGCGGAGCTTGCCGCCGACATCCCGACCTACGCCCATCACCTGCGCCGAGCCGGATACCAGACCTGCCTCTCGGGCAAGATGCATTTCGCGGGCCCGGACCAGCTGCACGGGTTCGAGGAGCGGCTGACGACCGATATCTACCCCGCCGATTTCGGCTGGACGCCGGATTACCGCAAGCCCGGTGAGCGGATCGACTGGTGGTATCACAATATGGGCTCGGTCACCGGGGCGGGGGTCGCGGAGACTTCCAACCAGATGGAATATGACGACGAGGTCGCCTATCACGCAACGTGCAAGATCCGCGATCTCGCCCGCGGCAAGGACGAGCGCCCCTGGTGCCTGACCGTCAGCTTCACCCATCCGCATGACCCTTACGTCGCCCGGAAAAAATATTGGGATCTCTACGAAGAGTGCGAGCACCTGCTGCCGGAGATTCCCGCTATCGACTACGACGTGCAGGACCCGCATTCGCAACGCATTCTCGATGCGAATGACTGGCGCAACTACGACATCACCGAAGAGGATATCCGCCGCTCCCGCCGCGCCTATTTCGCCAATATCTCCTATCTGGACGACAAGATCGGCGAGATCCTCGACACGCTGGAGAATACGCGGCAGGAGGCGAGTATTCTCTTCCTCTCCGACCATGGCGACATGCTCGGCGAACGCGGGCTCTGGTTCAAGATGTCCTTCTTCGAAGGCTCATCGCGGGTGCCGCTGATGATCTCGTCGCCGCAGATGGCGCCGGGACGTGTCGAGGCGCCGGTCTCGACAATCGATATCTGTCCCACGCTCTGCGAGTTGGCCGGGATCGCGAAGGACCAGGCTCTGCCCTGGACCGATGGCGAAAGCCTCGTGAAGCTGGGGCAGGGAGAGGCGCGCGAAGCGCCCGTCGCGATGGAATATGCCGCCGAGGCCTCCTATGCGCCCCTCGTCTCGCTGCGCCGGGGCAGCCTGAAATACACCCGTTGCGCACTTGATCCCGAGCAGCTCTTCGATCTCGCCGCCGATCCCCACGAGCTGACCAACCTCGTGGACGATCCCGCCTATGCCGGCCCGCTGGCCGCGTTGCGGGCCGAGGCCGATGCCCGCTGGGATCTCGACCGATTCGACGCCGAGGTGCGCCAGAGCCAGGCGCGCCGCTGGGTCGTCTACGAGGCGCTGCGCAACGGGACCTATTCCTCCTGGGATTACCAGCCTTTGCAGAGAGCGTCCGAACGCTTCATGCGCAACCACATGGACCTGAACACCGTCGAGGACATCGCCCGCTTCCCCCGCGGCGAGTGACCCTCACAGACCGGAGAGACCGAAATGCCCAACGTCCAGCCCACGGCCAGCCACTACATTGGCGGGCAATATGTCGAAGACACCGGCGGCACGCCCATTGATGTGATCTACGCCGCCACCGGCGAGAAGATCGCGCAGCTCCATTCGGCCACGCCCGCCATCGTCGAGCAGGCGCTGAAATCCGCGAGCGAGGCGCAGGCCGCCTGGGCCGCGATGACCGGCACCGAGCGCGGCCGCATCCTGCGTCGCGCCGCCGATATCATGCGTGCGCGCAACCGCGAGCTGTCCATTCTCGAGACCTATGACACTGGCAAGCCGCTACAGGAGACGCTCTACGTGGACGCCACCTCGGCTGCCGACGCGCTGGAGTATTTCGGCGGGTTGGCGGGCAGCCTGACGGGTGAATACATCCCGCAGCCGGGTGGCGATTTCGTCTACACGATCCGCCAGGCGCTCGGCGTCTGCGTCGGGCTCGGCGCATGGAATTATCCCACGCAGATCTCTTGCTGGAAAGGCGCGCCCGCGCTCGTCTGCGGCAACACGATGATCTTCAAGCCCTCCGAGACCACGCCGCTCTGTGCCCTCAAGGTCGCCGAGATCCTGACCGAGGCGGGCGCGCCTCCCGGCGTCTACAATGTCGTGCAGGGCTACGGCGATGTCGGTGCCGCGCTGACCACCGATCCGCGCGTGGCCAAGGTCTCGCTCACTGGGTCCGTGTCGACGGGGCGCAAGGTCTATGCCGCCGCCGCCGCGCAGATGAAGCATGTCACCATGGAGCTTGGCGGCAAGTCCCCCCTGATCATCTTCGACGATGCCGATCTCGAAAACGCCGTCTCCGGCGCCATCCTCGGCAATTTCTATTCCACGGGCCAGGTCTGTTCCAACGGCACCCGCGTTTTTGTCCATACGGGCATCAAGGACGCCTTCCTCAAGCGCATGGCCGAACGGCTCGATGGGGCGGTGATCGGCGACCCGCTGGACGAGGCGACCAGCTTCGGCCCGATGGTCTCGAAGACGCAACTCGACATCGTGCTGGGCTATATCGCCAAGGGCAAGGACGAGGGCGCGAGGCTCGCCTATGGCGGGGCGGCCATCGAAGGCCCGGGAAACTATATCGAGCCGACCATCTTCTCGGATGTGACAGACGACATGACCATCGCCCGCGAGGAGATCTTCGGGCCGGTCATGGCGGTGCTCGATTTCGACGATGAAGACGAGGTCATTGCGCGCGCGAATGACACGGAATTCGGCCTTGCCGGCGGCGTCTTCACGCAGGACCTCACCCGTGCTCACCGCGTCATCGCCGCCGTCGATGCCGGCACCTGCTATATCAACACCTATAATCTCGCCCCGGTCGAAGCGCCGTTCGGTGGTGTGAAAGGGTCCGGCGTCGGGCGCGAGAACTCCAAGGAAGCCATCAAGAGCTACTCCGAGGTAAAGTCGGTCTATGTCGCAATGAACGATGTCGAGGCGCCCTTCTGATGCAAGCAGATTACGTCGTCATCGGCGCGGGCAGCGCCGGCTGCGCCATCGCCTATCGGCTCGCGGAAGCGGGCCGGAAGGTGCTGGTCATCGAACATGGCATTCCCGATTGGGGGCCTTTCATCCAGATGCCGGCCGCGCTGAGTTACCCGATGAATATGGGGCTCTATGACTGGGGCTTTAAATCCGAGCCGGAGCCTGGCCTCGGCGGACGGCGGTTGGCCACGCCGCGCGGCAAGGTCGTTGGCGGCTCTTCCTCGGTCAATGGCATGGTCTATGTGCGCGGCCATGCCGGCGATTTCGACCATTGGGCCGAAGAGGGTGCCGAAGGCTGGGCCTTCAGCGACGTGCTGCCCTACTTCAAGCGTATGGAGCATTGGCACGATGGCGGGCATGGGGGCGACCCGGCCTGGCGCGGCAACGACGGCCCGCTCCACGTGATCCGCGGCCCGCGCTCCAACCCGCTCCATGCCGCCTTTGTCGAGGCGGGGCAGCAGGCCGGGTACGAGCTCACCGACGACTATAATGGCAAGAAGCAGGAAGGCTTCGGTGCCATGGAGCAGAATGTCTGGAAGGGGCGGCGCTGGTCGACCTCCAACGCCTATCTCAGGCCGGCGATGAAGAGCGGCAATTGCAAGCTGGTTCGGGCGCTGGCGCGCAAGGTGGTCATCGAGGAGGGGCGTGCGGTTGGTGTCGAGGTCGAGCGTGGCGGCACGGTTGAGGTGATCGGGGCTGAACGCGAGGTCATCATCGCCGCCAGCTCCATCAACTCGCCCAAGCTGCTGATGCATTCCGGGATCGGCCCGGCTGCGCATCTGGCCGAGCATGGCATCGATGTGGTGGCGGACCGCCCGGGGGTTGGCCAGAATCTTCAGGACCACCTGGAGGTCTATCTCCAGATGGCCTCGCTGCAGCCGATCACGCTCTACAAACACTGGAATCTGGTCAGCAAGGCGCTGATTGGCGCGCAATGGCTCTTCACCGGCAAGGGGCTTGGCGCCTCCAACCAGTTCGAAAGCGCCGCCTTCATCCGCTCCCGCGCTGGCATCGACTACCCCGACATCCAGTATCACTTCCTGCCCATCGCCGTGCGCTATGACGGCAAGGCAGCCGCTGAAGGCCATGGCTTCCAGGCCCATGTCGGCCCGATGCGCTCTCCCTCCCGCGGCGAGGTCACGCTGCGGTCGGGCGATCCGAAAGAGGCCCCGCGAATCTTCTTCAACTACATGTCGGAGGAGCAGGACTGGGAAGAGTTCCGGACCTGTATCCGCCTCACGCGAGAGATCTTCGCGCAGGAGGCGTTCAAGCCATTTGTGAAGCACGAGATTCAACCCGGTTCCGACCTGCAGAGTGACGACGAGATCGACGGCTTCATCCGCGATCACGCCGAGAGCGCCTATCACCCCTGCGGCACCTGCCGGATGGGTCGGGCCGACGACCTGAGATCCGTGGTTGATTCGGAGTGCCGGGTCATCGGTGTGGAGGGGCTGCGACTGGCCGACAGCTCGATCTTCCCGCGAATCCCCAATGGTAATCTCAACGCGCCCTCGATCATGGTCGGCGAGAAAGCGGCCGACCATATCCTTGGCCGCACGCCGCTTGCGCCTGAAAATCATGAGCCTTGGCGCCATCCCGACTGGCAAAACGCGCAACGTTGAGCGGGCAATAGCCTGCCCCCACCAGAACGCCCCGCCCGTCAAGGCGGGGCGTTCGCTGGTCTGCGTGTCACGCAACACTGATATGAGGGCACAAGATCTAGTGGTGCCTGCTGTGGCAAATCGGTTGCGGCCCCGATCGGGGGATGCGCGCGGCACATTAACTTTCGTTACTTAAGGTATCGGATGATATCCACAGCCTAACCCCATATTATGCGGGGCTTTCCGCAGTGCAGCACCAAATCTGATGCGAAAACAACGTTAACCGATTGAATCAGGCGACTCCGCAGACCGCTCGATGGTCAAGTAAAAGATTTGCAATTTCTATAAAACTTTCCCGTTGACCTGTAGGGACGACCACGCCAATTTGTGCGAGCGAAACGACAAGACCACAACATATAGTGGCAGCGGGTCGCAAGGGACGGACACTCCGATATGACGGGCCAGCGGCCCGATCTTCCATGCCCGGCGAGGGGCGTGTCTCTCTTTTGCATTCGAAAACACGGATCGCATGGCCGCGTGAAGGCAGGGGAACAGCCCGAGCGCGTCATCCATTTTCAAAGCCGCCTGGCAGGGGCGGACGGCAAGAACACGCACGGGGCTCGACCTATGAAGATTGATCGCAAGTTTACCAAGACCGGAGAAGATGCCTACGCCGGGCTGGCCTTCACCACCACGAAATCAGAGATCCGCAATCCTGACGGCACGACCGTCTTCGCGCTGGACGGCATCAAGGTGCCGGCCGAGTGGAGCCAGGTCGCCTCGGACGTGATCGCACAGAAATATTTCCGCAAGGCCGGCGTTGCCGCCAAGCTGCGCAAGGTCAAGGAAAAGGGCGTTCCGGAGTTTCTCTGGCGCTCGGTTCCCGATGAGAAGGCGCTGGAGGCGCTGCCCGAGAACGAGCGTTTCACCGGCGAGATCTCGGCTTGCCAGGTCTTCGACCGCATGGCCGGCGCCTGGGCCTATTGGGGCTGGAAGGGTGGCTATTTCACCGCCGAGTCCGATGCGCGCGCCTATTTCGACGAGATGCGCCATATGCTGGCCACGCAGCGCGCCGCGCCGAACTCGCCGCAATGGTTCAACACTGGCCTGCACTGGGCCTACGGCATCGACGGACCCAGCCAGGGCCACCATTATGTCGACTACAAGACCGGCAAGCTGACCAAGTCCAACTCCGCCTATGAGCATCCGCAGCCGCATGCCTGCTTCATCCAGTCCGTCTCCGACGACCTGGTGAACGAGGGCGGCATCATGGATCTCTGGGTCCGCGAGGCGCGCCTGTTCAAGTATGGCTCCGGCACCGGCACCAACTTCTCTTCGCTGCGCGCCGAAGGCGAGCCGCTCTCGGGCGGTGGCAAGTCCTCCGGTCTCATGGGCTTCCTGAAGATCGGCGACCGCGCCGCGGGCGCCATCAAGTCCGGCGGCACCACCCGCCGCGCCGCCAAGATGGTGATCTGCGACGCCGATCACCCCGATATCGAGGAATTCATCAACTGGAAGGTCAAGGAGGAGCAGAAGGTTGCCTCCATCGTGGCCGGCTCCAAGATGCATGAAGCCAAGCTCAACGAGATCTTCGACGCCATCGGCCAGTGGGATGGCGACGAAGCCGACGCCACCGACCCCAAGAAGAACCCCTCGCTGAAAAAGGCGATCCGGTCGGCCAAGCAGGTTGCGATCCCCGAGACCTATGTCAATCGCGTGCTGCAATACGCTCGCCAGGGCTATGCCAGCATCGAGTTCCCGACCTATGACACCGATTGGGACAGCGAAGCCTATAGCTCCGTGTCCGGCCAGAATTCGAACAACTCCGTGCGCGTCACCGACGCCTTCCTGCAGGCCGTCAAGAACGATGCCGATTGGGAATTGCTGCGCCGCATCGACGGTTCGGTCGCCAAGACCATCAAGGCGCGTGACCTCTGGGAACAGATCGGCCACGCCGCCTGGGCCTGTGCCGATCCCGGCATCCAGTTCCACGACACGGTCAATGCCTGGCATACCTGCCCGGAAGATGGCGCCATTCGCGGCTCCAACCCGTGCTCGGAATATATGTTCCTCGACGATACGGCCTGTAACCTCGCGTCGATGAACCTGCTGACCTTCCACACGGACGGCGTGTTCCAGGCCGAGGATTACATGCACGCCACACGTCTGTGGACGCTGACGCTGGAAATCTCGGTGACCATGGCGCAGTTCCCCTCCAAGGAAATCGCCCAGCTCTCCTATGACTTCCGCACGCTCGGCCTTGGCTACGCCAATATCGGCGGGCTGCTGATGAATATGGGCTACAGCTATGACAGCGACGAGGGGCGGGCTCTCTGTGGCGCGCTCTCTGCGATCATGACCGGCGTGGCCTACACGACCTCCGCCGAGATCGCCGGCGAACTCGGTCCCTTCGCCGGCTATGAGCGCAACGCCAAGCACATGCTGCGCGTCATCCGCAACCACCGCAACGCCGCCCATGGCAACACGGAAGGCTATGAGCAGCTCGCCGTGAAGCCGGTCCCGCTCGACCTTGCCTCCAACCCGGACAAGCATCTGAACGAGTTGGCGAAGAACACCTGGGACGAAGCACTGCGCCTCGGCGAGATCAACGGTTTCCGCAATGCCCAGACCTCCGTCATCGCGCCGACCGGCACGATCGGCCTGGTCATGGATTGCGACACCACCGGCATCGAGCCCGATTTCGCGCTGGTGAAGTTCAAGAAGCTCGCAGGCGGCGGCTACTTCAAGATCATCAACCGCTCGGTTCCGGCCGCGCTCGAAAAGCTCGGCTACACGACGGCGCAGATTGGCGAGATCGTCTCCCACGCGGTTGGCCATGCCTCCCTTGGCAACGCGCCGGGCATCAACCACACGACCCTCGCAGGCAACGGTTTTTCCCAGGTCGAGATCGACAAGATCGAGAAGGAACTGGCCGCGGCCTTCGATATCCGCTTCGTCTTCAACCAGTGGACGCTGGGCGCGGAGTTCTGCACCGATGTGCTGGGCATTCCGGCCGCGAAGCTGAACGATCCCTCCTATGACATGTTGACGGATCTCGGCTTCACCAAGGCGCAGATCGACGCCGCCAATGACCATGTCTGCGGGACGATGACGCTGGAAGGCGCGCCGCATCTCAAGGAAGAGCATTACGCCATCTTCGATTGCGCCAACCCCTGCGGCAAGACGGGCAAGCGCTTCCTCTCCGTCGACAGCCATATCCGCATGATGGCCGCCGCACAGAGCTTCATCTCGGGCGCGATCTCCAAGACCATCAACATGCCCAATGATGCGACCATCGAGGATTGCCAGAAGGCCTATGAGCTCTCCTGGTCGCTCGGTACCAAGGCCAACGCGCTCTATCGCGACGGCTCCAAGCTGAGCCAGCCGCTGGCGGCCGCCCTCGTCGAGGATGACGAGGACGCGCAAGAGGTGCTCGAGACCGGCGCCCCGGCGGAGAAGGCGCAGGTTCTGGCCGAGAAGATCATCGAGAAGGTGATCGTGAAGGAAATCGTCCGCTCCCATCGCGAGAAGATGCCGGAGCGCCGCAAGGGCTACACCCAGAAGGCCAATGTCGGCGGTCACAAGGTCTATCTGCGCACCGGCGAATACCAGGACGGTCAGCTCGGCGAGATCTTCATCGACATGCACAAGGAAGGTGCGGGCTTCCGGGCGATGATGAACAACTTCGCCATCGCGGTCTCCGTGGGCCTGCAATATGGTGTGCCACTGGAGGAGTTCGTCGACGCCTTCACTTTCACCAAGTTCGAGCCGGCCGGCATCGTGCAGGGCAATGACTCGATCAAGAACGCGACCTCGATCCTCGACTACATCTTCCGCGAACTGGCGGTCTCCTATCTCGACCGCACCGACCTCGCGCATGTGAAGCCCTCCGGGCACACATTCGACGATCTCGGCCGGGGCGATCACCACGAAGGTGTCAACAATATCTCCGAACTCTCGGAATCTGCTGCAAGTAAGTCCCTCCAGGTGCTCAAGCAGATTTCCTCCACCGGCTACCTGCGCAAACGGCTACCCCAAGAGCTGGTTGTACTTCAGGGCGGTGTTGAGAGCATGGTCGGTGGCACCGCACTCGATGGTGCCACCGACCCGCTCGCCACGCTTCAGACGCTGGTGCCGGAGGTTCAGGCCGTCGCAGAGACCTCGGTTGGCGCGATCACGACGATGGACAACCGCGCCAAGGCCCGGATGCAGGGCTACGAGGGCGAGGCCTGCGGCGAGTGCGGAAACTACACGCTGGTGCGTAACGGCACCTGCATGAAATGCAACACCTGCGGGTCGACGAGCGGGTGTAGCTAAGACAGATACCACGCCGGCCTGTTCCCCAGGCTGGTGCGGGTTCGGGGGCGGGTGCGCTCGCCCCGAGGGCGGATCAGGCCGCAGGCAGAAAACCGGGCGGTACAAAAAATCGAGCCTGATAAGCCAAACTTACGGGGCGCCTCCGGGCGCCCCTTTTTCATTTTCGGGGGCGAATTGCTCTTGCGGGGCCGGGGGCTGCGCGGCCGGAGGGCGAATGGACGCGAAACGGGTGCCGCGCCAATCACGGCGTCTTCTGCACCCGGTTCAAGCCGGCGGATCGGGATGCTCTTCCGTTCGGCGGTCATGCAGTCCGGAGACGATGGACCCGACCATGACCGCGATGTAGAGTACGCCGACCACCGCCTCGAACCCGGCCGCCATCCGCGCGATGTCCGAGACCGGCAAGACGTCGCCATAGCCCAGCGTGGTCAGGGTCACGAGGCTGTAATAGAGCATAGAGGCCCAGATATCGCTCTGTTCGGGCACCGAGAAGGACCCCGGCCACCAGCGTTCGATCTGGACGTAGAGCATCGCCCAGGCCATCGCCAGCAACAGGTAGCCGAAGATTGCGCCGAGCAGTGTGTCCATGTCGCTTTGCCCGCGCCGCATCATGTTGCGGAATGTGAGCGTCAGCGCGCCGAACACCAGGATCACCGAGAGCCAGGCAACCAATCTGCCGACCTCGTATTCGAGAACGGCGATAACGCTGGCCGCAAACCAGGTGACGGCCAGCACAAAGCCGACCTGCTGGACCCGGCGGGTCTCGGCGCTCATGAAGATTGCCCCGAGGACCGAAGTTTCGAACAATGCAAGGCTGGCCAGCTCGGCAATACGCGAGGTTCCGATCAGGGGCTCAAGCAGGATAGCGCAGACAAGCAGCAGCAGCAGCGTGCCCCATCGCAGCTCCGACATCCGGTCACCCATCGGGAAATCCCCTCCATCCTGTTCGGTCCCTGACGGCGAGGCTACGGGATGGGGGAAGGTAGCGCGAGAAGAAAAACCCCTCGTGATCGGGGCTTACATGGAGAAGCTGATGCCGCAGCCGCAGGAGGAGCTGGCATTGGGGTTTTCAACCGTGAACCGCGCGCCGATCAGCTCGTCGGCGAAGTCGATCGTCGCGTTTTCAAGGAAGGGCAGGGAGACGGTATCGACCACAACCTTCTGGCCCAGCCCTTCGAGGACGAGGTCATCCGCGCCCGGTTCGTCCAGCGAGATCTCGTATTGAAAGCCCGAGCATCCGCCGCCTTCAACGGCAACGCGCAACGCTTTCGGCGCCGCGTCGATCTCGGCCAGGCGCTCGAAAGCGCGCTCAGTTACTTTCGGGGGCAGGGTCAATGCCATGAAGTGCCTCTTATGTCCCGTCGCCATTCGCGTCTATCCCGGATATATGGCGCTTGGAACGGCTCAACAAGGATTCCCATGAACCTCGCCCGTTATGCCTGCGATCCCGCCGCCAGCCGTGGTCGGCTGCATGAAGAAGCCATGAGCACCTTTCGCTCGCCTTTTCAGAGGGATCGCGACCGTATCATCCATTCCTCGGCCTTCCGGCGGCTCAAACACAAGACGCAAGTCTTTGTCGAACACGAGGGAGATTATTTCCGCACCCGCCTGACTCACTCCATCGAAGTGGCGCAGGTGGCGCGGACAATCGCCGGCTCGCTGGGCCTCAATCAGGAGCTGACCGAGGCGGTCGCGCTGGCGCATGATCTCGGCCATCCGCCCTTCGGCCATACCGGCGAGGACGCGCTGCAGGCGTTGATGGCGCCGCATGGGGGCTTCGATCACAACGCGCAGGCGATCCGGATCGTGACCGCGCTGGAACGGCATTACGCCGGGTTCGACGGGCTGAACCTGACCTGGGAGACACTTGAGGGGATCGCGAAGCATAACGGCCCGGTGTTGGGACCGCTGCCCTATGGGTTGGAAGAATACAACCGGATTCACGATCTCGAACTGCGCACCCATGCCAGCGCCGAGGCGCAGGTCGCCGCTCTGGCCGACGACATCGCCTATAACAACCATGACCTGCTGGACGGTCTGCGGGCGGGGCTCTTCACCGACCCGGAAGTCGAGACCCTGCCAATTGTCGGACCGGCCTATGCCGAGGTCGATGCGGTCTGGCCGGGGCTGGATCACAAGCGGCGGCGGCACGAGGCGCTGCGGCGGGTCTTCGGGGTGATGGTGACGGACGTGATCGACACCTCGCGGCGGCTGCTGGCGGAATCAGGCGCGCGCGACGCACAGAGCGTGCGCGATCTGCGCCATTCGGTGGTGCGGTTTTCGACGCCGGTTTGGCAGGAAATCGAAGCGATCCGGGCATTTCTCTTTTCGCGCATGTATCGCGCGCCGAGCGTGATGGAGGAGCGGGTGCGGGTGACGCGGGTCGTGGAAGAGCTCTTTCCCTTCTTCATGGGCAATCCCGGACGCATGCCGGCGGCCTGGCAGGAGGACGTGGCGCGGGCCGAAGGGGCGACGGCGCTGGCGCGGGTTGTCGCGGATTACGTGGCCGGAATGACGGATCGCTTTGCCTTGCAGGAACATGCGCGGCTGATTGTCGGACGGGGCTGATCCGGAAGGCTGCCCGATTGCGCGCCTTCGGCGCATTCCCCTTGAGCCCTTCGGGCGCGGGGCGGCATTGACGCGGCCCGCCCCCGTGATACACCGCCCGGCAATGCCAGCGGAGCCTGAAGAATGAACATCTATGCCGATATCCGTGCCCTGGTCACGCAAGAGCTCGACGCGCTTGCCACCGAGGGCCTGCTGCCCGAAGGGCTGAGCCTCGACAATGTCGCCGTCGAGCCGCCGCGCGATCCGCTGCATGGCGATATGGCGACCAATGCCGCCATGGTTCTCGCCAAGCCCGCGAAAAAGAAACCTCGCGACATTGCCGAGGCGCTGGCCGCAAAGCTCGTTGCCGATCCGCGCATTGCCACGGCTGACGTGGCTGGCCCCGGTTTTCTCAACCTGCGCCTGGCGCCGGAGGTCTGGGCAGACGTCGTGCACGCAGTGCTCGCGCAGGGCGCCGATTACGGCCGCTCGCAGATGGGGCAGGGGCGCCGGGTTAATGTTGAATATGTCTCCGCCAACCCGACCGGCCCGCTGCATGTCGGCCACACGCGCGGCGCGGTCTTCGGCGACGCGTTGGCCTCTCTGCTGGCCTTCTCCGGCCACGATGTGACGCGGGAGTATTACATCAACGATGGCGGCGGGCAGGTCGATACGCTCGCCCGTTCGGTCTATCTGCGCTATCTCGAAGCGCATGGTCAGGCGGTCGCTTTTCCCGATGGCACCTATCCCGGCGATTACCTGATCGCCACCGGCGAGGCGCTCAAGGAGAAGGTGGGCGACGCCTATGTCGATCAGCCGGAAGATGTCTGGCTTCAGGAAGTCCGCAACTTCGCAACCGAGGCGATGATGACGCTGATCCGCGAGGATCTGGCATCACTCGGCGTGAAGATGGACAAGTTCTATTCCGAGAAGTCGCTCTACGGCACGGGGCGGATCGAGGCGGCGCTGAAGGCGCTGGAGGAGAAGGGCCTGATCTACGAGGGCGTGCTGGAGCCGCCCAAGGGCAAGAAACCCGAGGATTGGGAGCCGCGCGAGCAGACGCTGTTCAAATCGACCGCGCATGGCGACGATGTCGACCGTCCGGTGAAGAAATCCGACGGTGCCTGGACCTACTTCGCCCCCGATATCGCCTATCATTTCGATAAGGTGGAGCGCGGCTATGATGCGCTGATCGACGTGTTCGGCGCCGATCACGGTGGTTACGTGAAGCGAATGAAGGCAGCGGTCTCGGCGCTCTCGGATGGCAAGGTGCCGCTCGACATCAAGCTCACCCAGCTGGTGAAACTCTACAAGAATGGCGAGCCCTTCAAGATGTCCAAGCGGGCGGGGACCTTTGTCACCCTGCGCGACGTGGTCGATCAGGTCGGCCCGGACGTCACCCGCTTCGTCATGCTCACCCGCAAGAACGACGCGCCGCTCGATTTCGACTTCGACAAGGTGCTGGAGCAGAGCAAGGACAACCCGGTCTTCTACGTCCAATATGCCCATGCGCGGATCAAGTCGGTGCTGCGCAAAGCGGCGGCGGCGGGGATCGTGGTCGATGATGCAACGCTGAACGCGGCCGATCTTTCCGGCATGACCCATGGCTCCGAGGTCGCGCTGGCGGCAAAACTGGCCGAATGGCCACGCTTGCTGGAAATCGCGGCCCGGACCAACGAGCCGCACCGCGTCGCCTTCTATCTCTATGAATTGGCTGGAGATTTGCACGCGCTGTGGAACCGCGGCAATGATGAACCTGCGCTGCGATTCCTGCAGGAGGACAATCCTGCCACGAGCCAGGCGAAAATCGCGCTGGCCCGCGCCGTCTCCGTTGTTATTTCCACCGGCCTTGGTATCTTGGGCGTGACCCCGATGGAAGAAATGCGCTGATTTAACAGCGTCACGGGGCATTGGCAGGCAAGCCCCGTGACGCGTCTTCCGACGGTCCGCGGGAAGAGAAACGAGGCGGAGCATGATGGACCGGGGACAGGCCCAACGGTCCGGAGTCATTCAGGTGACTCAGGGACATACACATCCAGAATTTGAACTTCACGGCATTCCGGGAGAGGAAGACGCTTATCGCGCCGGTGGTGCGGGCGGGTTTCGCATTGCCGCGCATGCGCTCGGCGCGTTGCTGTCGCTCGCGGTGATCGGGTTCGGCGGCTATTGGGGCTACAAGCAGATCATGCGCGACGTGAACGGAGTTCCTGTCGTGCGCGCGCTGGACGGCCCGATCCGGATCGCGCCGGAGAACCCGGGCGGACAGGTGGCCGATCATGCCGGGCTCGCGGTCAATGACGTGCAGGCTGTCGGGACGGCCTCCGAGCCGGAGGCGCGGCTGACGCTGGCGCCAGCGCCGGTCGAGCTTGCCGAGGAGGACCTGCCGGTGGCGCAGCTAGACCCCGTGGTCGAGACAGTGCTGGGCAATGCGGCCGAGGCCGCCGATGCCGAGATTCTGCCGCCAGAGGCGAAACCGGAAATGGCCTCGCTGAGCCAGGAGCTTCCCGAAGAGGATCCCGTTGCGCTTGCGCTGAAGCTTGCCGAAACGGCGACCGCCGGTGCGCGGCCGTTGGGCGAGACGGAGCTTTCAGACCCTGTTGCAGAAGCAGGGACAGAGATGGCGAGCGCCTCGACCAAACCGCTTGAAGAGGTCGCCCAGGATGCGTCCGGGGAGACAGAATCTGTTGTGACCGGCCCTGGTGTGAAGATCTCGCCGCGCCCGGCCCCGCGCCCAAGCCGCCGCACGGCCTCGGTCCCGTCCGCGACCCCCGTCTCGGCAACTTCCGCAGCCGTCGAAGCGGCTCTCGCCGAGGCGATGGGCACATCCGCCAGCACCGGCACCAGCGCCCGACCCGCCGTTCTGGAAGCCTCCGCCGTGCCGACTGGTACCCGCATGGTCCAGCTCGGCGCTTTCGATTCCGACGCCGAGGCCCGCGCTGCCTGGGACAAGATCTCGGGTCGGTTCGACGGCTTGATGGCCGACAAGACCCAGGTTGTGCTCGAAGCCAAGGCCGGTGGGCGCAGTTTCTGGCGCCTGCGGGCAATGGGCTTCGAGGACCTTTCCGATGCCCGTCGTTTCTGTGCCGCGCTTGTCGCCGAACGGGCCGACTGTATTCCGGTGATCTCCAAGTGAGCACGCTTTCGGCCACGATCCTCGGCTGTATCGGGATGACGCTCCAGCCTGCCGAGCGCCAATTCTTCGCCGGGGAACAACCGCTCGGTTTTATCCTGTTCGGACGGAATATTCAGTCTCCCGAGCAGGTTGCACGGCTTTGCTCAGAGTTGCGCGACGCCGTGGGGCGCAACGCTCCCATCCTGATCGATCAGGAGGGGGGGCGCGTCCAGCGACTCGGTCCTCCGCATTGGCGCCAGTGGCATCCGCCGCTCGACCAGATGGCACGCGCGGGTGATCTGGAAACGGCTGCGCGGGCGAGCTTTCTGCGCTACCGGCTTATCGCTCATGAGTTGCTGGCGCTTGGCATCGACGTGGATTGCGTGCCGACCGCCGATATTGCCCGCCCCGACACCCACCCCTTCCTGCGCAATCGCTGTTTTGGCGAGGACACGGCCAGTGTCGTCACCGGTGCACGGGCGGCGGCGGAGGGGTTGATGGCCGGCGGCGTGCTGCCGGTGATGAAGCATATCCCGGGCCATGGCCGGTCCCGCGCGGACAGCCATAAGGACCTGCCGGTGGTCGAGGCCACGGCCGAGACCCTGCGCGAGACCGATTTCGCCCCATTCCAGTCGCTGGCGGACCTGCCGATGGGCATGACCGGGCATTTGAAATACCTCGCCTTCGACAGCGAACGCCCCGCGACGCAATCGCCCCGGATGGTGTCGCTGATCCGCGAGGAGATCGGCTTTGACGGGCTGCTGATGACGGACGACCTCTCGATGGAGGCACTGGACGGCACGGTCGGAGCGCGCGCGGCGGCGGCCATCGCGGCCGGTTGCGATATCGCGCTGCATTGCAATGGCGTGCTGGATGAAATGCGCTCGGTCGTGGCCGCCTCCGGCGCGCTGGAGGCCCCCGCGCTGGCACGGGCCAATTCGGCGCTGGATCGCCGCCCCGAGCCACAGGAGATTGACATTCCAGCCGTTGAAGCCGAACTTCACGACCTTCTGGACGGGGAAGTTTATGGCTGAGGACATGATATCGGCGGTGAAGGACGAAGCGGTTGCCGAACGGCTCGCCGCCGAGGCCCTTATCGTTGATGTCGATGGCTACGAGGGACCGTTGGACCTGCTGCTGACGCTGGCGCGAACGCAGAAGGTGGACCTGCTCAAGATCTCCGTGCTGAAGCTTGCCGAGCAATATCTCTCCTTCGTCGAGAAGGCGAAGACGCTGCGCATCGAGCTGGCCGCCGATTACCTCGTCATGGCCGCCTGGCTGGCCTTCCTCAAATCCCGTCTGTTGCTGCCGCCCGAACCGGGCGAGGACGGTCCGTCGGGCGACGAGCTGGCCGCGCATCTTGCCTACCAGTTGGAGCGGCTTCAGGCGATGCGCGACGCCGCCGCCAAGCTCATGGCGCGCGACCAGAAGGGCAAGGATTTCTTCGTGCGTGGTGAGATCGAGGTGGTCGAGCGCACGCGCAGCGTGACCTGGACCGCGACCCTGATGGACCTGATGCAGGCCTATGCCCGCACCCGGACCAAGGATGATTTCCGGCCATTCGTGATGGATCGCGCGAACCTCTTCACCATGGAGGAGGCGCTGGAGCGGCTCAAGCCGCTGGTCGGCTATGCCGGTGAATGGACGGACCTGATGTCCTACCTGCCCGAGGGCTGGGAGCTGGACCCGCAGCGGCGCCGCACCGCCACGGCGGCGACCTTCGCGGCGTCTCTGGAGCTGGTAAAGGCCGGCCGGATCGCGATCCGCCAGACCGAGACCTTCGCGCCGATCCAGATCCGCGCCGCAGAGGATCGAAATGTCTGAACAGGACGAAAGCCTCGCCCGGCCGGAAGAAAGCCTCTTCGAGGCGCCGCCCGAGGGTGAACAGGAGCGCATGGTTGAGGCCATTCTCTTTGCCACCACCGAGCCGGTCACCGTGGCCGAGCTGAACGCGCGTATGCCGCATGGCGCGGATGCGGTCACCGCGCTGGAACGGCTGCGCAAGCGCTACGAGGGCAGGGGGGTGAATGTCACCCGCATCGGTGACCGTTGGGCGATCCGCACCGCGCCGGATCTCGGCTTCCTGATGCAGAAGGAGACGGTCGAGACGCGCAAGCTCTCCCGCGCCGCCATCGAGACGCTGGCGATCATCGCCTATCACCAGCCGGTGACCCGTGCCGAGATCGAGGAGATCCGCGGCGTTTCCGTCTCCCGCGGCACGGTCGACCAGCTGCTGGAAATGGAGTGGATCCGCTTTGGCCGCCGCCGGATGACCCCGGGCCGGCCGGTGACTTTCGTCGTCACTCCCGCCTTTCTCGACCATTTCGGGCTGGAGAGCGCCCGCGATCTTCCCGGCCTGCGCGACCTGCGCGCCGCCGGCCTGCTCGACAACCGCCCGCCGCCGGGCTTTGGGCTCGACGAGCGCGAGGGGGACGAGGATGACCAGCCCGACATGTTCGAGGACGAGGAAGACAGCGGCCCCGTCTAGCAAGGCGCCACGCCTGATCCTGATTCACTGTCCCAGCCGCCACACTCAACCGGAAATTGCAGCGCCCGGGTTGCTGCCGGGACTCCGGCAGAGCTACGCTTTCCGTATAACAAAGCCATGCCGCCCTCTGGGGTCTGCGGGCGACGAGGAAAGGGCAGTCATGAAACGGATTTTCCAGGCAACTCTCGGTGCATCCCTTGCACTGGCCTGCAGCGCGGGAGCGCAAGTCGCGAACCAGGAACTCACCATCGGCGATACCGAGGGACCGGATTCCGTTAGCGAGAGCAAATACGGTCTTTTCAGCCATGGGTATTACCGGCTCGGCGTCGGCTCGACCGATGGCGACGAGTTCACCGCTTTCCAGCTTGACGGCGCCGGCGCGAAATACCGGCTCGGCAATGAAAGCGACATGTATGGCGAGGCTTCTCTCGGCTACCGGGCCGCGCTCGGCAATGGCTCCGATTTCGTCGCCGAGTTCATGTATCAGGGCGGCGGCGACTCCAATGCGCTGACCACTGGCGCCTATTACGATCCCTGGGATGGGGTGGCGCAGGCCTATATGGGCATCGAGCGGCTGGGAGCGGGCGCGTTCGAGGAAAGCTTCCTCTGGGCCGGGCGCCGCTTCTATCGCCGCCGCGATGTCCATATGAACGATTTCTACTACGAGGACTTCTCGGGGGACGGGATCGGTCTGGAGAATGTCGATCTCGGACCTACCCATGTCACGGCGGCCTTATTTTACTATGACCGTGATGATGACGACATGGACTACCAGTCCGGCACTTTCGATCTGCGCTTCCACGATATCGCGCTTGGCGGAAACTGGAAGGGCGAGATTGGTCTCGGCTGGATCGATGCACAGGGCGACGATCACACGGGCGAAGATGGCTATTCGATCCGCGGCCACGCAGAGAACACGGAGCTTGTCTGGGGCGAGTGGAAGAACACCCTGATGTACGGCCAGGGCGCCGGGATCAACTTCAACTCGATCGGCAACACCGAGGCGGACAGTGATGACAGCCGGATCCGGTTCGTCACTCAGGCGCTCTATCGCTCCAGCGAAGACCTTGAAACGCAGGCCACCGCGGTCTGGCAAAGCACCGAAATCGACGGCGAGACCGAGACATGGTTCTCCGCCGGTATTCGTCCGAGCTACAATTTCAGCAAGAATTGGGGCGTTGCCTTCGAGCTTGGCTATGATCAGGTCCGGACAGAAGGCGAGGACACGGCGTCGCTGACCAAAGCCACGCTGGCGCCGTTCTACAGCTTCGGCCAGAAAGGCTATTTCGCGCGTCCGCAGCTACGGGGCTTCGTCACTTGGGCGAATTGGAGCGACGAAGGAGCGATCACCAACCAGGATGCCTTCGGGAGTTCCACCGATGGGCTGAGTGTTGGTCTGCAGTTGGAGCAGTGGTGGTAAGGGCGCGTCAAGCTCAGCCGCAGATCGAGACGCGCCGAAAGGTCACCTAAGGCGAAGAAGCTCTGAAGTGCACGGAACCACGCCGAGAGCGCCGTGCCAGCGCCTGCCCGTCCACGCGGGCTGGCGCTTTCTTATTCGCACGCCGGCCTCGGGGTTTCTTTCGGATTTGGTTCGGCAAAAGCCCGCCACTCACTCGTTGTGCGCTAACCCGTGGGCAGGCGTTGGCACGGCTTTCGGTGTGCGTGCGATCGAACGTGCCGACGCCGGTAGCTACTCCACCGGCCGGAAATGCTTGGACAGTTTCAAACCCTGTCCTTGGTAATTCGACGCAATCCCCTCGCCGTAAAGCGACTCTGGCCGTTCCGCCATGCGCTCATAGACCAGTCGGCCGACCACCTGCCCATGCTCCAGCGCAAAAGGCGCTTCGTGACAGCGCACTTCCAGCACGCCCCGCGCACCCGAGCCGCCCGCCGGCGCGTGGCCAAAGCCGGGGTCGAAGAACCCCGCGTAATGGACCCGGAACTCGCCCACCATGGCGAGATAGGGTGCCATCTCGGCGGCATAATCGGGCGGGATATGCACGGCCTCACGGCTGACAAGAATGTAGAACGCGCCCGGATCGAGGATGATCCGCCCGTCCTCGGTCTCGACCTTTTCCCAGAAATCGCGGGGCGCGTAATGCCCGATCCGATCGAGATCGATTACCCCGGCATGCGGCTTGGCGCGCCAGCCGACCAGTCGGCCGTTCTCCGGCTGCAGATCGACCGAGAAGCCGAGCCCCTCGGAGATCGTCGCCGGCCCCGAGACCAACCCGACCTCGTCATGCAACGCCTGCAGCGCTGTGTCGTCCAGCGTGACCTTGCCGGCCCGAAAACGGATCTGGTTGAGCCGCATCCCCGGGCGGACAAGGACCGAGAAGCTGCGCGGACAGATCTCGGCATAGAGCGGACCGGTATAGCCCGAGCCGATCCGGTCGAATTCCATCCCGCCATCGGTGATGACGCGGGTCAGGAGATCGAGCCGCCCGGTGGAGGATTTCGCGTTGGCGACAGCGTTGATCCCGGCGGGCAGCGCGAGCCGCTCCTGCAGCGGCACGACATAGACGCAGTTCTTCTCCAGAACCGCACCTTCGCTGAGATCGATCCGGTGCATTTCGAACTCGCCCAACCGTTCGCGGACCGAACGGCCACCGCCGGCAAGAAAGGACGCGCGGACGCGATAGGCTTCGGAACCGAGCCGCAGGTCGAGACTGGCGGGCTGAACCTGTCCTGTGGCGAATGGCTGGTCGGCGGCGATGGCGCCTTCGGCGATCAATGCCGTGATGGCCTGGCTTGGCAGCACACCGTTCATGTGACCCTCCTTCGCAAAGGCGCCGCGCAGGCGGCGGACAGCAAAACGCCCGCTCCCCGAAGGTCGCGGGCGGTTTTGTGAATGGTCGGGCTAGCAGGACTCGAACCTGCGACCTTCCGTCCCCCAGACGGACGCGCTACCAGGCTGCGCCATAGCCCGAACTTGGGGTTAGATACCCTATTTTCCGGTGAGAGCAAGAGGCAATCGCCAAGGAATTTCCGCGTCACCTCGCCTCGTCCATCCGCTCGCGCAGGGCCAGCATTCGCGAATGGATCGGCGCGAGCAAGGCGGGCGAAACCTGCAGCGGCTGAAGTCGATCCAGCGCTTCGGTGAGGGAGATATCGGCGGGCGGCAGCGGCGCAATGATCGGGCCTTTGGCCTCTGGCGCGCGCACCGGAATGTCCTGCTCGGCGGAGGCGTCGACATCCTCGTCTGTCGCTGCCAATCGACGGGAAAAAAGCGGCATCGTGGGAGAGGCTGTCGCGGGCTCGGGGGGCGCGATGGAAGCCACCTCTGGCTCCGGTGCCGGCTCGGGGGGGGGCGAGGGTGCGGTTTCAGGCTGTTGAACGGATGCCTCTGGTGCGGGCGCCTGCGCCATTGCTTCCGCCTCGGCCGGCACCGTTTCTTCAAACGCTTCGGGGGGCGCTGGAGCGACAGGTTCCGGTGCTGCCTCGCTGGCTGCGGGCTCATCCGGGGGCATCGCGGAAACCCCCTGTGGCGGGATTTCCGAGACACTGGCGGGAATCTCCGGGTCCGGCTCCATGGCCTCCGTGTCGACTTGCGTGTGGGGCAGGGCGCTCTCTTCCATCCGGGGCGCGTCCGGTGCCTCGTCTTCCACGAAGGGCTTCGCCTGAACGCCGACAGATTCGTCAGTCATGCTGTCCGCCGGTGCCTCCGCCGGCATGGCGTCGTCCACCGCGTCCGATTCGTTCATGGCAGGCGGGACTGCCTCGGCCGCTTCGACCGGCTGCGGCGTCTCCACACCCAAAGGAGTCGGCTCCGCGATCTCGTCCGGTGCCGCATTCTCCTCCATGGGCTCGCCGTCCGACGGTTCGACCGGCTTCGACATCGCCGAGACCGCGCGCACGCCCTGGTCGCGCAGCACCTTCTGGACGCCTTTGATTGTCATCCCTTCGTCATGCAGCAGCTTCTGGATGCCGCCGAGCAATTCCATGTCGGCCGGTCGGTAATACCGCCGCCCGCCAGCGCGCTTGATCGGCTTGACCTGGGTGAATTTGCTCTCCCAGAATCGCAGAACATGCGTGTTCACACCAAGCCAATCCGCCACCTCGCTTATGGTGCGGAACGCGTCGGGGGATTTTCCGTTCATGTGTCGAGGGCCTTACTTGCGGTTGCCGGCGGCGACCCGCTCCTTCATCAGATGCGAGGGACGGAAGGTCAGGACACGCCGCGGCGAGATCGGAACCTCCTGGCCGGTCTTCGGATTGCGGCCAACGCGGGCTGCCTTTTCGCGCACGGAGAAGGTGCCGAAGGAGGAGATTTTCACCTGCTCGCCCTTCACCAGCGCGTCGGAGACATGTTGCAGGACACTTTCCACGAGCGCGGCCGATTCATTGCGGGACAAGCCCACTTCGCGGAATACCGCCTCGCTGAGATCCATGCGGGTCAAGGTCTTGTCGCTCATAAATCGTCCATCCCTGTTTTCCGGAGAGCGTAGGCGAGCGATGTATTTCAGTCAATATCAACGACTTGGGCGCTGCCGTGAATCTTTGAACTTAGCGTCAATATGACAGGGGAACAGGCTGATTCCCGAGCGATGCTGCCCGCGCTCCAGCCGCTTGGCCTTCCGCTAGTCTCAGGATTCTAATGAAGAAAACCTAAGCAACGCGCATCGCAGATGCGCGCCATCACCGGCCGCCGCCAAGCATCGAAGATGCGGGTGCGGCGGCCGGGAAAGCCGCCCTTACCAGCGGATAACCACCGATCCCCATGCCAGCCCGCCGCCGATCGCTTCGGTCACGACCAGCTGGCCGGGCTGTATCTTGCCCTCCTGCTTGCCCACAGAGAGCGCCAGGGGAATCGAAGCCGCCGAGGTGTTTCCGTGGTCCTGCACCGTCTGGATGACCCGCTCCATCGGCACTTTCAATCGGTTCGCCGTGCCCTTGATGATGCGGATATTGGCCTGGTGCGGCACGATCCAGTCGACATCGTCATGGTCCAGCCCGACCTGCGCCATCGATCGATGCGCGGTGTCGGCGAGCTTCTCGACCGCGTGGCGGAACACTTCCTTGCCTTGCATCTTCAGGACGCCGGTCGTGCCGGTCGAGACACCGCCATCGACATAGAGGATGTCACAATACTTCCCGTCGGAATTCAGGTCGGTCGCCAGGATGCCGCGATCCTCGACCGTTCCCTCGCCCTCTTGTGCCTCGAGGATCAGTGCGCCGGCGCCGTCTCCGAAGAGCACGCAGGTGCCGCGATCCGTCATGTCGAGAATGCGCGAGAAGGTTTCCGCCCCGATCACCATCACCCGCTTGGCCTGCCCCGACAGAATCAGCGCGTTGGCGTTCGAGAGCGCGAAGACGAAGCCGGCACACACCGCCTGCATGTCATAGGCAAAGCCGCGTGTCATGCCGAGCTTGTGCTGAACCATGGTTGCGGCGGAGGGGAAGGTCAGGTCGGCCGTCGAGGTGGCGAGGACAATGGCGTCAATATCGTTTGCTTCCATCCCGGCATCGTCGAGTGCGGCCCGTCCGGCGGCGGCGGCGAGATCGGAGGTCGTTTCCCCTTCTGCCGCGAAATGTCGTCGTTCGATTCCGGACCGTGAGCGGATCCACTGGTCCGACGTGTCCAGCATGGTCTCGAACTCGCTGTTTTCGACGATTCGCTCGGGGAGATAGTGGCCCACGCCACGCACGACAGCTCTTATCTGCATTCCGGCCTGCTTGTTGCTTTTCCGCCTTCCCGTTGGGTCAACAGGAACGTTGCGTCACGACATATCCTGTCGCGAGGCCGAGGTCGAGGCCACACGGGCCGCAAGACGGTCGGAAAAGCCGGCTTGCGCCAGTTGAAAGGCGAGCTTGATTGCCGCAGACACGCCGGTTGCGTCCGCAGAGCCGTGAGATTTGACCACGGTGCCGTTCAGCCCGAGGAATACCCCGCCATTGACGCGTCGCGGATCAGTCCGTTTGGAGAGGCGCCGCAGCGAGGTCAGGGCAAGGAGCGCCGCGATTCGGCTCAGAATCGTGTATTTGAACGCCTCGCTGAGCAGGTCGCGGATCAGGGAGGCGGTGCCTTCGGCGGTCTTGAGCGCGACATTGCCGGTGAAACCGTCGGTCACGATCACATCGGCATTGCCCTTCGGGATATCGCCCCCCTCGACGAATCCGACAAAGTCGAAATCGGAGTTCGGTGCGGCGTCGGAGATCAGCGTGTGGGCCGATTTCAGCTCGGGTCGGCCCTTGTGTTCCTCGGTGCCGACATTGAGCAGCCCGACTCGCGGCCGATGAATATCCAGACCGTTACGAGCATAAGACGAGCCCATCTGAGCGTATTGCAGCAGATCGCTGTCATCAGCGCGAATATCGGCGCCGACATCGAGCATGACCGTGTAGCCGGTTGCGGAGCGCGAGGGCCAGAGGCAGGCAATGGCGGGGCGATTGACCCCGGGCAGCTTGCGCAGGCGAACCATGGAAAGTGCCATCAGCGCGCCGGTATTGCCGCAGGAGACGGCAACGGTTGCCTCGTGATGCCGAACCGAATCAATTGCTGACCACATGGACGTGTCCTGGCCCCGCCGCATCACGGTCGAGGGCTTGGAATCCATGGTGACGACTTCAGCGGCATCCTGAATGACGCAGCACCCCGCCAGGTGGCGCTTTGCCACCAGCGGTTCAAGCACGTCACGCTTGCCGTGCAGGATGAAGCCGATTTCCGGATTCTTCTTCGCAGACATGGCACAGCCGGCCACGATCGCGGCCGGCCCGTGGTCGCCGCCCATGGCGTCGACCGAAATCACGATTTTTCCGGCGAGCTCCGGCGGAGTCGCGTCCGGCAGGTTGGACTGCGCGTCAATGTTCATTGCCTAGCGCCCCCGACTGCCGGGACGTGGCCGATCAGGCCGCGTCTTCGTCGAGATCGACTTCCTCGACCATCGCGACGATTTCACGGTCGTCGTAGTGGCCGCAGGCGGGGCAGACGTGATGGGGACGCTTCAGCTCGCCGCAATTGGAGCATTCGTTCGGATTGGCCCCGGAGAGCGAATCGTGGGAGCGGCGCTGGCCACGGCGCGAGCGGGTGATCTTGTTCTGAGGGACAGCCATGTCGCAACCTCGGGTTTGGGCCGGCCGGTGCCCAGGTGGCAGTGTCCGGCGGCAAGTGTTTCATTCGTCGGCGCGTCATACGCCGGCTTCGGTGCCCTTGCAAGGGTGTGTGGAAGATGCGCGAACATACGCAGATCGCGGATGATTGCAAGTGTCGAGGCGCGGTTTTGCCGGTTTTGAGCTGGGTTTGACAGTATGCGTGGTCACGGGCCGGGTTTTGGTGGATCTCGGGCTTCACCGAAAGTGGGGCAAGCTGTTCCCGCGGACGGCTTGAGTCGCGGCGCGGGGTGTTTGGCGCGGCCGGTAGAATCGAACAGTTGCCGTCAGTGAGGCACGGCGCTGCCGGCTACGGGATCAAGGCAGATAGCCGGCATGTCAGCGCTGCTCCGACCACAAGGCGGTTCGACACTCGGGGCTCTGGTGCGCTCCGTCTACTCCCCCTCCAGCGATTTCTTCAGTGTCGCCAACCCTGCAAAGGGTTTCGCGGCCTCCTCCGTCAGCGGTTCGGCGCCGGGTTCGGCAAACACGGCCTCGCCCAGCTCCGCTCCATCGGCGCGGGGGAAGTCCGGCAAGGCCAGTGCCAGTGTCTCGGTCAGAAGCTCCACGAGGTCCACCGTTTCGGGCAAGGGCTCCAGCGTGTCATCCTCCGGCATTTCCGCCTCGGCGTCGGTTGGGGCGGTGAAATCGGCGCTGTAGCGACGCAGAACCTTCGTGTCGATCCGAGTTGTCACGGGCGCAAGCGTGATGGCGCAGGGCTGGACCGCCGTGGCGCCAAACGTCGCCTCCAGCCGCCAGTCGTTGCGGCCCACGGGGATAAGCTGGCCCTCAAAGCGCAGCTTGCGAAGGCCAAGCAGCTCCAGGTCGCGCTGGAGCCCAGCGCTATCCACGGCCTCCGGCGGCAGCCGAAAGGGCGTCGGTTCGGTCTTGGAGAGCCGGGCGAGCACAAGCCTCCGGTTCGAATCGGTCGCATTCATGGCGGGTCTTCCTTTCTTGAAGAAAAGAATGCCATTGATATAAGCCGGAAGACAAACAGACGAGCAAGAGGCGTGAGATCAGTTATGGGCAGGGTTTGGCACGGAAATCTGGGCCGGTCGGTGCGCGGGGTTTGCCTCGGCACGGGACTTGCGCTCGCGAGCGCCTGTACACCGCTCTACAGTCACCACGGTTTCACGCCCACCGATGAAGATCTCGCCAACATCAAGGTCGGTGTCGATACGCGCGAGACTGTTGCCGATACGGTCGGCGCGCCGTCCTCCTCGGGGGTGCTGCGCGACTCGGGCTATTACTATGTCTCCCAGAGTATCCGCAGCTTCACCTGGCACGCGCCGGAAGTGGTCGAGCGCGAGGTTGTGGCGATCAGCTTCAATTCCAGCGGCGTGGTGACGAATGTCGAACGCTTCGGGTTGCAGGACGGCAATGTTGTCGCCTTGTCGCGCCGCGTGACGGCGTCCAATGTCGAGGGCCTGAACTTCCTGCAGCAGCTCTTTGGCAATGTCGGCAGCCTCGATATCGGCTCCAACCTCTGAAACTGACGCGGCGGGGCGATTGACGGGTCCGGTCGTGACGCTATGTGGGCGGGCATGAGTGATGATCGTCCGATTTTGCTGTGGCTGCGCCGAGGTGACCTGCGCCTTGCCGATCAGCCTGCACTGAGCGCGGCCGCCGCAACAGGTGCGCCGATAATACCCGTCTTCTTCCGGGATTCGTCCGTTGACCGGCTCGGCGCGGCCGCGCGCTGGCGGCTGGAGCGGGCGCTCGACGCACTCGCTCAGTCCCTTGCGCGTCATGAGCTGCCGCTGATCTTGCGCAGCGGCGCGCCCGAGGCGGCTCTGGCCACATTGGCCTTAGAGACGGGCGCGCGGGCGCTCTATCTCTGTCGGCACACCGACGGTGATCCCGTCGCCTTCGACAGTTTGAAGGAGCGGCTTCCGGAGGTTCGGGTCTTTGACGGCAATCGGCTGTTCCATCCCGCGGAGATCCGGAACGCGTCCGGCGGCCCCTTCCGCGTTTTCACCGCCATGTGGCGCGCAATGCGCGGCGCGGACATCGCGCCGCCAGCGCCGGTCCCCCCGCGTTTGCGGTCTCCGGAGCAACATCCGTCCTCCGAGCGACTTGCGGACTGGAAACTCGGGGCGGGGGTCCGGCACGGCGGATCGGTCCTGGCGCGGCATTGCGAGGCCGGGGAAGAGGCTGCGCAGGCGCGGCTTGCCGAGTTCCTCGAAGATGACCTGCGCGGCTACGAGACCGGACGGGATCGGCTCGCGGATGATGCCTGTTCCCGGCTGAGCCCCTTCCTTGCCAATGGCGAGATCGGCATTCGGCAATGCTGGCATGCCGGCCTGCGGGCGCGAGACATGGGCAACCCGGGGGCGGAGCCCTTCCTGCGGCAGCTGATGTGGCGCGAATTCGCGGCGCATCTGCTCTGGCACGCGCCCGAACTCGACAAACGCTGCTGGCGACCGGAATGGGAAGCGTTTCCCTGGAGCACCGACGAGACCCGCTCGGAGATCCGGGCCTGGAAACGGGGCCGGACCGGGGTGGCGTTGGTCGATGCGGCGATGCGCGAGATGATGGTGACCGGGGTGATGCAGAACCGCGCCCGGATGGTCGTGGCGAGTTATCTCAGCAAACACCTGATGGCGGATTGGCGGATCGGGTTGCGCTGGTTCGAAGCGCATCTGGTCGATTGGGACGCTGCCAATAACGCGCTCGGCTGGCAATGGGTTGCAGGATGCGGCCCGGATGCGTCGCCCTTCTTCCGTGTCTTCAATCCCGACACTCAGGCGAAGAAGTTCGATCCCGATGGCGTCTACAGGCGTCGGTGGCTGGCCGAGGGGACGCTGGTTCCCGAGCCGACCGCGCTGGAGTATTTCGAAGCGGCCCCGAGGGCATGGACGCTCTCGCCGAGCGATCCGGAACCCGCACCGGTGGTCGGGCTGAAGGAGGGGCGCGAGGCGGCTCTCGCTGGCTGGCATGCGTTTCGAAACCAGGGCAGCGCAGAATTGTGAAACGAAAAAAGTGTGCTGAGAGTGGACCTGTCGGCTGAAAGCCATGCGGCGTGATTGCAGAAATGCAATTTAGGAACAATGGGCTACATGTGTTTGTTTATGTTCCTGCCTTGCGTTCGCGGGATCCTGTCTCGGCCCCGGGTGACGCCGAACAGGAGCGGCTTCAAACCTTGAGTGAAGCATCAATAACGACGGGTAACTGTTTGAAATAATAATATTATGACTTGTTGTCTTGCGATTTCTGTCTCAACTGCGGCGTCAGCCGGAATGGGCGCCACCCCGGCGCAATGTCGATGCTTCAGAGCCACAGCAGGAGCCTGATCCGGCGCACCATCGTTGCGATGCCATATTTTCGTCCGGAATCTGTGGTCTGGCTCAGATCACGGTCGAATGGACCGCCAAGCCAGTCCGCAGAATGCGCAACGGGAGAGACATCTGAATGCCCACCGCCGCCAAGCTCTTCGCCGCCATCGGCTTCGCCCTGGTGGCCTTTTTTGCGTCTGAGATCTACAAGCCGCTGCTGCCCGAGGGGACGCAGACCGGTATGCTGTCGATGGTAAACACCGTCATCGGAGCGCTGGTGGGTTGGTCGGTGATGGGGCGTCTGGCCGGAAAGGGGCGTTACGCGGCGATCGGGACTGCGCTCCGAACCATCGCGGTGTTCCTTTTCTACGTGTTGGTGCTTTGGGCTGGGGTCGAGATGCTGGAGCGCTCGACATCATTGCATTACGAGGGCCCGACCGAGGCTCTGACCGCGATGATGGAACTCATTGCGGAGTATTTCCTGCTGATGATAAGCGAGCCGGAAGTGCCGATCGTCCTGGTGGGCGGCGGCATCCTCGCTGCTTTCCTGTCGGATTGGGCGGCGGAACGCTGGTCTTAGATCCGAGCTTCAGGGGCGGCAGCGATGCAACCGATCTTTCTCTACGGCACCTTGTGCCATGACCCGCTTCGCGCTTGCGTCATTGGCGCTGAGGCAGAGACACGGCCGGCGCGGCTGATGGATCATGCGGTCCACTGGGCCGCAGGGGAAAGTTTCCCGCTGATTGTTGCACAGAAGGGCGGCAGCGCAGAAGGGCTGTTGCTGCTCGACCCGTCGGCCGAGGCTCTGGCGCGCATGGATTATTTCGAGGGCGCGTTCGGGTACCGTCTGCAGGACGTCGAGGTGCGCGACGGGGACAGGACCGTGACGGCCTGCATGTATGTTCCGCCGAAGACGGGCCTCGCGCCTGGCGCAACCTGGGACCTGGCGGGCTGGGCCGAGCGGTGGGGACCGTTGAGCTGCCTGACCGCCGAGGAGATCATCTCCGATATGGACCGACGCAGCGCCGCAGACGTGGCCCGCCGCTTTGGTCCGCTCCGGGCGCGGGCGCAAGCGCGGCTGAACGCCCGCCAGACCGCGCCGACCACCTTGCGCCGGACCGCACGGGCGGAAGATGTCCGCCTCAAGCGGCGCTCGCTGGACTATTCGGCCTTCTTCTCGGTCGAGGAATACGAGCTCACGCATGAGCGCTTCGCTGGCGGCCATGGCGACGAGGTGAGCCGGACGGCCTTCGTTTCCGGCGACGCGATCACGGTGCTGCCCTACGACCCGGTCCGCGACCGGGTGCTGCTGGTCGAGCAGTTCCGGGCCGGGCCCTATGCGCGCGGCGACAGCCAGCCCTGGCTGCTGGAGGCGATTGCCGGACGCATTGACGGGGGCGAGAGCCCGGAAGAGGCGGTGTTGCGCGAGGCGCAGGAGGAAGCCGGGATTTCCATTTGGGATCTGAGGCTTGTCGGGCAGTATTATCCGACGCCCGGGGCAAAGACGGAATATCTCTTCAGCTATCTCGCATCGGCTGATCTGCCCGACGAGGCGGCCGGTCTGGGCGGGCTGGAGGGCGAAGGCGAGGATATCCGCGCCCATGTCATCTCCTTCGACCATGCCATGGAACTGCTGGAGAGTGGCGAGATCAATGTCGGCCCGCTGATCATCCTGCTGCTCTATCTCGCGCGCCATCGCGAAAGCTTGCGCTCGGCGGGATCCGGCACAGGTTGACACGGCGTTTCCCTAAGCTAGCAAGGGATTGTTGAACCTAGGGAGCTCGCCAGACATGACTATCAGGACCGACCTTGCCGCGGCCGTTGGAAACACGCCGCTGATCCGCCTGCGCGCTGCCAGCGAGGCGACGGGTTGCGAGATCCTCGGCAAGGCCGAATTCCTCAACCCGGGTCAGTCGGTCAAGGATCGCGCGGCGCTCTTCATCATCCGCGATGCCATCGCGAAGGGAGAGCTGCGTCCCGGCGGCACCATCGTCGAGGGTACGGCGGGCAATACCGGCATCGGGCTGGCGCTGGTTGGCGCCTCGATGGGCTTCCGCACGGTGATCGTGATCCCCGAGACCCAGAGCCAGGAGAAGAAGGACATGCTGCGGCTCGCGGGCGCCGAACTGGTCGAAGTGCCGGCCGCGCCGTACCGCAAGCCGAACAATTTTGTTCGTTATTCCGAGCGTTTGGCGCGTGAACTTGACACAAGCGAGCCCAATGGCGCGATCTGGGCGAACCAGTTCGACAATGTCGCCAACCGGCAGGCCCATGTCGAGGGCACCGGCCCGGAGATCTGGGAGCAGACCGGCGGCAAGGTGGACGGCTTCATCTGTGCGGTCGGGTCTGGCGGCACGCTGGCCGGTGTCGCCGCCGCGCTGCAACCGAAAGGCGTCAAGATCGGGCTGGCCGATCCGGATGGCGCGGCGCTGCACAGCTTCTACACCACCGGCGAGCTGAAGGCCGAGGGCAGTTCGATCTCCGAGGGGATCGGGCAGGGGCGGATCACCGCCAATCTCGAAGGGTTCACGCCGGACATGTCCTACAACATCCCCGATGCCGAGGCGCTGCCCATCGTCTTCGACCTGCTGGAGCATGAAGGGCTTTGCCTTGGCGGCTCCTCGGGCATCAATATCGCCGGCGCCATGCATATGGCGCGCGAGATGGGGCCGGGCCACACCATCGTCACCGTGCTTTGCGATTACGGTACCCGCTACCAGTCGCGGCTCTTCAACCCGGATTTCCTGCGCGGCAAGGGGCTGCCAGTGCCACATTGGCTCGACGACGCGCCGCGCGGCCTGCCGAACGTCTTCGAAGAAGAGAGCTGACCCATGCGCCGTTTCGCCGGGTTCCTCTGCATCTTCCTGCTGTCGCTACTCCTGCTGGACGGAGTGTCGCCGCGGGAGATCGGGGGCGGTGGAGCTGCGGCCTTCGCGCAGGAGGCGGCAGAGGCGCCACTGGGCGAGGAAGACTACGTGGCCTGGGAAAAGGTTGCCCTCCGGGCGGAAGCGTCGCTGGCGAGCCGGGCTGCGTCCGATGCCGCCTTCGAGGTATTGCGCCGCGACCTCGCAGATTGGCGCATCCGTTTCCAGGCCGAAGAAACCCGCGATGGCTCCAAGATCAAACTCCTGCAGGCGCAGATTGCGGCGCTCGGCCCGGCTCCGGAAGAGGGGGAACGCGAGAGTGCGGAACTGGCCGCGCGTCGCGACGAGTTGCAGGGCGAGTATGAGGCGCTGATCACGCCGGTTCGCAAGGCAGAAGAGGCCTATGCCCGCGCCAACGGGCTGATCGGCCAGATCGACCGACTGATCCGTTCGCGCCAGAAGGACTTGTTGCTCCAGCGCGGCCCGTCTCCGGTGAACCCGAACCATGTCGTGACGGCTCTGGAAGACCTGCAGCGGGTCGTTGTCATCGTCCTTGCAGAGATCAGTTCGGCGGCGCATCTGCAAAGCGACCAGACGCGGCTGCGGGACAATCTTCTCCAGATCCTCGTCCTGACCTTGCTGGCATTGGTGCTGCTGATCCGGGGGCGGGAATGGTTCCGGCGGCTGGTGGACTGGATCCTGCATCTTGGCGCGGACGGTGGCCGGTCCGGCGTCGCGGCGGCCATGGTGGTCTCGCTGGGACAATTCATTCTGCCGGTCTTCGGCGTGATGCTGCTTACCCAGGCACTCAAGGCAAGCTCGATGTTCGGGCCCAGCGGGGAGGGGCTGCTCAATGTCATCCCCGCCATGGGCATTGCCTTCTTCACCGCGCGTTGGCTGGGCGGCCAGACCTTCCCGCGGCACGAGGATTGGCCTGTTTCGCTGGAGTTGACGACGCGGGAACGCGTGCGTGGCCGCTTCTACAGCTCCTCTCTCGGCCTGCTCTTCGCGTCAGCGCTGCTGGTGGAGGGTGTGATAGGGCTGTTCCCGCTAGAAGCAGAGACCTCGCCCGTCATCGCCTTCCCGATCATCGTCCTCACCACCCTCTGCCTCGTCGGCCTGGCGAGGCTGCTGATTTCGCATGGCGCCAAAGTAGAAGAAGCGGATAGCTCCCTCTCTTCGGTCACCGACGCGACCGACGAACGCAGCTTCATCGACCGCTCGATTCTGCTGATCGGCCGCGCCTGTCTCGCTTTCGCCTTCGCCGCGCCTTTCCTGGCTCTTCTCGGCTATACGCGCGCTGCAATCTTCTTCTCGCTGTCGCCGTCGCTGACATTGTCCATCCTCGCCATCGTCACCTTCCTGCAGCGACTCTCCCGCGAGCTGTTCGAACTCGTTTTCGGTGCAACGACGGATGGCGCCAAGGGCTTGGTGCCGGTTCTGTTCGATTTCGCGCTGATGGTCGCGGCGCTGCCCTTCATCGCCCGCGCCTGGGGCGTACGGCAGGCCGATCTCGATGAGCTCTGGGTCAATGTCCAAGAAGGGGTGGTGGTCGGCGACACGCAGATCTCGCCGACGGTCCTGCTGATCTTCCTGATGGCGCTCGCCGCTGGTATTGTCGTCACACGGCTGGTGCAGGCCGCGATGCGCGCCTCGATCCTGCCGCGCACGCGGATCGACCCGGGCGGGCAGAAGGCGATGGTCTCGGGGATCGGTTATCTGGGTCTCTTCGCCTCGGGGATGATCGCCGTTTCGGCGGCCGGGCTGGACCTGAGTAACCTGGCGATCGTCGCAGGCGCGCTCTCTGTCGGCGTCGGTTTCGGGCTGCAGAATATCGTGTCGAACTTCGTCTCCGGCCTGATCCTGCTGATCGAACGCCCGGTGACTGAGGGCGACTGGATCGAGGTCGGCGGTATCATGGGCACGGTCAAGAAGATCTCCGTGCGCGCCACCACCGTCGAGACCTTCGACCGCACCGATGTCGTGGTGCCGAATTCCGATTTCGTCTCCAACCAGGTTACGAACTGGACGCGCGGCAACCTTTCCGGCCGGCTTATTCTGGCCGTCGGCGTGGCCTATGGCACGGATACGCGCAAGGTTGCGGCGATCCTTCAGGAGATCGCTGAGGCGCATCCGCTGGTCATCGTCAACCCGCCACCGCTGGTCGTCTTCCAGGGCTTCGGCGCGGATTCGCTCGATTTCGAGATGCGGGTGATCCTGCGGGACATCAATTTCGGCCTCGGTACGCGGTCCGAACTCAATCACCAGATCGCCGAGCGCTTCGCTACCGAAGGAATCGAGATCCCCTTCGCTCAGCGCGATATCTGGCTGCGCAACCCCGAGGCGCTGCGAGTGGGCGGGACGGCCGAGGCGACGCCTGTTGCTGATCCCGTTGCGGCAACACCGGCGCCGATCGGGCCGCAGGCGCCCGATTCCCAGCCCGAATCTCCGACGGAGGATGATTGATGACCGAGGTGCTCTTTCGTGAAAACGCCTACACGCGCGAGGCCGAGGGCACGGTGCTTGCCCATACGCCGGAAGGCGGCATCGTCCTGGACGGTTCTATCTTCTATGCACAGGGCGGAGGGCAGCCGGGCGACAATGGCGCGCTCTACTGGGATGGCCAAACGCTGAAGATCGCAACGACGGTGAAAGGGGAGGGAGACGCGATTGTTTTGGTCCCTGCGGAGCCTGCGCCGCTGCCGCCAGTGGGCACGGAGCTGCGTCAGGCGCTCGACTGGGAGCGACGCTATCGCCATATGCGCGTCCATACGGCGCTGCACCTACTCTCCGTGGTAATCCCGCTGCCCGTGACGGGCGGCTCAATCGGTGCCGAGAAAGGGCGGCTCGACTTCAACATGCCCGAGACGCTGGCAGACAAGGAGGCGGTTCAGGCCACGCTGCAAGACCTGATCGACCGCGATCTGGCCGTGACCGAACGCTGGATCTCCGATGCGGAACTCGCGGCCAATCCGGGGCTGGTCAAGACGATGTCGGTCAAGCCGCCGATGGGGCAGGGGCGTGTGCGCCTCGTCCGGATTGGGTCGGAGACGGAGCAGATCGACCTGCAACCCTGCGGCGGCACCCATGTCGCGACCACGGGCGAGATTGGCCGGATCCGGATCGGCAAGGTCGAAAAGAAGGGGGCGCAGAACCGCCGGGTAAACCTGCATCTGGAAGGCTAGACGGCACTTGAGTGGCGGGGGGCAATTGGCGAAAAAACTCTGTTTTCGGCTCTTGCATCTCCCCCGCGCTTGAGGCTAAACCCACCGGCACCGGAGAGGTGGCCGAGTGGTCGAAGGCGCACGCCTGGAAAGTGTGTAGGCGGGAAACTGTCTCCAGGGTTCGAATCCCTGTCTCTCCGCCATTCACGAACAAAAGTGGGAACCGACGAGGCGATCGCCGAGTCGTTGGTAACGGTCCGCTCGATCTGCGAGCGGCGTCCTCGGATTTCAACGACTTCATCGCCGACAATGATTTGGTCAATCAATGCGCGAAGGTAGGCTCGTTTCTCAAAATTCGAAGGGTTTTCCAGTTTCCTAGCCATCTCTTCTACGAAGCGGGAGATCTTTTCTTGGGTGCTGTCAGACCAATTCGAACTCGTCTCTATAAGGGCAGGATGGCTGGCCCTTATGCCGCGCAGAGATCGCGCCACTCGGCGAGAGCAGCGGTGAGATTGAGTTTGAAAGTGGCCCTTGAGGACAGGCTTCGCTCCGAGTTGAAATGGTTGAAGACTGAGGCATGAACGGCGGCAAACATCTGCAGACTTCGCATCCGCCGGAACCGCTGCATCGCCCGCTCTCGTCGTCGGAATGGTAGATGCGAGTTCTCCGCCCTATTGTTCAACCAGCGGCCAGTTTCCTGTAGCGTCGACGCGCCAATCACCTTCAACGCAGCGCCGTAGGAACGAAGCAAATCTGTGACGATGGATTTCGGCCGACCGTAGCGTCGCATTGTTTTCTTTAGGAAATTCAGCGCCGCCTTCCGGTCTCGCGTTTTCGTCACGAAGCTTTCCAGGACCTCGCCCTCATGGTCGACCGCCCGCCAAAGATAATGTCGTTGGCCGTTCACCTTGACGAACACCTCATCCAAATGCCACCGCCACTGCGGCCCAGAACGTAGCCGATCAGCGCGTTTCCTGCGAATTTCGGAAGCGAACATCGGTCCGAACCTGTGCCACCAGAACCGTACCGACTCGTGGCTGACATCGATACCGCGTTCTTGCAGCAGATCTTCGACATTCCTCAGCGACAACGGGAAACGGACGTAGAGCATCACAGGCAGGCGTTTGATCTCTTCGCTCGTGTTGAAGCATTTGAACGGGTCGCGTTTCGTCATGCTGGAACGCTACACAGTTGTCGGTACCGCCTCCACCCAAGTTGCTCTGACAAGACCGACAGCAGTCTTGCCCTTGTAGACACGAGTTCGAATTTGTCTGACACCGCCAGCAATGTTGCTCATTCAGCGCCAGACTGTGCGAGGTGTCATAATGCTGTTTCAAATTGACCAGATGATCAAATGAAACCAAGGTAGTGGTGCAATCAGACTGCAGAGTCTTCAACAGGGACACGATGTCATGAAAAAACAATCCTTTAAGCTATCGACCGGAGCGATCGCTCTTGTTCTTCTCGGTGGCGTTTCATCCGCTTCGGCCGACACGCTCAGGCTCCTGACATGGGGCGGGTATGCGCCCGAAGATGTCGTCGCCAAGTTCGAGGCGGAGACCGGCCACAAGGTCGAGGTCACGAAATCCAACAACGAGGAAATGATCGCAAAGCTGCGTGCGACCGGCGGTGGCGGTTTCGACCTCGCACAGCCCAGCCAGGATCGCGTCGCCGGCCCGCAGGAAGAGTTCGGCATCTATAAACCGATGGACCTGTCCAAGATCGACAAGGCGTTGTTCATCCCCTCCATGCTCGAGGCGACATGGGGCAACACCACTGTCGGTGACGATGTCTATGGTGTGCCGCATGTCTGGGGCACCAGCGGTCTGGTCGTCGACACCAAGATGGCGCCGATGGTCAAGGATTACACCGACCTTTGCAGCGAGGACGTCGCGGGGAAGGTGTCCTACCGCCTCAAGCGCCCGACGTTGATCGGCTTCGCCTTTGCGATGGGGCTGGACCCGTTTGCCGCCTATGGTGACGAAGCCGCATATACCGACATCATGTCTCAGGTCGAAGCCAAGCTTGTCGAGTGCAAGCCCGGCGTGAAGACCTATTGGGGCGGTGGTGACGAGTTGATGGGGCTTCTGCGCTCCGGCGAAGTCGTTGCGTCGATGGCCTGGGATACTGGCGGATGGAAGCTGAATGCCGACAATCCGGATATCACCTTTGTGGCTCCCGCCGCGGGCGCGCTCGGCTGGGTGGACACGTTCGTGCTGCCGGCCAAGGGCAAGTCAGACGACGCGGCCTATGCGTGGATCAACTTCGTGATGCAGCCCGAAGTGGCGGCGATGATCACCGCTGCAGCGGGCAACTTCACCGCTTCCCAGGGCGCGGACGCCTTTGCAGCCGACGATCTGAAGGCGCGCTACCAGGCCAGTTTCCCGGCGGAGGCGATCGACAACATCAAGTGGTATCCGCCGGTTCCCGCCGGCCTTGAGGCCATTGAAGGTGGCGTTCTGGACCGCGTCAAAGCGGCCAACTGATCATCTTGACGAGATGCCTGCGCCTGCCCACAAGGGCAGGCGCAACGTTCCCCTCAGGGATACAGTATGACTCCAGATCTTGAATGCACCGACCTGACCAAGCGGTTCGGTGACACAACGGCGGTCGAGAACGTCTCGTTTTCTGTGCCGCCCGGCTCCTTCTTTTCGATTCTCGGGCCCTCGGGCTGCGGTAAGACAACGATCATGCGGATGATCGCGGGGTTCCTTGAGCCGTCCCGCGGCGACATCCTGATCAAGGGGCGTTCGGTTCTGGACGTGGCGCCCAACAAACGCCCTGTGAACATGGTGTTTCAGCATCTGGCATTGTTCCCGATGATGAATATCGCCGACAATATCGGATATGGGCTCCGCCGGGCGGGGCTTCAGAAGTCCGAAATCAATCGCAAGATCGAGGAAGCGCTCGACAGGATCGGCTTGCCCGGGATCGGCTCGCGCAAGGTCGATGAATTGTCCGGAGGCCAGAAGCAACGCGTCGCCATTGCGCGCTGCATGGTTCTGGAGCCCGACGTCCTGCTTCTGGACGAACCGCTTGGCGCGTTGGATCTCAAGCTGAGAGAGCGCATGAAGGTGGAGTTGAAGTCGCTTCAGGCCGCGTTCGACACCACGTTTGTCTATATCACCCATGACCAATCCGAAGCGCTCGTCATGTCGGACACTATTGCCGTCATGAACGAAGGACGCTTTGAGCAGATGGGGACCGGGCGCGATCTCTATTATCGTCCGGACTCGGCATTCGTTGCCGGTTTCGTGGGCGACACGAATCGATGGCACGGTCGTATCGAACGGCAGGACGGCGAACGGATCGAGATGCGTACGGACAGCGGCATGGTCCTGCGCGGCGTAACGCATGGACGGGCGCTGGCCGCCGGGGATCACGCCGACATTTTCGTGCGCCCCGAGGCGATCATGATCTCGCACTCCGAGCAGGATCTTTCGCATTTCGACAACCGGATCTCCGGACAGGTTACATCGTTGCTGTTCAATGGTGCCGCCAGCCGGGTTCTGATTGGAGGCACTGCTGGCGGAGAGGAAATCGAGGTAAACCTGCCCCAATCCGGTGAATTCGCGTCTCTCTCCAAGGGATCTTACGTGCATATCGGGTGGGCGGGCGACCAGGGAAACTGTTTCTCTGCCGGGGCCGCATAGATGCGAAGCGAAGCAAAGCTCGGACTGGCGCTGCTGCTGACGCCGCTGCTCTTGTGGCTGTCGCTGCTGATCTTCATTCCGCATATCGATATGTTTCTTGTTTCGCTCCGTGAGCGGATCGGTGTCGGACAATATCGGACAAGCTTCGCCAACTACCTGACATTCTTCAACGAACCGCTGTACCTGTGGACCTTTCTGCGGACCGCTGTGATGTCTACGATGGCAACGGCGATCACCTTGGTGATTGCATTTCCGGTGTCCTATTACATCGCAAAGATGGTGAAGGGGCGGACTCAATCCGCACTCTTTCTTCTGTGCTTGGTGCCGTTCTGGGTGTCCGAACTAGTGCGAACCTTTGGCTGGATGATCTTGCTGCGGGAAACCGGGATATTCTCCAACGTCCTGCAGATCACCGGCCTGTCCGATGGACCGGTCGAGATGCTCTACAACGACGGAGCGATAATGGTCGGGCTTGTCTACACGTCCATGCTGTTCATGGTGGTGCCGCTTGTGACCACCCTTGAAAGCCTGCCGGACGAAGTTGTCGAAGCCGGCTACGACCTTGGCGGCAATGGGCTTAGCGTCCTGCGCGAGATCATCATTCCACACGCAATGCCGGGGATCGTGTCGGGCTGCATTGTTGTCTTCATGCTGAGTCTCGGAAATTACCTGACGCCAACGATGCTTGGCGGCAAGGAAAGCCTCTGGTTCACCGAACTGATCTATTCCCAGTTCATTGTCCGGTTCAACTGGGAGCTTGGAGCGGCGTTTGGCTTCATGTTGCTGATCCTGTCATCGGCGATTGTCTGGGGCATGTTGAAGCTCACGGGCCAGTCGCTGGAAAAGACGATGGGATAGTGGAGATGTCGACGTGATCCCTTCAATTCCGCAGCCAAGGTTCCTGACGGTCGCCTATACGGCCTATGTCGTGCTGTTCTTCGTGTTTCTGGCCCTGCCACTCGTGGTGGTCGCGGTCTTTGCCTTCAACGACAGCCAGTTTCCGTCGTTGCCATGGGAAGGCTTCACATGGAACTGGTTCTTCGGCGCCGAACGTCCGATGATCGGCGTTTTCCACGAGCGCTCGATCCTGCGGGCGATCGGCACATCCGCCTTCGTTGGCGTTTTCGTGTCGCTTCTGTCGGTCTGCGTTGGCACGTCAAATGCGTTCCTGTTCAACCGCTACCGGTTCCGTGGGCAGGGCATTCTGTATGTTTTCATGCTCTTGCCTCTGGTGATCCCGGGAATTGTGCTTGGCATTTCCATCCTGGTGTTCTCGAGCCGGGTCGCCAACGGAGTCTGGGACAGTGCGCAACTGGATCTGGAAGCGTTGCGTCCCGGGTTGGTCCTTGTGATCCTCGGCCAGTTTTCCTTCATCACGACCATTGCCACGCTGGTCATTGGTGCCCGGCTCCAGAAATTCGACAGAACGCTTGAAGAGGCCGCGCTCAACCTCGGTGCCGGCCGACTGACGGCCATTCGAACCGTGACGATGCCATATCTGGCACCAGCCATGATCGGTGCGTTCGTGGTCGCGTTCCTGATGAGTTTCGAGAACTTCAATACCACCCTGATGCTTGTCGGATCGGATGCGCCGCTTACGATTGCGATGTTTGACCGTCTGAAAGAAGGGTCGACACCGTTGTTGAACGCGGTTTCGCTGCTCCTGATGGTCGGGTCGTCCTGCCTGGCGTTGGTGATGATTGCGTTCCAGCGACGGGGATAGGTCGCAACACTGGCCCGGACCGCACCCATTGGATCCGAGCCATCGCCAAGACGACTGTGCAGATTGGCCGCCGAGGGCCTGACGATCAGGTCTTGATCGTGAGATCCAGCGTGATGTCGGCGCTCAGCGACCGCGAGATCGGGCAGCCTTGCTTGGCGGCGTCCGCAATTTGTCTGATCTGAGCTTCATCGCCGCCTGGAACATCGGCGATTGCCACCAGATCAATCCGCGTGATCGCATGGCCGCCCTCGACGGCGCCGAGCACGACGCTTGCCTTGGTGGAAACCGAAGTCGGATTCAGATCGGCCTTTGCCAGTTCGTTCGAGAATGCCATCGAGAAACACCCGGCCTGGGCTGCCCCGACCAGTTCCTCCGGGTTCGTTCCCGGTGCGTCCTCGAACCGTGTCTGAAAGGAGAATGCCAGATCGGAGAACGCTCCGGATTCCCCGCTCATGGTTCCATTTCCCGATTGCAGATCGCCATTCCAGGTCGCGGTCGCCTTGGGTTTCATGATGTTTCCTCGTTGTCATTGTGCGAGCCGATTTCTGTGGCTCCACGTTCCGTTCCCGGTCAGGTTAGTGGCTTTCTCAAGCGAGACACAAGATCCGCAAGACGCGTCGGGGAGGCGCCTGTTCGACGTTGGTCTAGCGCCGTGTGCGAATGTGAAAGACAGGTGGGGGCAACCAACCGCCCTGCGAAGATGGATCCTGTGCGCCTCGACATGCGGGCGTTTCGGCCTGCGAGAGGGACCTCGTCAGGCTAGTCCGGCGTTCGAAACAACCGTGTCGTTGAGAACATCGCTTCCAATTCGTCAATCCGGTGGCGGCTCTGTTCCCATCCGGTTTGCTGAACCTCGGCGATCAGCGCCTCCAGGATGAGCATCAGGGCGACCGTGGAATCCCAACTCGATGGGGCCTCGACCATAGCGTGGAACACGTGGTGGGCGACCTTGGAAATCGGCGACCCCCATTGATCGGTGAAGAGAACGATCTTGCAGCCGCGGTCCCGCGCCAGAGACGCGAGGCGAAACATGTTGCGCTCGTAGCGGCGTATGTCGAACAGCACGAGGATGGCGTGCTCATCCATGTCCAGCAGGTATTGCGGCCAGACATTCACCGAATTGCCGATCTGGTTCACATTTGGCCGAATGATCTGCAGGTGGTTGAACAGGTAGTCCGCGTTCGACCGGGTGATCCGCCCTCCGGCGACATAGACACGCCTGTCAGGATCGGCCAGCAGGCCGGCAGCGGTATCGAACTGCGCCCTGTCGAGGCGCTCGAGGGTGTGGCGGATATTGGCCGTTATGGCCTCTGCAAATCGGGTCAGCAAATGTCCATCGGCACCCGCTGCCTGCCAATCCTCGTGTTTGGAGATCGGCTTCTTGATCTGCGCTGCGACCTCGTCTCGCAGTGCCTTCTGGAGCATGGGAAACCCGTCGAACCCGAGCTTCCGGGCCATTCGGATCACGGTCGGCGTCGAGACGCCTGCTGCGGTTGCCAGCTTGGTGATCGATTGCAACCCCGCCATCGGGTAGTCTTGCAGCAGAATATTCGCCAGTTGTCGTTCGGACCGAGTCAGATCTCCCAGGGAATCCTGGATCAGTTGTTTGACGATCTTCCCTGAGGCGGTGGGGGGCATGGCTGCCTGCTTTCTAACACTTGCTTCAAAGTATTTTCCGTTTGTAGTTATGTCTACAGAATTTTTGTTGACAGGTCGGAAATCCCACGCGCCAATTGGCAGCATGAAAGACAGCGACGAGTCACCAGTGATGTCCGATGAAGAGGGTCCGCCCGCGCAGGTTCAGAATGCGGACGGTCTCGGCAACGTGGTTCTCGTGTGTGAGCACGCCTCGCGGTTCATCCCTGCGTCACTGTCCGGACTCGGGCTCAGCGAAGAGGCGAAAACCTCTCACGCGGCCTGGGACATTGGCGCGCTGGACCTGGCGGAGGAATTGATGCGCGAGCTTGATGCGCCTTTGATCGCGTCGCGCGTGTCTCGCCTCGTTTATGACTGTAACCGTCCGCCGCAAGCCCCGGATGCAGTTCCGGCACGCAGCGAGCGCTTCGTCGTTCCAGGCAACGAGGATCTCTCAACCGGCGCGTTGGCCGCCAGGGTGCGTGATGTCTATGCGCCGTTCCGGAGCTTGCTGGCGGACGTGCTGGCGGGGCGGAGCGGTTCCACGGTGCTTGTGACGATCCACAGTTTCACGCCGGTCTTCCTCGGCAAAGCGCGTCAGGTTCAACTTGGCCTTCTTCACGATGACGATGCCCGCATGGCCGAGGCCATGCTTCGATGCGCGGCGCAAAACACCGACATGAAAACTGCGCTCAACGAACCCTATGCGGCCAAGGACGGGGTGACCCACACATTGCGAGACCACGGCGTCGCTGCCGGCCTCCCCAACGTGATGATCGAAGTCCGAAACAACCTGATCGACAGCGTCGAGGGCGTCCGCCGCGTCGCCGCCGACCTGGCCTCGATCTTGCGAGGGGCGATGGGAGATATCCCGGAGCTTTCATCAACATCCGCCGGCATCCGGCACGACAGGGCAGGGTAAAGCGCAGACAATGGAACTCGCCAGGCGCTACATACACGTGGTTGACGGGATGAACCGGATCGTCGGGAAGGTCGTGATGTTCGGCATCTTCGTGATGATGGGGATCCTGCTGTGGTCTTCGATCTCCAAGACCTTCTTCCTGCCATCGCTCTGGACGCTCGAAATGGCGCAGTTCGCGATGGTGGCCTATTACATGCTGGGCGGGCCCTACTCGATCCAGATGGGCTCCAACGTCCGGATGGACCTGCTCTATGAGGAATGGTCGAACCGACGCAAAAGCCAGGTGGACGCGATAACGGTCCTGTTCCTGATCACCTATCTCGGGTTCCTGCTCTGGGGCGGTATCGACAGTACGCTCTATTCCTTCCGCTACGGCGGCGAGAGAAGTCCGACCGCGTGGCGGCCGTATCTCTGGCCGATCAAGGTCATCATGGTCACCGGCATCTTCCTGATGCTGCTGCAGGCGATTTCCGAGCTTCTGAAAGACATCCTGCGTCTCAAGGGCGAACATTACCCTCGCGAGGAGACCCATTGATGGCCTACGACACGATTGCCATCCTCATGTTCTCCTCGATGATGATCATGCTGCTGACCGGGCAGCGGGTCTTCGGCGCCATCGGTTTCGTGGCCGTGATCGCGGGTTTCTTTCTTTGGGGAGATCGCGGAGGTTATGACCTTGGTTTCTCGGCGGCGATGAAGCTCATGAAGTGGTACCCGCTGCTGACGCTCCCAATGTTCATCTTCATGGGGTACATCCTGTCCAACAGCCGGATTGCCGACGATCTCTACAAGATGTTCCACGTCTGGATGGGGGGCTTGCGTGGCGGGCTGGCCATCGGGACGATCGGATTGATGGTGCTGATCTCGGCGATGAACGGGTTGTCGGTCGCGGGCATGGCCATTGGTGCCACCATTGCGTTGCCTGAACTACTCAAACGCGGCTACGACAAGCAGATGGTCACCGGCGTGATCCAGGCGGGCTCCTCGCTCGGCATCCTGGTGCCACCCTCCGTTGTGCTGGTCCTATATGCCATGATCGCGCGCCAACCGGTCGGTCAGCTTTGGCTCGCCGGTTTGATTCCGGGCCTGATGATGGCGGCGATGTTCGTTGTCTATATCGCCGTGCGCTGTCGGTTGCAGCCGTCGCTGGGCCCGGTCCTGTCCAAGGAAGAGCGTGACATCCCCATGTCCGAAAAGTTCGCGCTGTTGCGGGCGGGAATGCTGCCGATCTTCATCTTTGCAGCGATGATGGTGCCCTTTGTCAATGGCTGGACATCGCTGGTGGAAAGCTCTGCCATCGGGGCCGTGGCCGCCTTGCTGGCGGCAGTTGCGAAACGGCGGATGACCTGGGAGGTCTTCTATCATTCCGTGCGCTCGACCCTCGGGATCTCCTGCATGTTCATGTGGATCATCCTGGCCGCACTCGCCTTCGGCGCCGTGTTCGACGGTCTGGGGGCGGTGAAGGCCATCGAGAGCATCTTCACCGAAAAACTCGGGCTGTCTCCCTGGATGATCCTCATCCTGATGCAGTTGAGCTTCATCCTGATGGGCACGTTCCTCGACGACACCGCCATGCTGGTGATCGTCGCGCCGCTCTACGTCCCGTTGGTCAAGGCGCTCGGTTTTGACCTGATCTGGTATGGTGTGCTCTACACCGTCACCACACAGATCGCCTACATGACACCTCCCTTTGGCTATAACCTTTTCCTTATGCGGGCGATGGCGCCGCCGGAAATCGGCCTCAAGGATATCTATGTCTCCATCATCCCCTTCGTCTGCGTGATGGTTCTCGCGCTGGCGCTGGTCATGATATTCCCGAGCATCGCGCTCTGGCTGCCCGACTACGTATATTCAAAGTGATTACCAGACCCTGCGAACGGGGCGAACCCTAGGAAACCAACAGGAGGTTTGAAATGACCACGAGACGCACATTCTTGAAAGGCTCGGCCGCACTGGCACCGGGTGCCGTCCTTGCGACACCGGCGCTCGCGCAATCCACGATCAAATGGCGGATGCAGACATATGCCGGCGCCTCTCTGGGCGAGCATGTGATCAAACCCGCCGTCGACATGTTCAACAAGATCGCCGGCGACAAGATGCAGATCGAACTGTTCTTTGCCGACCAGCTTGTGCCCACCGGGGAGCTGTTCCAGGCGCTTCAGCGGGGCACCATCGACGCCGTGCAGTCGGACGATGACTCGATGGCCTCGCCGACCGAGGTTACGGTGTTTGGCGGCTATTTCCCGTTTGCCTCGCGCTACTCGCTCGATGTGCCGGTGCTGTTCAACCAGTACGGCCTCAACGAAATCTGGGATGCAGAGTATTCCAAGGTCGGCGTGAAGCACATCTCGGCCGGAGCATGGGACCCATGCCACTTCGCCACCAAGGATCCGATCCGGTCGCTGGCCGATCTCAAGGGCAAGCGGGTCTTCACCTTCCCGACCGCCGGCCGTTTCCTGGCCCAGTTCGGCGTCGTTCCGGTGACCTTGCCATGGGAAGACATCGAGGTTGCTGTCCAGACCGGCGAGCTCGACGGGATCGCCTGGTCGGGCATCACCGAGGATTACACGGTCGGTTGGGCCGACGTGACGAACTACTTCCTCACCAACAACATCTCCGGTGCTTGGGCCGGATCGTTCTTCGCCAACATGGATCGCTGGAACGAGTTGCCCGAGGACCTGCAAACGCTGTTCCGGGTGTGCTGCGACCAGTCGCATTACTATCGCCAATGGTGGTACTGGGGCGGCGAAGCCTCGCTGCGGGTCAATGGCCCCAAGATGGAACTCACCTCGATCCCAGATGCCGAATGGGCCACGGTCGAGGCGGCAGCTGTCAAGTTCTGGGACGAGATCGCGGCTGAATCCGAGACAAAAGCCAAGGTTGTCGAGATCTTCAAGAAATACAACGCCGACATGGAAAAGGCCGGCCGCCCGTACCGCTACGGCTGAGCCTGACCAACCGGAGGGATCGGCCCGCACGGGCCGATCCGGACACAAGAACAATGGCCGGCCCTTCGGGGCCGGTCGCCGATTGACAAGAGGACGCCCATGCCAGGCCCGCTCACCTTCGATGCTCTGAAATCCGCCGTCTCCGACGGTACAATCGACACCGTCCTCGTCTGTCTTGTCGACATGCAGGGCCGCCTCATGGGCAAACGGTTCCATGCACAGAACTTCCTCGACAGCGCTTGGGAAGAGACCCATTGCTGCAACTACCTGTTGGCGACCGACCTGGAGATGGCGACGCCTGATGGGTACCAGTCGACCTCCTGGGCTGCAGGCTATGGCGATTACGTGATGAAACCCGATCTGGAAACACTGCGGCCCATTCCGTGGCTCGAAGGCACCGCGATGGTGCTCTGCGATGTCCTCGATCATCACACGCACGCCCCTGTCCCGCATTCGCCCCGGCAAGTTCTCAAGGCCCAGATCGCGCGGCTCGAGGAGATGGGCCTGACGCCGATGATGGCGACGGAACTGGAGTTCTTCCTGTTCGAGAAAAGCTTCGACGACATCCGCAAATCCGGTTTTCGCGATCTTGCGCCGATCTCGGGCTACAACGAGGATTACCACATCCTCCAGACGACCAAGGAAGAGACGGTGATGCGCCCGCTGCGCAATCACCTCTACGCTGCCGGCATTCCGGTCGAGAACACCAAGGGAGAAGCAGAAACCGGTCAGGAAGAGTTGAACATCCGATATGCTGATGCGCTGGCCTGTGCGGATAACCACACCATCGCCAAGCACGCCACCAAGGAGATCGCCTGGCAGCAGGGGCACGCCGCCAGCTTCCTGCCCAAGTGGCACCACGACAAGGTCGGCTCTGCCAGCCACGTCCACATGTCGCTCTGGAAAGACTCCAGGCCAGCTTTCCATGACCCTGACGGGGACCACGGAATGTCGATGCTGATGCGCCAGTTCTGCGCTGGGATACTCGCCTTTGCCGCCGACTACACGGTGTTCCTTGCGCCCTATGTCAACAGCTACAAACGCTTCATGAAGGGCAGCTTCGCCCCGACCAAGATGGTCTGGTCGGTCGACAATCGTACCGCGGGCTTCCGCCTGTGCGGAGAGGGCACCAAGGCGGTGCGCATGGAATGCCGCATCGGCGGATCCGACATCAACCCCTATCTCGCTCAGGCTGCGCTGCTCGCGGCGGGCATCAAGGGCATCGAGGAAGAGTTGGCGCTGCCTCCCGCGACCAGCGGCGACGTCTATGAAGACAGTGCGGCCGGAGAGATTCCGCGCACCTTGCGCGATGCAACCGGGACTCTGCGCAATTCTTCGATGCTTCGGGAAGCGATGGGTGATCTTGTCGTGGATCACTACACCCGTTGCGCCGAGGTCGAGCAGGAGGAATTCGACCGGGTGGTCACCGACTGGGAGATCGCGCGCGGTTTCGAGCGGGCCTGAAGATGCCCCGCGCGGCAGCCTTTTCCGCTCTTCCCGAACCCTACCTGGCCTTCTGTGCGTCACAGGGCACCGAGGGCGGTGCAAGACCCGATTGCGACGACGGCGAGAGCCACGCGCCCTTTGCTCCTCCGGTGGTCGTTCGTGAAGCCAGTCCAACCTTCCCCGGGGAACGGTTCGCCCCCCGGGAGGAAAACAGGCGATTGGACATTCTGTCCGCTGATGTCCGCGCGGATCTGGGGTATGCCTTGCCGCGCTATTCGACCCACACACCGGAAGGGCCAGAAACCGGCACCTCGCTCGACGTGCTCGCACGTGACCTGGCGGGGCCGTGGCGGTTTCGCCGTTCCATCCCTTTTGCGGAAACTCAAGCCATCGACACCGAAATGGAAACTCCATGACACAGACAGTGAAATGCATCTCGCCGATTGATGGATCGGTCTATGCGGAACGTCCCCTGTTGAGTGAGGCGGCCGCTTTCGAGGCCGCCGCCCGTGCGCGCGCTGCGCAAGGCGCTTGGGCGGCGCGTCCGTTGTCCGAGCGCATTGCACTGGTGCGCGCCGCCGTGGCAGAGGTCGGCAAGACGACCGATCGTATGGCAGAGGAACTCGCCCATCAGATGGGGCGCCCGGTCCGGTACGGCGGTGAGTTCGGTGGTTTCGAGGAACGCGCGAGTTACATGGCGGACATCGCCGAGGACGCGCTCGCTCCCATTGTGATCGAGGACAGCGAGACGTTTCTGCGCAAGATCGAGCGTGAGCCGCAGGGCGTGGTCTTTGTCGCGGCGCCTTGGAACTATCCCTACATGACGGCGATCAATTCGATTGCCCCGGCGCTCATCGCGGGCAACGCGGTCATTCTCAAACCCGCGGCGCAAACGCTGTTGGTTGGAGAACGCATGGCCGAAGCGTTTCATGCGGCGGGCATTCCCGAAGACGTCTTCCAGAATGTCTACCTGAGTCATGACAGCACGTCGGCCCTGATCGCCGGACGGGCATTCGATCTCGTGAACTTCACCGGATCCGTCGGCGGAGGCCAGGCCATGGAGCGCGCTGCCGCGGGGACGTTCACCGCCGTCGCGACCGAGCTTGGCGGCAAGGATCCCGGCTATGTCCGTGCCGATGCCGACCTGCAGGCCGCCGCAGACACGCTGATCGACGGGGCAATGTTCAACTCGGGCCAGTGCTGTTGTGGTATCGAACGGATCTATGTGCATGAAAGTGTGTTCGCCGACTTCCTCAGCCGTTGCGTCGACATCGTCAAAGGCTACAAGCTCGGCAATCCCCTGGACAGCGAAACGACCATCGGCCCGATGGCCAATGCCCGCTTCGCCGCCGAGGTACGGGCGCAGATTGCCGAGGCAATGGAACAGGGCGCGCAAGCCCATATCGAGACATTCGCCGAGGACGATGGCGGCACCTACCTGTCGCCGCAGATTCTCACGCATGTCACCCATGACATGCGGGTGATGCGGGACGAAAGCTTTGGTCCCGTCGTCGGCATCATGCCGGTCACGAGCGATGACGAGGCGATTTCGCTCATGAACGACAGCGATTTCGGCCTGACCTGTTCGATCTGGACGCAGGACACGGCGGCCGCGAACGCCCTTGGCAGACGGCTCCAGACCGGCACCGTCTTCATGAACCGCTGCGATTACCTTGACCCGGCCTTGTGCTGGACCGGCTGCAAGGACACCGGCCGCGGCGCGGGCCTGTCGGTGCTGGGCTTCCAGGCCCTGACCCGACCGAAATCTTACCACCTGAAGAAAGCATGAGTGCCATGAAGCTTGTAGGAAACTGGAACTATCCCACCCCGATGCGCTTTGGTGCTGGCCGGATCGCGGAGATTGCAGACGCCTGTGCCGTGGCCGGGATTGCCAGGCCGCTGCTTGTCACCGACCGCGGGCTTGCTTCGATGGATATTACCACCCGGACGCTCGACCTGCTGGAAGCTGCCGGATTGGGCCGGGCGATTTTTTCCGCCGTGGATCCCAATCCATCGGACATGAATGTTGAGGAGGGTCTCAAGGTCTATCGCGCGGGGGGGTATGACGGGGTTGTGGCCTTTGGTGGCGGCTCCGGCCTCGATCTTGCCAAGACATTGGCCTTCATGGCCGGGCAGACGCGGCCGTTATGGGATTTCGAGGATGTCGGCGATTGGTGGACCCGCGCCGATCCGGCCGGAATCCATCCGATCGTTGCTGTACCGACCACGGCGGGAACGGGGTCCGAGGTGGGACGCGCCTCGATCATCACCAATTCCACGACCCATGAGAAAAAGATAATCTTCCATCCCCAAATGCTGCCCGCGGTAGTGATCTGTGATCCCGAACTGACGGTGGGCATGCCGAAGTTCATCACTGCCGGCACGGGGCTTGATGCCTTTGCGCATTGCGTGGAAGCCTACTGCTCGCCGCATTACCATCCGATGAGCCAGGGTATCGCGCTGGAGGGCATGCGGCTGGTGAAAGAGTACCTGCCGCGGGCCTATGCGGACGGCACCGATATCGAGGCGCGCGCTCACATGATGTCGGCGGCGGCGATGGGCGCGACGGCCTTCCAGAAAGGGCTGGGCGCGATACATGCGCTCAGCCATCCGATCGGCGCGGTGCACCATACCCATCACGGAACCACGAACGCTGTTTGCATGCCTGCGGTGCTCCAGTTCAATCGCGCCCCCTGTGAAGCGGTTCTTGCTCGGGCGGCGGCCTACCTAGGAATCGATGGCGGTTTCGACGGTTTCTGTGGCTATGTGGACGACCTCAATGCCTCGATGTCGGTCCCGAAATCGTTGACCGAGCTTGGTGTTGAGACCCCCGATATCGATGCTCTGACAAAATCGGCACTGAACGACCCAAGCACCGGGGGCAACCCGGTCGAGATGACGTATGACAACACGCGACGATTGTTTGAGGGGCTGCTGTAGCATCAATCTGACGAGCCCAATCATAGGGAGGCTGGTTGAGCGGGGTAGGGTAGGTCAATAACGTCTCGGGATGACAAGACCGGCAGGCGGAGCGGACAGCCAGGCTTCGGCGACGCTGCGGTCCTGGCCTACCCCGCTACGGCCCGGCAGCGCATTTGTACAGGCATGAGAGGGGCAGACCGAGGAGCCGAAGCGGTCATTCCCTCCCGAAAGTACGCCAGGGCGTGGACGCCCGGCACCGCCGATGCGGTTGCTCGAAACGAGGCGCTCAGAGCCGGGAGATATCGCGGCGGGGCATCCGGCGACATTGGAGTGGATACCACCGCCATGGCTCCATCTCCATCAGGTGCATGTGCAGCGAGCTGATGGCCCCAGGCGGCCGGGGGCGCGTCAAGGGCTTTTGCCAGCGCCGCCAGTGCCGTCTCGGTCCAAGCCCTTTCCGCGGTGAGTCAGGAGAACTTGGCTTGCGACCGGGCAGGCGCCGACCAGCTTCACTTGATGACGAAACCTGACCCGTTCAAATACTTCAAGACGAGTAAAGAGATCATCCGCCTGGCTGTGATGCTCTGCGTTCGTTTCCCGCTGTCGCTGAGGAATGTCGAGGACCTGCTGCACGAACGCGACATCGACATCAGCCACGAGTCCGTTCGTTTTTGGTGGACCCGGTTTGGTCCGATGTTCGCCTCCGAGATCGGCGACAAGCGCGTTGAACGTCTGCGATCCGGGCCGCAATGGCGGTGGCATTTGGATGAGGTGTTTTTGAAGATCAACGGCGAACGACACTGTCTCTGGCGGGCTGTTGATCGCGAGGGCGAGGTCCTGGAAAGCTTCGTCACGAAGACGCGGGACAAGAAAGCGGCATTGAAATTCTTGAAGAAAACGATGCGTCGTTACGGCCGGCCTGCGGCCATCGTCCCTGACTTGCTTCGGTCCTACGGCGCGACCTTGAAGGCGATTGGCGCCGAGCAACTACACGAAACTGGCCGTTGGCTGAACAACCGGGCGGAGGATTCGCACCTGCCGTTCCGACGACGAGAGCGGGCGATGCAACGCTTCCGGCGGATACGAAGTCTGCAAATGTTTGCCGCCGTCCACGCCTCTGTCTCCAACCATTTCAACTCGGAGCGCAGCCTCTCCTCCAGAGCCAACTTCAAGAAAAACCGTACCGCTGCTCTCGCCGGGTGGCGCCGCCTCGGCGCAGCATAAGGGACAGCAGTCTTGCCCTTGTAGAGACGAGTTCGAACTTGTCTGACACCACCGCCATCAAGGCCCCTTTAGAGTGAGCGTCCTGTCGTACTTTGAAAGGAAGCGATTTTTTCGGGGTTCGAAAGCCAACGTCTTTTGAGCAAACCACAGGCTCCGAAAAAGCCAAGCTAAGGACAGATCGGCGCTGTTGTATATCATCAAAACGCCATTTTTTATAAGGGCTTGATAGAAGTTCGTCGGTCAGTTCAAAAGCCTGATCCAAGCCCCCACTGGTTATGTCCATGTTCGCGACCTTGTCATCGATGATCAGCTTTTCTTGCTCCAGTGCCACCATCCGTCTCTCGTAGTTCCGAACGGCCGATGGACTACTTGCCACCACTACAAGTTCAACGAGCTTCTCTATGTCCGAGACGATTTGTTTTTCGCGATCTTTCAGGAGCTTGGCGGAGGCTTTGGATTGCTCCATGCGAGCGTCCCACAACTCTTGGAAAAC
>NZ_JAWMPX010000020.1:0-98756 GCF_033101155.1 Tropicimonas sp. TH_r6
ACTTCATTGGGGGAGGCTCAGTTGCGTCAACTGCGACGGCATCACTCGCAGCTCAGTCCTTGGTCAGGCGGATCGCCTCCAGTCAACCACCGCACTAACTCGTCGTGACCGAGAAGACAGGCGACCATCTGCCAAAGCCGGCAGCCTCAGTGCTCACCGCGATTTGCATCTGGTATTCGGTACCGTTGCTCAGACCGCTGATGGTCATGGATTCGCTGGAGAACTCTTTGAGCGACCAGGCCCCGCCGCTGCCTTCCCGATAACGCAGGAGGTAATACTCCGCCCCGGCGACAGCCGTGGCATCAACGGTGATTGAACTGGCCGTTTGGGACGTGCTGTAACCCGGCGCATTCAACCGTTCCTCTAGCATTATCATGTTGCCGTTTGCATCTAGAGCGCCCCGCCTCTCGCTGTCAGTCCCGGTTTTCGGGGCATTGGCAACGAAGAACAGCATCCAGTCGCCGACATCCCAGAGGGTGTCCGGACCGCGATAGTTGGCGTCAAAGGTCGTGTTGATGGTTTTGTCGTTATCGCGCGTCTCGGCGTAAGCCGTCGAATCCGGGTATAGCCCGTGGGCCGAATAGCTTGACCTATCGGCAAGGAAACCGACTGTGTATTTGTAGGAGCTAGAGCCAAACCGGACAGCCCCGCCACCATATTCTGGCCGCTTGAACGTGCTCCGGCGAACAACCATACCTTCCGAGGAATAGGCCGAGTTGATACCCGACTGCAGGCCAGACCAGAAACAGCCATCGAGAATGGTGTCATCCGTGCGGCCCGCACTGACCTGTAAGATCGGTGCATCGCCCACATCGGAATATGCCCGCGTGTTGCCGATGATCTCAACCACATTTCGCAGAACCGGTCCTTTGGCCTGAATGGTTGGAGCCAAGCCGCCCCCGGTGTTGAAGCACTGCGTTGCATCTACGTGGGGGGCGCTCGCACTTTCTTCCTCGTAGACCCCGGTCACGCCAACCAGCGTTACCCGCTCTTCGATAAAATCGTGATCCACTGTGTTCCCCGCCATGCTCACGGCGCGGAAACCGTCGAAATAGCAGTATTTCCAGGAAACGTCCGTGATCGTGGTCCACTGGTTCACCTGGAACCCGCGCATATTGTAGATCATCAAGCCGCGATAAGTGATATTCCCGAGCCGGTCGAGCGACCACCACGGACCATCATTGACCGACGCCATGTCGCCCGTTTTCGCATCGGCCGCCGAAATGTCCCTGCCCGTGATGCGCAGGCTTTCAAGCACCGATCCGGTATCGGCAAGTGCAGACTCGCTGCCCTCAGTTGCGCTGCCGCTATGCTCGTGACCCTTCCATGTGACTGACCGCATCCCGGAGAAATCCATTTCGCCAGAGAAGACTGCCGGCGAGAGAGGATCCGACTGGATCGTAAGCGGGACCGAGGACCGATCCGTGAACACAACCGCCGAGCCATCATAGGTGCCGCCGGCAACCTGAACCACGGAATAGGCATCGTTCTGGATCGCGGCGTTCAAGTCCGTCACGCTCGAGACCGTGATATCCGGCGACGCGAGCGTCAAGCCAACCGGGCCGAAAGGTTGCGAGTAGACCACGCCTTCCGACCGATCGCTTTCGTCCAGCCGGACGTAGCAGACCCGAAGGCGACACCCCGCCGCCTGTGGAGGTATCTCGAAACCTCCCATCGGACTGGCCGGCGTCAAGGCGATCCAATCAGACCGCCCGGCGATTTGCGCTTCCATGAAGTGGGGCAAGCCCTCGAATGGCGTGTAGATCGAGACCGTCTCTCCGACTATCGCGATCCCGTTGATCCGGGGTTCCAGGCCGACCCTTGCGGCGAATGTTGCAGTCTTTCCAAATGCCATTGGCCTACCCTCAACTATAAACCAAGGCGATTGCTGCGCCTTGCTTGTACCCCATCGAATACGCGACGGCGAACGTTTCCGGCGTGCCACCAGCGGCGCTGCTCTGCGAGAAGGACCCCATAACCCTAGACGCAATCCCAGACACGTCGATTTGCTCAAACCCAGTGGAAGTGCTTATCGTGCCAGATGTATTGTCCACAATCATTGCCCCAATTACGAAATCGCCCGCGCCTGTGAGAACGTCGAGGTTTGCTGCAGTCGTCCCGCCGCTGATCGTGTTGTCCGACGAACAGGCAGCGTAGGTCTTGCCCGACACGTCGTATAACATCAAGCCGCGCCCGGAATAGGCCGCAGGGAAGTTTGCAACCACATCTGCGGAGCCTGTTGATGTTGCGACGAATTCCCACGCCTGAACGGTGCGGCTATTATACGCGACAGTTGTCCCTCGCTGCGTCGCCGACACCGCCCCAACAGATGCGGCTGACGCGCCGCCAGCAGTGTGTGTCGTGAGCAGGAGATAGCGATTTCCTGTGATCAGATCGGCCGTGAGCGTGGTGGTCGAGCTTGAATTGGATTCGAAAACCGCGTCCACGAAACTCAAGGTGGCCGCGCTTGCAAACTCGATGTCGGCCCGCGCAACATTTGAAACAGTGCCGTCAGGTTCGCCCCGGGCCACGACACTAAGTTCGTAGACCCCTGAAAGCCCGTCCGTAAAGGTTACGGTACTGTCGCATTCTCCGGTTTCAAGATCGATGTGCCCGCAATCGCTCACGCCTGCACCCGAAATGATTGCTTCGGCATCCGGGGCTGCGGATGGCTCGGTGACCACCCAATACAAACGGCTTGGGGCATCGACAACGACGCTAATTTCCTCACTCTCCTCATCCACCGTGAGCGCACTGATAAACGGTGCAGGCCCAGCCACAGGAACCGCTCTGAACTTGCGCGTAACGACGCGGGGAAGCGAGAGATCACGCCCGATGAACAGGCTACGCATGTGAAACACTCAACGAGCTGCCGAACTGGCAAAAGGCCCAGACGCGGGCCGCACCAGAGACACCCGGCCAAAGCTGGTCCAGCGTGATATCGGCAGCCAGGATGGCATTGGGCATAAGCCGCTTGCCGCCACCGTCTGAAGTAGGTTCGATTTCGTCGGTCGTGGCTTGAAGGGTCACGATGCTACCACTGAGATTCTGGACGCAGATCTCGGTCACGTCTGAGTTCGTGAGTTGCGTCCACTTGCCAGCGGTCAAGGAAATGTGCTCGTTGCGCGCCATGATGGGCTCCTATTGCTCGAATAACTCGGCGACGGCCTCGGTTGGGCCGTTTGCCTCGGTGAATGCTGGGCCGCGGACGAGGTCGCACACGGTTAGCAGCGTCGTGGTCGTGGGCACGCCCGGAGCCGGATCCGGCTCCGAGCGCCGATCCTCACGGGGGAACCGGAGTTAATTTGTTACGTGATATCTTCTGGTTACGCATGACACAGAAAGGCAACGACGCCGGAATCCAGTGTCTCATTGGGATTGTCCTCGAATTTCAGTTGTTCAAGAGCGGATCGTGCATCTGCCAGCTTTCGCTGCATCCGCCGGTAGTGTGTTTTGGCCACCTTCCGACAGGCCTCAACGCAGCTTCTCGAGCGCAAGCTCGGCAACCCTGGTCGCGCTTGGCCAACCAGGAATAGTTCGTAGCGGGGGTGGCCAGGAGCGGCTGGCAGAGCACATGGAGCGGCCCCGCCTGAACTTCGCCACTCCCCTGGTTCGACCAACCCGGTCGCCCCGCCGAGCGCTGTCAGCGGTAGGGTGCAGTCAGCATCTTCGTTTCCGGTACGACCGACTGCTTTGATGGCGAGTGTAACACCTGTTCCCCTCCTGTTGCGCGAACGCAGAACCGTCGAACGCTGCGACGCCCTCTAGCGAAAGCTGGGGACAGACATCGGGACTGCGAACGGCAACAGGTGAAGCGAAAACCTCTCGGAGCGCCACAAGATTGGAACACGACCGCTCCGCTCATTTCGCGGTTTGTCCTGTAGGTGGTTTCGTTGGAGGGATTCTCCAAGCCTTCGCGAACTGGAAATCCCTGGATCGGCAGACCCTGGCAGCACGAGCGCGCATCTTCTCACGTGCCGCCGGGAGGCGTCGGCACCCCATGCATTGGTTTCGGATGTTCGCGGCGTCGGTGGCATCATTGGAATTGGCAGGCCCGATAGCGAAACGGGCCGCTCTGATCCGGCCTCAACCCAAACGGTGCTCGACGCCATGCAGGTTTACAACGAGTTGTTCGGGAGGCTGCGGCGCAACGGCCAAGGTGTGGCCGCCCCTCTGCCTGACCACCGAAGAGGCGACCCGCCGGATCCCGAGGAGGCATGCCGACAAACACGCCATCTCCATAAGGCCAGAGCCGGGAAACAAGGAACCAGCGCCCCGATCAGCCCCAAGGTCCGGATTTCGGCGCGCGGGCCGCCTCTTTCCGAACGCGCGGCACTCCCGACGAGCTTGCCCCGCCGGCCATCTTGCGCAGTTCTGCCACACGATTTGCCGTCGACGGATGGGTTGCGAAGAGCGCGTCCCGGGTATGGGCATGAAGCGGATTGACGATGAACATATGCGCCGTTGCCGGATTCCTCTCTGCCGCATCGTAGTCGATCCGCGCTGCACCGGCCTGAAGGCGCTCCAGCGCATCGGCGAGCCAGAGCGGATGCCCGCAGATCTCCGCCCCGGCGCGATCGGCCGCATATTCCCGCGTCCGGCTGATCGCCATCTGCACAAGACCCGCCGCAAGCGGCGCCAGGAACATCAGCGCCAAAGAGCCGAGTAACCCCGGCCCTCCGTCCCGGCGTCCGCCGAAGAACAGGGCGAAATTGGCCAGCATCGTGATCGCGCCAGCGAAGGTTGCGGTCACAGTCATGATGGCGGTGTCGCGGTTGCGGATATGCGCCAGTTCATGGGCCACGACCCCCGCCACTTCCTCGCGGGAGAGTTGCTGCAACAGCCCGGTCGTTACCGCCACAGCGGCGTTGTCCGGGTTTCGGCCAGTGGCGAAGGCGTTGGGCTGGGGCGTGTCGATCACATAGACCGCCGGCATCGGCAACCCGGCCGCGTCGGCAAGATCCGCCACCATGCGCACCAACCCATGCGTGTCAGTGCCACCAACCGGACGGGCATTGTGCATCCGGAGAACCATCTTGTCGGAATTCCACCAGGAAAAGGCGTTCATGCCGGCAGCGGCGACAAGGGCGAAGACCATCCCGCCAGATCCTGCGAGCACATAGCCGATCCCCATGAAGAGGGCCGTCATCGCCGCCATCAACATGGCAGTTCGCGCATATCCCATGGATCTCGTCTCCCGAAATCTCTCGAACCAGTGCGCTCGATATAGACCCGAATCCGGCCGGTACAATCCTTGGGACAGGTTCGGGCGCTGGATGCTGAGCCCTCGCCGGTCGACCATCCCTCTGTTTCAGCAGGTCTCGCTGCCGCTGCACTCGTAGATTTCGAAACTGGCCGCGACCCCGCATCCGCCGCAATGCCCCGCGCCGCAGTCGGTACAGCTCGGCGCGAAATCCCGCCGGATAATCACGCCCTTGCGTATCCAGTGGTCCAGCATTCCACGCAGCGCGTCAGGGGCGATGCGGAAATGGTTGGACAGGTCGAGGATCGTCGCCGTTCCGTTGCGCTCCAGATAAGCCCTGATTTCCATCAGCATCGGTACGCTCCTACTCGGCTGAAAACGCCGGAGCGGACGCTGCGGCGGAGCGGGTCCCGATCTGGCGCAACACGATCACGAACAACGCCAGGAAAAGCAGCACACCACCAATCCAAAGCGCGGAGGACGTGGGATGGGCGGCAAAGGTCGCAGCCTGATAGAACAGCACCGCCGAGCCATAGCCGAGACCCACCGTCCAGGCGGCAGCGAAGATCGTCCAACTGGTATTGGTCTCCCGCCAGACCGCGCCCATGGCCGCCGCGCAAGGCATATAGAGCAGCACCATCAGCAAGTAGGCGAAAGCGCCCGCCTGACCGTCGAAGAGCCGCGCCATCGTGCCAAACGTGCCGACGGCAACCTCCTGCTCCGCCGCGGCAAGCCCGGGGTCATCCACCGTTCCGACATCGAGCCCAAGCGGATCGGTCGCGAGGCCGAACGCGTCCCTCAGGTTCGGGCCGATGCTCGCAAAGGCGTCTGAGACCCCCCCCGTGAAGGAAAACTCTTCGTCGTCGCCAACGCCGTCTTCAGAGAGCCCCTCGTAGAGCGTGTTCAGCGTGCCGACCACGGCTTCCTTGGCGAGAATGCCGGTGAAGACGCCGACTGTGGCCGGCCAGTTATCCTCCGTGATGCCCATTGGCCCGAAGGCTGGCGTCAGGGTGCGGCCGATCTCGGAGAGCACGGAGCTGTCCGTATCCTCGTTGCCGAAGCTGCCATCCGTACCCCAGGAATTGAGAAAGGCCAGCACCAGCACCATCGCAACAATCACACGGCCGGCATCAACGATGAATGTCTTGAGCCGATCCCAGCTGCGCAGGCCGAGCCCGCGCAGGGTCGGCAGGTGATAGGGCGGCAGCTCCATCACGAAGGGCGCGGCCTCGCCTTTCAGCAACGTTGTCTTGAGCAGCAACCCGGTGGCCACGGCGGCCGCGAGTCCGATCAGGTAGAGCGCAAAAACGAGGTTCTGCCCGCCGCTGGGGAAAAAAGCCGCCGCAAAGAGGGCATAGACGGGCAGCCGCGCGCCGCAGGACATGAAGGGCGCCATCATGATCGTCATGGTCCGGTCGCGCTGATTTTCCAGCGTCCGCGTCGCCATGATCGCCGGGACATTGCAGCCGAAGCCGACGATCAGCGGCACGAAACTCTTGCCCGGCAATCCGAGAAACCGCATGAAACGGTCCATCACGAAGGCCGCCCGCGCCATGTAGCCCGAATCTTCCAGCGCCGAGAGGAAGAGGAAGAGGACCGCGACAATCGGGATGAAGGTCGCCACGGTCTGGATGCCGCCGCCAATGCCGGTGGAGAGCAGCGTGTTCAGCCACTCCGGCATCCCGATGGCAGAGAACAGCGCCGCCGGAGCATCGACGAAGAGCGTGCCGGCGAGGATGTCAAAAAAATCTATGAAGGCACCGCCGATGTTAATGGTGACCATGAACATCAGGTACATGACGAAGAGAAAGAGCGGGATGCCAAGCGGACGGTAGAGCACGATGCGGTCGAGCCGGTCGGACATGGTCCGGTTGAGCTCGGTGGTCCGGCACATGCTGTCCCGCGCGACGCGGGTGACGAAATCGTAGCGTCCGCAGGCAATCGCGGTGTCGGCATCCATGCCAAGCTCGGCCTGCAGCGCGTCACGCTCTGTCCGAACCGCGCTCATCAGCGTCAGGTCGGTCATGCCGGGACAGAGTTCGTCGCCTTCAAGGTGCTTGATGGCCAGCCAGCGCGGATCCGCATTCTCGATGGAGTCCTGCGTCGCCGTCATTAGCCGAGTGATGCTCGCCTCAAGTGTCTCGTCAAACTCGACATCGCCCCGCGGCGGCCTCCCCGCCCGCGCGGCGGCCAACGCGCCATCCAGCAGCGCCGCAATACCCTGCTGCGACGAGGCAACCAGCGGAATTACCGGACAACCGAGATGGCGCGAGAGCCGTTCGGCATCGACCTCGATACAGCGCCCGCGCGCCACATCCATCATGTTGAGCGCGACGATCATCGGGACGCCCATTTCCAGGAGCTGCACCGTCAGGTAGAGATTGCGCTCCAGGTTGGAGGCGTCCAGCACGTTGATGACGAGATCGGGCTTTTCTGAAACGAGGTAGTCGCGTGCCAGCCGCTCATCAAGCGAGGTGCTGCCGCCAGCGACCGAGAGCGAGTAGACCCCGGGCAGGTCCACGAGATCCACCGAGGTACCGGCATGGACGAAGCGCCCAACCTTCTTTTCGACGGTCACGCCCGGCCAGTTTCCGACATACTGGTTCGCACCGGTCAGCGCGTTGAAAAGCGTGGTTTTGCCGCAATTTGGATTGCCGGCAATCGCCATGGTCAGATCGGCCATCAGGAGAGTTTCCGCACGTTGAACGCATCCGCCTCGCCCTTGCGCAAACTCAGCGCAAAGCCCTTCAACTCGATCTCCACCGGATCGCCCAGCGGCGCCACACGCAGCACGTGGAATTCCGCGCCGGGGATCACCCCCATCGACTGGAGTTTCTGCCGGTAGCCCTTGTCTCCGCTATCGAAACCAACCACGACGGCACGGTCTCCGACGGCAAGGTCCTTGAGCTTTACAGTCATTTCGCGCGTCTCCTTGTTCCCTCGACGGCGTCACCAGGATTTTCTGGGCCACGCCCTCGCCAAGGGCAAATCGGGCCCCGTCCACTGCGACCACCATCCGGCCGCAACCCGCTTTCTGGACAACCCGGAGTGTCTTGCCCGCCATCACGCCGAGATCGCCAAGGCGCTTCTGCACGGCCCGTCCACCGGCAATTGCCGTCACCTCGACCTGTTCGCCGATCGAGGTCAGTGCCAGAGGCAGGCCTTCAAGACTCATTCGGGGCTCCGAAAGCTGTGATTTCCTGTGCTCCTCGCCGCTCCCCTTTCGGGATTTCCGACTAAAACACTTCACTTTCGTTATCTATCCGACAGAAACACTTCTTTGACCTCTGTCAAATTCACAACTCGCCTATGCAGATTGCGGCAATTCGTTGATCTGAAGTGGCGCAGGCTATTGGCGGTCGTCGTCAGATCCAGCGGCGCCCACTCCTGCGAGGTCGTCGAGGATGGGACAATCTGGGCGACTGTCCCCTGCGCAACAACTGACCAAATGGGCAAGGGCCTGCCGCATGGCTGTCAACTCCGCGAGCTTCTCGTCGATCCGGGCAAGATGCCCCCGCGCGATTCGCTTTACATCCGCGCTGGCCCGCTGCCGGTCGCCATAGAGCTCCAGCAATCCCCGACAGTCCTCGATCGAGAACCCGAGCGAGCGCGCGCGCCCGAGAAACGCGAGCCGGTGCATATCGCTCTCCCGAAACCGTCGATATCCGTTTTCGTCCCGTAGCGGCGAGATCAGGCCGATCTCCTCGTAGTACCGGATCGTCTTGGCCGGCAAACCGGTGCGCCGCGCAACATCCCCGATATTCATTCCAACGCCTCCAGCGACAGGGCCGGCTCAACCCGCCGCAGGCGCAGCGCATTGCTCACCACCAGCACCGACGAGGCCGCCATCGCGCCCGCGCCGAGCATTGGCGAGAGCAACAGGCCGAAGGCCGGATAGAGAACACCGGCAGCAACCGGGATCAATGCCGTGTTGTAGCCAAAGGCCCAGAACAGGTTCTGCCGGATATTGCGCATCGTCCGCGCCGAGAGATCGAGCGCGTTGACCACGCCGCGCGGGTCGCCATTCATCAGCACCACATCGGCGCTCTCGATGGCAACATCCGTCCCCGTCCCCAGCGCAATACCGACATCTGCCCGCGCCAGTGCCGGCGCATCGTTGATCCCGTCCCCGACAAAGGCCAGTGTTCGACCGCCCTTGCACAGATCATCCAGCGCGGCGACCTTGCCCTCCGGCAACACCTCGCTGACCACCGTCTCGATCCCCAGCGCGCCCGCAATCGCATCGGCCGAAGCACGGCTGTCGCCGGTGATCATCGCCACCTCGACCCCCTGCGCCTTCAGCGCGGCCACCGCCGCCGCCGCGCCCGGCTTGACCCGGTCCGCAATCGCTAGGACCCCGACCACGCGCCGGTCGATGGCGACATGGATCACGCTCTGCCCCTTGCTCGCATAGATCGCGGAATCCGCGTTGAGGGGCCCGGCGCGCCGTCCCTCCTGCTCCATGAGCCGCGGCGAGCCGACGATCACCATGTGGCCCTCGACCTCGCCTCGCACGCCCAGCCCGGTGACCCCTGTGAACCCCGAAACCTCAGGCAACGCCTCCGGCCCCGCCTCGACAATCGTCCGCGCCAGCGGATGTTCCGAGAACTGTTCAACCGCCGCCGCAAGCCGCAGCACCGCCTCGCGTGACCAGCCCGGTGCAACTGCCACCGCCGCAAGGCTCGGCTTGCCCTCGGTCAGGGTCCCGGTCTTGTCGAAGGCGACCACGCGTGCCGCCTGCAGCGCCTGCAATGCATCCCCCCGCCGGAACAAAACACCAAGCTCGGCCGCCCGGCCCGTGCCGACCATGATCGAGGTCGGCGTCGCCAGACCCATCGCGCAGGGGCAGGCGATGATCAGCACTGCAACGCCCGCCGTCAACGCATAGCCAAGCACCGGTTCTGGCCCGAAGGCCAACCAGACCCCGACCGTCACCGCCGCGATCGCCATCACCACGGGCACGAACCAGAACGTGATCCTGTCGACCAGCCCCTGGATCGGCAGCTTGGCCGCCTGCGCCTGCTCGACCATGCGCACGATCTGCGCCAGTACCGTCTGCGCGCCGACCCGTGTCGTCCGGACCTGCAGCGCGCCAGTGCCGTTGACCGTGCCGCCGACCACCGCGTCGCCAACGCCCTTGGGCACTGGCAGCGGCTCACCCGTCAGCATCGACTCGTCGATATGGCTCTCGCCCTCCAGCACCTCGCCATCGACCGCCACACGTTCGCCAGGCCGCAGAAGGACAGTGTCTCCCGGCTGGATCGCCTCGACCGTCACGGTGACCGGCGTGCCATCGCGCAACAGCGTCGCCTCGCTGGGGCGTAGCCCGACAAGATGTCGGATCGCCTCGCTCGTCCGACCTTTGGCTCCCGCCTCCAGCGACCGCCCCAGCAGGATCAGCACCACGATCACCGCCGCCGCCTCGAAATAGACCGCCCGCGTTTCTTCCGGCAGCAGCCCCGGCGCCAAGGTCGCAACGACCGAGAACCCGTACGCTGCCAATGTGCCAACCGCGACGAGACTGTTCATGTCCGGTGCACCGCGCAGCAATGCAGGAATGCCTCTTTGATAGAAGCGCCGTCCAGGACCCACCAACACAAGCGTTGTCAGCACCATCTGGATGATCCAGCTGGCCTGTTGACCGATGGTCGCCGCGACCCAGTGGTGGAAAGGTGGGAACAGGTGGCCTCCCATCTCCAGCACGAAGACCGGCAGCGCGAGGGCCAACGCCAGAAACATATCGCGCCGCAAGGCATCCGCTTCGGCCTGCTTGCGCGCGCCGCTATCCGGCATCTCCGCATCCGGCATCGCGGCCGGGTAGCCCGCCGCCGTCATCGCCTGCGCCAGTTCCGCCTCCGTGGTCTGACGCTCCAGAAAGCGCACGCGCGCCGTCTCGTCGGCCAGGTTGACCGACGCGTCCAGCACACCCGGATCGCGCTTGAGAATCCGTTCGACCCGCCCCACGCAGGCCGCGCAGGACATGCCCTCAACACTGAAGACGGCCTCCCGAACCCGTGCTGGATACCCCGCCATGTCCAAGGTCGCGACGAGATCGCCTGCATCAGCTTCCGCCTCGAAACGCACCTTGGCGCTCTCGCCCGCGAGGTTGACCGACGCCTCGGCCACGCCCGGCATCGCCTTCAAGGCCCGTTCGACCCGGCCCGAACAGGCCGCACAGGCCATGCCGTCAATGTTGAGAAAGAGGGTATCAGATGTGCTCATGGGGACTCACCTTGTAGGCTATGGCGTCGACATAAGGCTTCCATCTACTGGAAGGTCAAGAGGCCGCGGGCATTGCACTTGACCTTACCGCAGGGGAACGGTCAAACCGGGGTAAGAAGGAGAAGCCCGATGAAATTCAACGTCCCCGACATGAGCTGCGGTCACTGCACGGCGGCCATCGAGAAGGCGATTCTGGAAGCGGAATCCGGCGCGAAGGTCGCCTGCGATATCGACTCCCGCACCGTCACCGTCGAATGCTCCCTCTCGCCCGAGTCGATCACGACCATCCTGCTCGAGGCCGGTTACAAAGCCAAAACCATCGAATAATCCGCCCGATCCGGCCCGACCCCGGGGGAGCGCTAGAAGAGCGCCGGGGGCGGAGCCCCCGCCACCGAAGGACCGCGCGCCGCGCAATGCGGCGAGCGCGACTATTTCATGTCGCCGATCGCGATCATGTCCATATCGGTGAAATCGACATTGTCGCCCGCCATCACCCAGCAGAAGCTGTAATTCGACGTTCCAGCCCCGGAATGGATCGACCAGGGCGGCGAAATCACGGCTTCTTCCGCTGCCATTACCAGGTGCCGCGTCTCCTGGCCTTCCCCCATCATGTGGAAGACCCGATGCTCGGAATCCATGTCGAAATAGAGATACGCCTCCATCCGGCGATCATGTGTGTGGGCCGGCATCGTGTTCCATGCCGAGCCTTCATGAACAATCGTGTAGCCCATGACGAGTTGGTTGAGATCGACGATATCCGGGTGGATGAACTGCAACAGCGACCGGCGGTTGATCCCGGCCTGCGAGCCAAGCTCCAACCGGTTTGCCATCTCGGGCGTAACCAGAACCGGTTTGGTCGCGCGATGCGCGGGCGCCGAGGTAACGTAGAAACGTCCCGGGCCTGAGAAGCTCACCGGGCCGGAGCCCATCGGCAGATAGAGGATCTCCCCCTTCTGCACGTCCCAACTCTCGCCGCCAGCGGAGACCTTACCCGTCTCACCGATATTCAGGATGCCCATTTCGCGGCGGTCCAGGAAGGAGGCTGTTCCCGTGGCCTCGACGCTGTCGAGCACCAATTCGCCCCCCGATGGCACGACGCCCCCGAGGATCAAGCGGTCATAATGGGTGTAGATGAGTCGGATTTCGCCTTCGGCAAAAAGCGCGCCGGCGTGGAAGTTCTTGCGCAACGCCGCGGTATCCATCCCCTTCGCAGTTTCAGGATCGATGGCATAGCGGGTCTCGACGGTTAACATTTCAAGTCCTTTCGGTGAATTACGGCGCGAACGGCGTGAGGCTTTCGGGAAACCACCCGACATCACGGGGGACGCAGCCACGTCCGGACCCGACCGGCGCCGCGCCCGGGCTTGGGACGGCTCGGGCATGGAACTCGGCCGCGATCCGATTGCCCCGCGTCAGAGACGGTAGGCTTTCTTCACGAGACGGTAGCTGAGATCCTGCGCGACCTCGTATGCCTCGTCCTCTGCCAGCCTGCCGGTGGCACAGAGCGTTGCGAGATACGCGCAATCGACCCGACGGGCGACATCGTGACGTGCCGGGATCGAGCAGAAGGCCCGTGTGTCATCGTTGAACCCGACCGTGTTATAGAACCCGGCGGTCTCGGTGGTCATCTCCCGGTAACGGCGCATGCCTTCGGCACTGTCAAAGAACCACCAGGCCGGGCCAAGCTTGAGCGAGGGATAGGCCCCGGCCAACGGTGCCAGTTCGCGCCCATGAGCGGTCTCGTCCAGCGTGAAAAGGATGATCGACAGGCCCGGCTCCAGCCCGACCGCGTCCAGCAGCGGCTTGAGCGCGCGGACATAATCGGTGCGCGACGGGATATCGAACCCCTTATCGCGACCGAAGCGGCCCATGACCGACCCCGAATGGTTGCGGAAGGATCCGGGATGGATCTGCATGACCAGCCCGTCCTCCAGGCTCATCCGTGCCATCTCGGTCAACATATGGCCGCGGAACGCATCGGCCTCTTCGGCCGTACAAGCGCCCTTCAACGCCTTCTGGAACAACGCCTCCGCCTCGGCGCGGGGCAGGTTCTCGGTCCGCGCGGTGGGGTGGCCATGATCGGAGGACGTGGCACCGAAATCCTTGAAATAGGCGCGGCGGTTGCGATGCGCATCCAGGTAGCCGTCCCAATTTGTGGCATCTGTACCGGCCATCTCGCCGAATTTCTCGATATTCGCTGCGAAGCCCTCAAACTCCGGATCGATGACCGGATCGGGACGATAGGCAGTCACGACCCGGCCCGACCAACCGCTCTCACGGATCATCCGGTGCCAGCGCAGATCGTCCAGCGGGCTCTCGGTCGTGGCAATCGCCTCGATGCCGAACCGCTCGAACAGAGCGCGCGGCCGGAACTCCGGACGTTTCAGGCAATCATCGATGTGATCGTAGAACTCGTCCGCCGTCTCAGGCGACAGCCGCTTCTCCAGCCCGAACACATCGTGGAAGGACTGGTCCAGCCAGAGTCGCGACGGGGTGCCCCGGAACAGGTGGTAATGCGCGGCAAATAGACGCCAGATCTTGCGTCCATCCGTCTCGACGCGCGTACCGTCGGCGAGGGGAACACCGAGATCTTCCAGATTCACGCCTTGCGAAAACAGCATCCGAAACACGTAGTGATCTGGCGTCACGAAGAGCTGCGCAGGGTCCGGAAAGGCTTCATTTTCGGCATACCAGCGCGGATCCGTGTGCCCGTGCGGGCTTACGATCGGCAGCTCGGCAACGGTCTGATAAAGCGCGCGCGCCAGTCCCCGAGCCTGCGGTTCCATCGGGAAAAGTCGATCAGGGTCAAGAAGAGCCATGCAACACCCGCCTCCTCGCGGACCTGTCGGCCAGTCGGCCATTGGCAACTGGCCGACTGGTATGCTAGTAGAAAAATGAAGTCAAGTTGGCGAACCCATGTCAGACCCACCAGCCCTGCGCAGCCTCGATCCGATTGCACGCCCCAGCGTGGCCGATCAGGCATTTTCCGAGCTGCACAAACAGATCGTCTGGCTGACGCTTCCACCCGGCGCTCGCCTGTCCGAGGTCGAGGTCGCCAAGGCGCTCGGCGTCTCCCGCCAACCCGTCCGCGATGCGTTCTTTCGCCTGGCCCAACTCGGTTTCCTGGAGATCCGGCCTCAGAGAGCCACGCGGGTTTGCCTGATCTCGTCGGAAGCCGTGGCTCAGGCGCGCTTTGTCCGCACGGCGCTGGAAGTGGAAATCGTGCGCGTCGCCTGCGAGAGTCTGACCACGCAATGGAAACGGCAGCTCAAACGCAACCTCGCGGAACAGGAACTGGCCGTCCAGGCAGATGACCGCAAAGCCTTCCATCATCTCGATGACGCCTTCCACGAGGCGCTCTGCCTGATGTCGAACCACCCCTTCGCCTGGCAGATCATCCAACAGAGCAAGGCGCATCTCGATCGGGTACGGCTGTTGTCCCTCTCCTTCAACCAGGAGCAGACACTGGACGAACACAAGGTGCTGTTCGACGCCGTCGTGGCGCGGGACAAGGATCTCGCCGAGTCGGCGATGCGCGCGCATCTCGCTCGACTCGATAGCGAGATTGACCGAATCCGGGCCGAGAACCCCGACTATTTCGCCCAGACGTGACCGCCCGACCGAAGTCGGGCGGGCGCGGCAGGCTCAGCCTTCCGCGTTCCAGATCTCTTTCGGGACGATGGCGCCCGGGCAGGTGATGACCCGCGCCGCGCAATCATGGCCAGCCATCAGTGCAGCGCCGATATCCGCGCCCTGAGCATATTGCGACAAGAAACCACCGACGAAACTGTCCCCGGCCGCCGTCGTGTCGACAACCTTCGCGACCATCCGATAGCTCAGCGCCTCCGGCAGTGTCGCGCCGATCGGCAACGGACCTTCACCACCGCGTTTGAGAGCGCCAAATGGAACGCCATAGCCTTCAAGACGGCGCATCACGGCATCCGCGTCCGCGTCGCCGAAAAGCTCCATTTCGTCATCGACCGACGGGAAGGCGACATCGCATTTGCGCCAAGCTGTCTCCACATCCCGCCGAGCGGTCGCGACATCTTCCCAGAGCTTGGGGCGGTAGTTGGAGTCGAAGGCAACCTTTCCGCCTGCGGTCCGATAGCCGTCGATCCAGTCGAACAGGGCTGTCCGCTGGGCCGGGCTCAGGATGGCCAGGGTGATGGCGGAGTAGTACACGAGATCGAACTCGGACAAGGCGGCGAAAGTCTCTCCGCCATCGTCGGCAAAGAGCGTTCGCGCGGCGGAAGAATCGCGCCAATAGGTAAAGCTCCGCTCGCCGGCCTCGTCTGTCGTGATAGCGTAGAGGCCGGGAATGCGTTCGGGATGGCGCCGCATATGGGCCACGCCGACTTGTTCATCGCTGATGAATTCCAGCATCCGATCCGAAAGAGGATCCACCCCCACGGCCGATACGAACTCAACGTCGAAATCCGTTGGCAGCAGACGTCGCAGATAGATCGCGGTGTTCAGCGTATCGCCGGCATATCCGACCCGTGCTTCGCCTTCTCCGGCTCCGAGCGAGAGCTCGATCATCGCCTCGCCAAAGCAGGCGATCTTCCTCAATGTCTCCGGCATGTCCATCCGTTCCGTTTTCGATCCCAAGCTTCCGGGTACGGCCGAAGCTGGCCTCCCGGTTGCCTTTTTCTATCGCGAAGCGCGGCGGGATTGAATGCCTTCCGACGAAAGGCCGCATCACAGCAGGCTCAACAGGCCTCTTCCTGCTGCTTTTCCGCGAGATGCTGCTTAAGCCAGGCACTGAAGTGATCGATAGGCATTGGATGTGCCCCAAGATAACCTTGGAAGTATCGGCACTGGTATTTTTCCAGGACCGAAAGCTGCTTTTCCGTCTCGATGCCTTCGGCCACGACATCCGCTTTCATAACCTGCGCCATGGCAAGAATCGTTGCCATCAGGCTCTCCGCATCCTCATCTTCGCCCACATCCTGCAACAAGCTGCGGTCGAGCTTCAAAGTGTCGAAGGCCAACCCCTTGAGACGACCGAGATTTGAGTACCCGACACCAAAGTCGTCGATGGCCAGGCGGGTCCCGGCGAGGCGCAGTCTTTCGAGACGATGCGAAATCGCGGAGGCATCCGACATGGCCGTGTTCTCGGTGATCTCGAGTTCGACAGTCCCGGCCGGAAGATTGGCCGCATCAATCCGCCAGAGCAAATCTTCTACGAACTTCTCATCCGCAAGTTCGTCCACGGAGAGATTCATTGCGAATGTCAGGGGAATATCCACCTCGGGAAGAATGCTCATCGCAGCAGCCAGCGTCTTGCGCACCACCAGACGTCCGATCTCGGGCAGAAGACCAGCCCCGGCCGCCAGCGGCAGGAATGTGTCCGGGCGCAAGATGCCCCGGACAGGATGATTCCAGCGCACCAGCGCTTCCGCCCCCGAGACCCTGCCATTCGCGATGAAGAATTGTGGTTGGAGGAAAATGACAAACTGATCTTTCTCGATTGCGTCACGGATATCGGCGGCGAGTTCCTGTCTTTCGAGGGCAAGCTTATGCTGATCACCATCGTAGAAAGCGAAAGTGTTCCGTCCAGCGCGCTTCGCCTGGTACATCGCGACATCGGCATGTTTGAGCAGCAGTTCGAAGCTGGGCGCATGTTCGGGAAAACTGGCCACGCCGATACTTGTCGTTGTGCGCAATGTAAGGCCTTCAACCAACAGCGGCGCTTGCATCACCTCGATAATCCGCTCCAGGAGTTCGTGACACAGTGACGTCGGCACCACGATTGTGAACTCATCCCCGCCAAGCCGCGCCACGACGGCGTCGCTGTCGAAACGATAGCTCGATCCATTGCGCGCCGACCCGACATTGAGCATGACAAGTCCGGTATCGAAGATGCAATTGCGCAATCTCTCGGCAAACAAAACGAGAAGAAGGTCGCCAACGTGATGCCCATGATTGTCGTTCACAGACTTGAAGTCGTCGAGGTCGAGGAAGAGCACGGAGAACGCCTCCTGGCGCGAGGACGCCTCGATCGCAATCTGCTCAAGTTGGTGACTCAGCCATGCCCGGTTGGGAACGCCAGTGAGCTTGTCCTTGTACGCAACCTCGTGAATTTCCTGAATTGAACTTCGCAGCGCGATCAACATCGTGTTGAAAGAGGTTGCGAGACTCTCGATCTCGTCGTTCGTCCTGACGGAAATCGTCTGATCCAGATCGCCGCCGGCGGCGCGCTCCGTGGCGCGGGTCAACCGATTCAATGGCCGGACCAGCCGGGCCGAGACGATGTTCGATGTGAAGAGGCCAACCAGGACGAAGAGGATGCCAGCCAGCAAATTCGTCGCCCAGACCTTGACGATCTCCGACTGGAATCCCTCTGGATCGAAATCGAGGCGCAGCGTCCCGTAATTCACGGTACCGATCAGCAAGGGCTTGGCGATCTGCTGTTTTCGTTCCAACTCCTGTCTCAGAATTTCGCCAGTCTCCGCAGCCTCGTGGGCAAGCGCGTCATCGGCGACCTTCAAGAATTCGAGTTCGTCATCCTCTTCGCTTTCGACGACCATGATGCCGTGTTGATCCACGATGAAAATATCCATGACATCGGGCTGGCCACGCAGTTCCTCGAAGATGATATCCAACTCGGCAGCGCGCCCTTCGATCAGGTAAGGCAGCGAGACTTCGGTCGCTATGTCGATCAGATGGAACAGGCGCAACTCCTGGCGCTCATGCACCAGTTGCAGTTGCGTCTGGACGTTTATGAGAATGACGGCAACCACGATCGCGGAAATCAATGCGCCAAAGACGAAAGACAAACGTCTCCCGAGCCCGGACTTCGCCAGCCGGACACCATCTCCAAGCGCATTGACGACCGCAAGCATGTGCATCAGCTTCCCAGCACACCCTCGGCAGCAAGCTCATCCAGCAATTCGTAGATCGGCGCGAAGGTTGCCTCCACCCCGTCCGGGAACTCGTCGAATTGCGAGGTCTTGTGGAACTTCTTGAGTACTGCCTTGCCGTCTTCCGTCTTGTCCAGTTCCACGAACAGGTTTCTCAAAGCCACCACGAGCGTCGGATCCATGCTCGCGGTCCGGATAACGGTCTGGCGCGGAACCTCGATGCTGCGTGCGACGACGCGATATTCCCCAGGGAAGGCCGCATCAAGCTTGCTGAAACCGTTCGGATCCGTCGCCGCGGCATCGATCCAGCCCCGCGACAACCAAAGAATCGAGTTCTTGTCATCCTTGCTGAAGAGATAGCCGATGGCATCTTCCGGTGCAGGCGCCTGATAGCCCGGGATTTCCTTCGCCGGGAGTTGCTGTGCCAGGATGAGTCCCATGGGCAACAGGAACCCCGAGGTCGAATCCGGGTCCTGGAAACCGATCTTGCGGCCCACCAGATCCTGCAGGGACTGGATCTCGCTGTTCGTCGGGACGACGATAACCGAATGGTAGGTTCCGACCCCGCGTTTCCAGCGCCGCAGGAAGGGAACCGCCCCACTGTTGCGGGCGACCTTTGCCGCCACGACCGGGCTGTCGAAATAGAGATCGACCTGCCCTTCCGCCAACGCCGCCTCCATTGCCGCGGAGGAGGGAAGCACGGAGATCAGAACCTCGGTGACGCCGACCTCCGCAAGTTCCTGCTGGAGGTATTCCGAAAGCGGTGTGAAGCGCTTCACATGTTTGCGCACATTGTCATTTAGGCTTCCAAGCACCAGCACCTCTGCCGGCGCGGCCAAGGCGAACACGCTCAACAAGACTGCCAGCGCGGCCCCCGCGATTCTCGTCACCATAATTCCGCTCCTGAATCGTCCTGATTGTCCGGCACATCCTGCTGCGAAGGGCGTAAACAAAGGCGAAACCAATGCCGGGCAGACGGGCAAAATCCATTTCAAATTGCGAGCGTTTTCGGCGAGCCGAACGATTGACGGAGAACCAATCAAGGTGCGCGCAATGGAAATAACTATTAGCCCGGCTGCTTGCGCTTGGCCCAGATGGGACTAAGGTGACGCGAATGTCCGAAGACTCGAAAACTCCGACACGCAAGAAGGGATCAGGCCTTGGCAAGATCTCTGGAAAACAGCGCGTCACCATGCAGGACATCGCCCGACTGGCCGGTTGTTCGCAATCCACTGTTTCCTTCGTCCTGAACGCCAATACATCGGTGAAGATCTCGGAACCGACGCGGCGGCGCGTGCTCGAGGTGGCGCGCGAGCTTGGCTACCGCCCGGCGAGCCTTCCCGGGCTGAACCGGAACCGGGCGCGCAACGAGGGCACGATCGCCTTCGTGATCGACAAGATCTCGACCAGCCCGGAAGGCATCGTCGCGCTGGACGGCGTACGACAGATCGCCCGCAATCTCGGCGCCATCGTTGTTGTCGCCGAGACAGATGGCGACCCGATGCTGGAGCCGCGTACCCTTGAGATGTTCATCGAGATGGGCGTGCAGGCGATAATCTATGCCTGCATCTTCACCCGCGAAGTCACCCTGCCGAACGCGCTGGTCGAGACAACGACTCCGGTGGTGCTGCTCAACTGCTACACCGCCGACGGCGAACGTCCGGCCGTGGTGCCCGGCGAAATCGCCGGGGGGCATCGGGCGACCGCTGCGCTCCTGGCAGCAGGGCATCGGCGCGTCGGGACGATCACCGGCGAAAACTTCATGGAAGCCACGCGGGACCGCCTGCAAGGTTATCGCAACGCATTGGCCACGGCTGATATTCCCTTCGCCCCGGAGCTGGTGGCCGAGGGCGACTGGTCGGCGTCCGCCGGCTATCGCGGCACGCAACAGCTCATGTCACTGGAGCAACCGCCGACTGCGATTTTCTGCCAGAACGACCGGATGGCGGTCGGCTGTTTCGAGGCGCTCAAGGAGATGGGCAAGCGAATCCCAGAGGAGATCTCGGTCGTGGGCTACGACGACGAGGAAATCGCCCGCCACCTTTCGCCGCCGCTGACATCGCTGATCCTGCCCAGCCGGGCCATGGGTCGCTGGGCGATGGAACGGATCATGCGCGGTGATGGCCAACCCGAGGATGCCGGCGCGCTTGTGAAGCTCGAATGCGAACTGGTGGAACGGGATTCCATCGCGCCGCCGCCGGACTGACAGTCCGGCGCGACGCCGACCCGAGAGGCTGCTGCGCTGCCGCCACCGGCTTTACCCGTAGCGCCAATCCGGCAAGACTGTGCGGGATCGGAACCATTCGGAAATGCAAAATGCACAGCCTGCCCTTTCACACGCTCGACGTCTTCACCGACCGGCCCTATCTCGGCAATCCACTTGCCGTGGTTCTTGAGGCGGGCGGGCTCGAGACGGCACAAATGCAAACCATCGCGCGCGAGTTCAATCTCTCCGAGACGATCTTCGTCATGCCCCCGCGCGACCCGGGCCACACCGCCCGCGTCCGCATCTTCTTTCCCACCGCCGAGATCCCCTTCGCCGGCCACCCGACACTGGGCTGCGCCGCGCTTCTGGCATGGATGCGCAACGGACCCCGCGATTTCGACGATGACCTCGTGCTCGAAGAAGAGGCAGGGCTCGTCCCGGTGCAGATCTCGCGGCGGAACGGCAGGATTTCCGGCAGTTTCCGCGCCCCGGTCCGGCCTCATCCCCATGCCGGCGATGCTCCGACCGGCCTCCTCGCTAAGGCGCTCGGGCTGCCAGAAAGCGAGATCGGTTTCGGCGCGCACCGTCCCGGCCTCTTTGCTGGCGGACCGGCCTTTCTCTACGCGCCCGTGGCCGATCTCGACGCATTGGCATCCGCGCGCCCGATCGAGCCACATTGGTCCGCTCTGATGGCGGCCGGCACCGTGGATTCGGCCTACCTCTACACCCCGGACGGGGAGGCAGGCTTTCGGGCCCGAATGTTCTCGCCCACAGCAGGCATCCCGGAAGATCCAGCCACCGGATCGGCCTCGGCGATCCTCGCCGCGCAATTGCTGGCATCCGGCGCGCTGCCGGATGGGACGAGCGACTGGCGGCTGGTTCAAGGCGTGGAGATGGGTCGGGAGAGCCATGTCGGGCTACAGGTTTCAGTCTCCGGCAGCGCCCTGACCGAGGTCCGGATCTCTGGCGCTGCGGTGGAGGTCTCACAGGGGACGATCCTGCCACCGTCTTCCGGCGCATGAGCCTGCGCGGCGCGTGCCTTGGCCTCTGCCTGAGCGCCAGCGCCACGTTTGGAGAACCTGTTCACCCCGCAGATTATGACCAGCTTGCCCGTGAATTGTCCGAGGTCATCGATTTCGAGCGCCTGCCGCAACGCCCGGAGCCGGGTTTCAACCTCGACAACCGTTTCTATGCGCGTGGCGCCTGGCTGGGCGAGCATTTCGCCGGCCAACAGATAACGGCGGACGCGGCGGGACATGACCGGCTCACCGATCCCGCTCCGGCAGGCTGGTTGAGCATCGCCAGTGGGGAACCGGGCCGCAATCTCTCCATCGCCTTTCATCGGGGCTTCGGCTCCAACGCGCTCTTCCCGCTCGGCGCCACCGGCTTCCCGGCGCTGGAGGCGCGCGGCGAGGGCGCAGTGGCGCTCCTTTTCGACCACGACCAGACCGCCCTGGGCTTCCGAATCCATACCGATTATCCCGACCCGCTCGGCGCGCGCCCGGCCCCCGAGGGCCAGCTGGAAGTCTCCTTCTTTGCCCGCAACGGCGCGCTCCTTGCGCGCCTTGAGCAGACGCCCGGCCCGGGCATTTCCGCTTTCGGCTACCGCCATATCGGCGGCGGAGATGGGATCGCCGGGCTTGTGATCGTCAACACCGACCCCGGCGGCATCGCCATAGACGATATCATCTTTGCCAAGCCGCCCCTGCTGGGCTAGCGTCAGGTCAAGGCGTTGCGGGAATTCCATTCTGCATCAGGCGTTTCCGACAGCGCTCCATCGGAGGAGATGACCATGCAAAAAGGCTACTGGGTCGCGCATGTCGACGTGAAGGATCAGCGGGTCTTCGAGGAATACAAAGAGGCCGCCGCTAGGCCATTTGCCCGCTACGGGGCGCGATTCCTCGTCCGGGCCGGACAGTTTGATGTTCGCGAAGGCGAGTTGCATCCGCGCACGGTGGTGATCGAATTCCCGACCTTCGCCGATGCGCTTGCCTGCTATGACGATCCCGAGCACCAGGCGGCCAAGGCAATCCGTGATCCGATCGCCGATGGCGACCTGGTGATCGTCGAAGGCCACAGTGTCTGAAAAACGCTCGCTGCGTTCCAATTTCCGGTCTTGATACGCGCTCCTCGGGGCGGCATAGCTGAGGCATGTTCACTGACCTGCTCAACCGCCTTTTCCACCCCGATCCCGCACCGCTGCCGGAGCTCGACGGCCGTCATGCCTTGGCCGGCCTGTTGGTCCGCACCGCCAAGACTGACGGTCTCTACGCTGTCGAGGAGATCCGCCGGATCGACCGCATTCTCGCGAAAACCTACGGTCTCAACCCCGTCGAGGCCGCGCAATTGCGCGCCGGGGCGGAGAAGCTTGAAGCGCAGGCGCCCGAGGATGGGCGCTTTGCAACTCTCGTTCGGGAGCGGCTCGATCGCGCGCATCGCGAGGCCGTGCTGGTGGCGATGTGGCGCGTTGCCCTGTCCGACGGGGTGGAACAAGCCGCGGAAGGGGCGTATCTGGCGCGGGCGAGCGAGCGGCTCGGCCTGGATGCCGAGGCCATCGACCGCGCCCGCAAGGCCGCTGAACAGGCCGACCCTTTCCAAGGCTGAGCTATTGGCGCGGCCTGTCTGATGTCATAGGTATTGCAGATGTTTGCCGATCTTCTCAAACGCCTCGTCACGCCGGAGCCGGAGCAATTGCCCGACCCCGACGCCCGCCTCGCGCTAACCGCCCTTTTGGTGCGGGTCGCGCGGTCCGACAATGACTATTCCATGGCTGAGCTGGACCGGATCGACCGGATCCTGATGCGCCGCTACGACCTTTCGCCCTTCGAGGCCGCCCATCTGCGCGGTCAGGCCGAGCAGTTGGAAGCCGAGGCGCCGGACACCGTGCGCTTCACCCGCGCGATCAAGGACGCAGTTCCCTACGAGGAACGCAGCGCCGTGGTCGAGGCGCTCTGGGCAGTGGTGCTGGCCGACGGGGTGCGGGACGAGGAAGAGGATGCGCTGATCCGGCTGGTGGCGAATCTGCTCGGCATCAACGACCGCGATTCCGCACTGGCGCGTCAACGGGTCGAGGCGAAGGGCCGCTAAATGCTCGCGCAGTTCCCGATGTATGACCACCCGGGCGTCCGGGCCGAAACCGACGCCTTCTGGGCCGAAATCCGCGACCGCCTCCGCGAAACCGGGATCGATGCCCCCGAGACCCTGACCCGTAGCGACGACCTCCATGCCGAATGGCACAGCCCCGACCTGCTGTTCGGACAGGCGTGCGGTCTGCCTTTCCGGGTCGAGCTTCACCAGAAGGTCGCGCTGATCGGAACACTGGATTACGGCCTGCCGGACATACCGCCCGGTCATTACAATTCGGTCTTCGTCGCCCGCAGAGACGACCCACGCAGCCGGCTGGAAGAGTTCGACGGCGCCGTGCTGGCCTTCAACGACCGCCACTCGCAATCGGGCTGGGGCACTGCGTGCGAAGCGCCGCTCTGCTTCCGGGTCGGCCCCGAAACCGGCAGCCACCGCGACGCCGCCATCGCCATCGCGGAAGGTCGGGCCGACATTGCCGCGCTGGACGCGATCAGCTGGCGCCTGATCCAGGCCCATACGGATCTCGCTGAACCGCTGAAGACGCTCGGGATGAGCGGCCACTCCCCTGGCCAAGCGCTGATCACCGCGTTCCCGCAGCATCTCCCCAGCCTCCGCAGCGCCATCCGCGAGGGAATCGCTGCGCTGCCCGCCGCTTCCCGAGAGGCGCTCGGGATTCGCGCCTTCCTTCAAACCAGCCCGTCCGACTACCTCGCCGTTCCCAATCCGCCTAGTCCTGAGGCATATGCGGTCGTTGCCGCCTGACCGAAAGGGTTAACAAGGGGTCAAATTGCCTTTCCGCGTTGCAATTGCCCAGCATTTGCGCCCTACTCTGCCACTGAAATAGCCAGGAAGCGCCCGTGAACGACACCACACCGCCCGTCATCGAAATCCATGACCTTCACAAGGCCTATGGGGCGCTCGAAGTTCTCAAGGGCGTAGACATGGTGGCGCGCAAGGGTGAAGTGGTCTCGCTGATCGGCTCCTCGGGCTCCGGCAAATCGACGCTCCTGCGCTGCGCCAACCTGCTGGAAGACAGCCAACAGGGCGAGATCCGCTTCGAAGGCGAGCCGGTCACCTGGCATGGCGCCGGCCATCACCGCCGCCCGGGCGACCACAAACAGCTCATCCGCATCCGCACCAACCTGTCGATGGTCTTCCAGCAGTTCAACCTCTGGGCCCATATGACGATCCTCGAAAACGTCACGGAAGCCCCGATCACCGTGCTCAAGCGCGACCGGGCAGAGGTCGAGGCCTTGGGGCGTGAACTGCTTGCCAAGGTCGGCATTGGCGACAAATGCGATGTCTACCCCGCCCAGCTCTCCGGCGGCCAGCAACAGCGCGCCGCCATCGCCCGCGCATTGGCAATGGAACCCAAGGCGCTGCTCTTCGACGAGCCGACTTCCGCGCTGGACCCCGAGCTGGAACAGGAGGTCGTCAAGGTCATCAAGTCTCTGGCCCAGGAAGGCCGGACCATGCTTCTGGTGACCCATGATATGCGGCTCGCGGCCGATGTCTCCGACCATGTCGTCTTTCTGCATCTGGGCAAGATCGAGGAAGAGGGCCCGCCTTCCGAACTCTTCGGCAATCCCCAAACCGACCGGCTGCGGCAGTTCCTGTCGCACAGTCAGGACAAATAACCTTTCAATATCAACCACCAACCGGGAGAAGATCCATGAACAAGTTGATCCTCACCACCGCTGCCCTTGCGCTCGCTGCCAGCGCCGCAACGGCCGCCGATGTAATCCGCATGGGCACCGAGGGCGCCTACCCTCCGTGGAACCTCATCGACGACAATGGCGAAGTCGGGGGCTTCGAGCGCGAGCTGGGCGACGAGCTGTGCATGCGCGCCGAACTGACCTGCGAATGGGTCACCAATGACTGGGATTCGATCATCCCGAACCTGGTCTCGGGCAACTACGACACCATCATCGCCGGCATGTCGATCACCGACGAACGCGACGAAGTCATCGACTTTACAATGCCCTACACGCCGCCGGATCCGTCGCTCTACGTCGCCATGGAAGAGGGCGTTGATCTGACGGGTGGCGTCGTTGCCGCCCAGACCGGCACCATTCAGGCGGCTTTCGTCGCCGAGAGCGGCGCCACGCTGGTCGAGTTCCCGGTGCCGGAAGACACCGTCGCCGCGGTCCGTAACGGCGAAGCCGATGCGGTTCTGGCCGATGCCTCCTTCCTGCAGGACGCCGTGAAGGCCGATTCCGAGCTGATGATCGTCGGCGACCCGGTTGCCCTCGGCGGCGGCGTCGGCCTGGGCCTGCGTGAAAGCGATGGCGAGCTGAAAGCCAAGTTCGATGCGGCAATCCAGTCCATGAAGGACGACGGCACGCTGAACGAACTGATCAAGAAATGGGAAGTCTCCAGCCTCTGGTAAGACTTTCCGCCGGGGCGCGTCCACGCGCCCCGGCCCACCGACACCCAGAACAGACGGGCCGCACCTAAACCGCCCGCGGGACGGATTGCCATCTTCTCCTTTTGCTCGGATCCCTCGACCCTTGAAGGCCTGACCTGGCTCTCCTGCTACCTCACGAACGGCAAGCACATGCTGTTCTATCAGTCTTTCCTGACGGTCCTGCTGCTTCTGGCCATCACCGCGCCGGTCTCGCTCGCCTTCGGATTCGGCGGCGCGATCGCTTCGCGCTCGCATTTCCCGCCACTCGCCTGGTTCGGCAAGCTCTACACATCGATCGTGCGCGGCGTGCCGGATATCGTCTTCTTTCTCTTCTTCGTCATCGCGCTCGACCAAGGCATCGAGTGGCTGCGCCATCAGGCCCTCTGCCCAGACTGGTCCGAGCCGATCCGGCAGGGCAACGACTTCCTCGTCTGCCCGCAAGCCAAGGCCCCGCTTTCCACCGCGCCGCAATGGATCCACGAAACCTATAATTTTTCGCTCGCGGTCTTCACCTTCGCCATCGTCTTCGGCGCCTTTGCAGCCAACGTGCTCTACGGCGCCATGAACGCCGTCCCCAAGGCACAGCTCGAAACGGCTCATGCCTATGGCATGTCGAACCGACAGACCTTCTGGCGCATTCTCGTCCCGCAGATGTGGGTCTATGCGCTGCCCGGCTTGGGCAATCTCTGGATGATCCTCATCAAGGCGACACCGCTTCTCTTCTTGCTCGGTGTGCGCGATATCGTCTACTGGGCGCGCGAGCTTGGCGGCTCCAAGACCGCCGTCTATGCGTACCCGCATGGCGACTGGCGCCTCTACTACTTCCTCTTCCTGCTGGTCTTCTACCTCGCCTTCACCCGTGTCTCCGAGATCATGATCGAACGGATGACCCGCAAGCTCTCCTACGGACAGGCCACGGCCGCCGGCGAACAGATGAGGCGTGAAGCATGAGCTGCGGCGACACTTTCCAGGCCTATGCCTTCCGCTCGCTCGGCTTCGGCGAACGGCTGCTGCCCAAATCGGATATCACGCTCTGCGATCAGGTCGTCCTGATCGGCTCCGGCCTGATCTGGAACATCTATTTCGCAGCTCTCGCCCTGCTGGTCGGCTTCTTCCTCGCTACTGCGCTTGCTATGGCCAAGGCCGCCCCGTCCCGCTGGATCCGCAAACCTGCCGAGTGGTTCATCTTCGTCTTCCGTGGCTCGCCGCTCTTCATCCAGTTCTTTCTCGCCTACCTGGTCTTCGTGAAGCTGCCCAAGGTCGGGATCGAGTTCACCCTGCTTGGCATCGAATTCGGCGCCGGCACGCATTGGCTGACCCGCGCCTGGCTCGGCGCCACCATCGTGCTGATCTTCAACACCGCCGCCTATACCGGCGAGATCTTCTACGGCGCGCTGCGCTCCATCCCCAAGGGCGACCTCGAAGCCGCCGACGCCTATGGCTTGACCGGCTGGCCCCGCTTCCGCCGCATCGTCTGGCCGACCATGCTGCGTCTCGCCTGGCCCGCTTATACCAACGAGGCGATCTTCCTCTTCCACGCCACGACACTGGTCTATTTCTCCGGTTTTCCGGCACGCAAGCAGATGGGCGACGCGCTCTACTACGCGAGTTATTTCGCCGACAAGACCTTCAACCCCTTCGTGCCATACCCCATCGTCGCCGGTTTCTTCATTCTCGGAACACTTGCGATTATCCTGATCTTCGGACGGATCGGGAAAAGGCTGAACCGACACCTGCCGCAAATCCAGCGCAAGCGCTTCCGTTTCCGCCCGCAATGGATCCGCTGAGGAGAGCGCCATGAGCTGGCTCGACGAAAACCCGCAAATCCAGAACATCCGCGCCGCGACTCCAGACCTGAACGGTCAGGCGCGCGGCAAGCGTATTCCGGCGCGCTTTGCGTCCAAGGCAGAAGGCGGTGCGGTCCGCCTGCCGCTCTCGGCGCTCAATCTAGACATGTGGGGCGAGGATATCGACAACTCTCCGCTGGTCTTCGAAAGTGGCGATCCCGATGGCATCATGAAGCCCACCGAGCGCGGTTTCGTGCCGATGCCCTGGCTCACCACGCCCGCAGCTCTCCTGCCGCTCTGCGCCTATCACGAGGATGGCGCCCCCTTCGGCGGCGACCCGCGCCACGCGCTGGCCAACGTTGTCCGCCGCCTCGAGTCCCGCGGCCTGACCGCCGTCGTCGCCACCGAGCTGGAATTCTACCTCGCCGACGATTCCGGCTCCGAGCTGCAAGTTCCACCCTCGCCCGGCACCTCGAAACGCCGCCTCGGCTCCGAGATCCTGTCGCTCAAGGCGCTCGACATCTGGGACGCCTTCTTTACCGATCTCTATGACGGCTGCGCGGCGATGGATATTCCCGCAGATTCCGCCATCTCCGAAGCCGGCCCCGGCCAGTTCGAGATCAACCTCATGCACCAGTCGGACCCGCTCAAGGCGGCCGATGACGCATGGTTTTTCAAGCTGCTGGTGACAGGTCTCGCCCGCAAGCACGGTTTTGCCGCTTCCTTCATGGCCAAACCCTATCCTCATGCCTCCGGCAATGGCATGCACACGCATTTCTCACTGGTGGATGGCGAGGGCCGGAACATCTTCGACGACGGCACGGAGCGGGGCAGCGACGCGCTGTTGCATGCGATTGCCGGCTGCCTCAAGGCGCTGCCCGGCTGCGGATTGGTCTTCGCCCCGCACGGGCCGAGCTATGAACGTATGGTTCCGGACGCCCATGCACCGACCGGGATCTGCTGGGCCTATGAGAACCGCACCGCCGCGATCCGCGTTCCGGGCGGTAGCCCCAAGGCGCGGCGGATCGAACATCGCGTCGCCGGCGGCGATGTGAACCCCTACCTGTCCCTCGCCGCCATCCTCGGCGCGGCCGTGAACGGGCTGGAGGACGCCGTGGACCCGGTCGCTCCCATCACCGGCAATGCCTATGACATAGCCCTGCCCCAGATCCCCGCCGACTGGGACTCCGCCATCGGCGCCTTCGAGAGCGATCACTGCGTGAAACGGATCTTCCCGGACGAACTGGTGCGCAATATGGTGATGACCAAGCGGCAGGAAATGCGCAAACTGGCCGATCTGGAACGCTCGGAGATACTGGCGCTCTACCTGGATTCGGTCTGAGCTCTCTCACTTGCGAATTCTACCGATGCTCGCCACGCCAGCGCCCTCGTGGGGTGACGCCGCAACAGGTGCCAAAGCGCCTTCAGTTTGATCCCGTGCCTGTCAGAGCATTGCCCCAATGCCACACGCGGCTGTTTCATCCATTCGGCCTGCGCGCGCCTTCTTTCCGCTCGCCCCTTGTCCCTGCCTCACCCCAAGCGTAACTTTCGAACAAACCAAGTAGCGGAAATCCCATGCAGATCGGCATCCTCATGACCGGCCATGCGCCGGAAGAACTCGCCAGCGAAATTGGCGAATACCCTTCCATGTTCGTACGCCTGCTGGACGGACACGGCCTCAGCTTCCGAAGCTGGGCCGTGGTCGATGGCGAACAGCCCGGCAGCATCGAGGAGGCCGATGGCTGGCTGATCACCGGCTCCAAACACGGCGCCTATGAGGATCACCCCTGGATCCCGCCACTGGAAGATTTCATCCGGGCCGTCCACGCAGATGGCCGCCCGCTCGTGGGCATCTGTTTCGGACACCAGATCATCGCGCAGGCATTGGGTGGCAGGGTCGAGAAATACGCCGGCGGCTGGTCCATCGGCCGCACAAACTACGATTTCGAAGGCGAAGAGGTCGCGCTCAACGCCTGGCACCAGGACCAGGTCACCGAGCGTCCCGAGGGCGCGCGGGTCGTCGGCTCCTCTGATTTCTGCGCCAATGCCGCACTGCTCTATGGCAACTCGATCTACACCGTCCAGCCGCATCCCGAGTACGGCGCAGATGTGATTGACGGGCTGATCAAAGCGCGGGGCGGCCTTGTCCCCAACCATTTGATCGCCGAGGCGAGAGCCCGCCTCGACGCCCCCACCCGGAATGCCGATTTCGGCAATCGCATCGCCCGCTTCTTCCTCGACGCGAAAGGCTGACCCATGGTCCGCGCCCTGATCGACCGTCTCCCCGAAGCCGCGCAGGCCTATCTCCATCATGGCAAGCTGGAAGAGGTCGAATGTGTCATCGCGGATCTTGCCGGGGTGGCGCGGGGCAAGGCGATGCCGGGGCTGAAATTCGCCCGGCAGACACATTTCTACATGCCCAACTCTGTCTTCCTGCAGACGATTACCGGCGACTGGACCGAAATCGACGGTATGCCCTATACCGAGCCGGACATGGTGCTGACCCCGGATCTGAGCACCGCGACCGCCGCCCCCTGGACCGCCGACTGGACGCTCCAGATCATTCACGAGATCGCCGACCAGGAGGGCAATCCCGTCCCGACAGCACCGCGCAACGTTCTCAAACGGGTGGTCGGGCTGTTCGAGGCGCAGGGTCTGACACCCATCGTTGCCCCCGAGCTGGAATTCTACCTCGTCGCCCCCAATACGGACCCGGCGAAGGAGGTCGAACCACCGATGGGCCGCTCCGGACGCCGCGCCGCCGCGCGGCAGGCCTACTCGCTCTCCGCGATCGACGAATACGGCCCTGTCATTGACGATATCTACGATTTCGCGGAGGCGCAGGGCATCGAGATTGACGGCATTATGCAGGAGGGCGGCGCCGGCCAGGTCGAGCTGAACATGCGCCATGGCGACCCGGTTCGACTGGCCGACGAGATCTTCTTCTTCAAGCGCCTGATCCGCGAGGCGGCGCTGCGCCACAATTGCTACGCCACCTTCATGGCCAAGCCGATCCAGAACGAGCCCGGTTCGGCGATGCACATTCATCACTCGGTGGTCGAGAGCGCGTCGGGCCGTAACATCTTTACCGACGCAACCGGGCAGGACAGCGAGACCTTCCTGCATTTCATCGGCGGGTTGCAGCGGCATATGCCGTCGATCATCGCCCTGATCGCGCCTTACGTGAACTCCTACCGCCGCTACGTTCCCGATTTCGCCGCCCCCATCAATCTCGAATGGGGGCGGGACAACCGCACGACCGGCCTGCGCGTCCCCGTTTCCAGCCCGCATTCGCGGCGGGTGGAGAACCGACTCGCCGGGATGGATTGCAACCCCTATCTCGCCATTGCCGGCTCGCTCGCCTGCGGCTGGCTCGGCATGCGGGAGAAGCGCCCTCCGGCGGCGGAGTTCGAGGGAGATGCCTATAGCAGCGATGCCGGCATCCCGCGCACCTTCGGCGAGGCGCTGCCGCTCTTCACCGACGCCAAGGCGGTGCATGAGGTGCTGGGCGCGGAGTTCTGCAAGGTCTATGGCGCGGTCAAGGAGACCGAGTATGCCGAGTTCTTGCAGGTCATCAGCCCCTGGGAACGCGAACACCTTCTCCTGAACGTCTGACCCCGACCCGCGCAGCAGCCAGTTGCCGCCAACGCTCTCCTTGCAGCAAAGTTTTTCTTTCCAGATTTTCGAATGTATTCTACAGAAAAACTGAAACAGCTATGAGAGTCTCGAAGATGTCCCAGGTCCAGGCCCCCAATGTCTATGATGCCGAACCGATCCCCGAAGCCGCCCGCGCCGAGATCGACCGCCTTCTGAGCACCGGGGATCTCTTCCGCTACACCGCCGCGCAGGACGCGCCGGTCACGCTGCTGGAGCGCGAATTCGCCGAGCTGATGGGCAGCAAATACGCTCTCGCCGTCTCCTCCTGCTCCGCCGCGCTCTTCCTGTCACTCAAGGCGCTGGACCTGCCGCGCGGGGCGAAAGTGCTGATCCCGGCCTTTACCTTCGGCGCCGTGCCTTCGGCGATCGTACACGCCGATTGCCAGCCGGTTCTGGTCGAATGTGGCAGCAATTTCCGCATGGACCTCGAGGACTTCGAAGCCAAGCTAACCGACGAGATCTCCGCCATCATCATCTCTCACATGCGCGGCCATACCTCCGACATGGACGCGATCATGCAGTTGGCCGAGGCCAGGGGCATCCCGGTCATCGAAGACGCGGCGCATTCGCTTGGCACGCTTTGGTCTGGCCGCAAGATCGGCACGATCGGCAGCATCGGCTGCTTCTCCTTCCAGTCCTACAAGCTGCTCAATGCCGGTGAAGGCGGGGTGATGATCACCGACGACGCCGAGATCGTGGCCCGCGCGGTCATCATGTCCGGCGCCTATGAGCATAACTGGAAGAAGCATGACGGTTTGCAGGCGGCCTTCGAACGCTGGCAGAACAAGCTCCCGCTGTACAACCTTCGGCTCCAGAACCTCTCCGCCGCCGTCATCCGCCCGCAGCTCGACGAGCTGGCGCAGCGTGTCACGAGCGGACGGTCGAACCATGACTACGTGGCCGAGACGCTCAACAGCTCTCCCTGGCTCGACGTTCCGCCGCCGCTGGCACAGGAACTGCGCGCGCCGGATTCGATCCAGTTCAACCTGGTCGGCATGTCGGACATGGAGGTCACTGCCTTCACGAGGCACGCCGAGGCGGCAGGTGTGAAGGTACAGGTCTTTGGCAAGAGCACGGACAATGCGCGCGCCTTCTGGAACTGGCAGTTCATCGAGGGTGAAATGCCGGACCTGCCGCAGACCCGGGCGATGCTGATGCGTGCCTGCGATGTGCGGCTGCCGGCGCGGCTGAAGACACCGGAGCTGGACTTCATCGCCGACGCCCTGACCGGTGCGGCGTCCGAGGCGATGGCCGAGCAGCGCGCCTACGGCACCTGACTCGTCGAAAGACGGTTCTTTCGGGATAACGATGACCGTGCCGGCCAGGCCTCAGAGAATTCTGAGCTCCTGTTCCAACCAAGGCATCCGCTCGACGGCCGGCGCGACGATCATCTCTTGCAGCAACGGCCTGAGCTGGGTCACCAGCCGCTCCGGCATTTCCTGCAACAGGCCCGATCGCGCAATCAGCGAGATACGTCGCGACATCGGCTCCATTGGCAGCGGCAGTATGTCGGCCGCGTCGCTGAAACGACGGGCGCGGAGATAGCCGAGCGGGGTCAGGATGGTCCAACCGGCACCGGCCGCCACCATCGCCATGATCGCGTGATAGCTGTCCAGCTCGAAGCGGCGGCCAAGCTGGACCCGGTTCCGCGCGAGATGCGCCGAGATCTGCCGACCCATCAGATGGCGCTCGGTGTAATGGATGAAGGGCAGTGCCTGCAGCCGCTCCAGCGGCGCCTCCCCCGTCTCGAACCCTTTTGGCACGGCGGCAACGAAGGGCTCTTCGAGCAGGGGGTGAACCTCTGTCCAGTCCGCCACGGTCTCGGCGAGATCCACGGCAACGATGACATCCAGGGCGCGCTCCTCGAGGTGGTCGAAGAGGCGATGGCTGGCCCCGGTCTCCAGCAGGAAACGGCAATCGCCGAGTTCCTCGGACATGGAGGAGAGCAGCCGCGGTGTCACATCGGCATCAAAATCCTCGATCATGCCGAGCCGCAGATCGGTCAGGTTCCGCATGTCGCCGGCCGCAAGCTCGGCCCGGGCGCTCTGGGCTTCTGTCCAGATCCGCATCGCGCGCTTGCGGAAGATCCCGCCCGCAACGGTCAGCTGTGCCGGACGCAGCGTGCGGTCGATCAGCGTTGGACCGAGCGCCGTCTCAAGATTGCTGAGCTGTTGGCTGACACCCGAAGGGCTGGCGCCGAGCCGGCGCGCAGCGGCAGAGACAGAGCCCTCCTCGGCGACAGCGAGGAAAACCTCGATGCCCCACAGCGTCACCCGACCGGCGGTATCGGTCATCACATCCCCCGTCAGGGCACCCCCCGCCGGACACCCGGCGGGCAGGGCGTTACTTGTTCATCCGGGCCAACTTGGCCTGCAGATCGGCAAGCTGGCTCTTGATCTCGTCGAGATCCTCGCCCTTGCTCTCCTTGGGCGCGTCCGTTCCCGGTTGGGCGGGCGGCCAACTGCCCATGCCGCCGGTCATCGCCTTGAGGAAGGCGGCTTGCTGCGCCTGCATCGCCTCGAAGCCGGGCATGGTCGCCATCGGATTGATCTTGCCCATGTTCTCCATCATCTTCGACTGCCCGTTCTGGAGCATCTCGAAGGACATGGCGAGAAACTGGGGCACCACCGAATTGGCCGAACTCGTGTAGCTACGGACAAGATCCGTCAGCACATTGATCGGCAGGACGCTCTCGCCCTTGCTCTCATGTTCGGCAATGATCTGAAGCAGATACTGGCGGGTGAGGTCGTCGCCCGATTTCAGGTCGACAATCTGGACCTCACGGCCATCCCGGATGAACGCGGCGATGTTCTCCAACGTCACGTAGTCGCTGGTCTCGGTATTGTAGAGCCGCCGGCTGGCGTAGCGCTTGATCAGAAGCGGTGTATCGTCGGCCACGCGTTTCCCTCCCTTTTTGCAGTGCAGCAAAGCCTAGACGACGCCTGATCAAAAGAAAAGCTTACAAACGGAAAAGGGTGGGCTGAAACAGCCCACCCTTCAGGTCTCAACGGGTCAGGGAGGAGGACACCCGCGCGAAACCTCTCACCTTGTGCCTCACTTGGCGGCGGTGGCTTTCTTGGCAGCGGTGGTCACCTCGTCGGTGGCCTTCTTGACGGCAGCCTGGGCGTCTTCGGAGAAGTCCTTGCCAGCGGCCAGCATCAGCTCGACGGTTTCCATCTGGACCTTCTTGGCGACTTCGGCGAAGGCGGACATGGTCTCGGCAACCATCTCGGCCTGCGAGGAGGCGTAATCGGTCATGGCCTTCTGGTAGTCGCCCGGCTCTTCCTTGAGCTTGGTGACTTCACCCAGCTTGGAGAGGGTTTCCTTGGTCCACTTGGAGGAGATCTCGGTCGACTTCTCGGCGGCTTCCAGAGCGACCTTGGAGAATTTCTCACCCAGAGCGGCCTGGGATTTGAAAGCGTCCTGCATGGCGGAAGTGTCCATCGGGAAGGAGGACATCATTTCCTGCATCATCTTGGTCATGTCATCGGTCTTGGTCATGGCTTTGCTCCTGGCGAGGGCGGCCCGGGCTGTCGGGCGCTGCTGTTGTTCGATGACCAAGATATACTTTCTGCGCCGCAGCATTTCAAGATTGTTTGCTGCAGCGCAGCATTTTTTCAGACAACAGCCCGATCTCAGGCGCTTTTTTTCGCCACAACATAGGTCCCCGGCGCGGGAACTATCGCGGGATGGTCCGAATCACCGGGCTGTCGCGCGGGCACCTGTGCACCCGAGCGGCGCTTCAGCCATTCCTCCCAGCGCTGCCACCAGGAGCCTTGATGGAAATCGGCCGTCGCCTGCCAATCTTCCGGCGACAGCGTCATGTCCTCATTGGTGTAGTGGCCGTATTTCTTCTTGCTCGGCGGGTTCACGATACCGGCGATATGGCCGGATTCGGAGAGAATGAAGGTCTTCTGCTTCGAACCCATCTTCTGGATACCCCGGAACGAACTCTTCCAGGCGGCGATGTGATCGGTCTCGCAGGCGATGGCGCAGAGCGGCACATCCACATCCTTGATCGAGAGCGTCTCGCCGCAGAGCTCGAACCCCTCGCTGCCAGCGAATTCGTCCCGCTGGCAGAGGCCGCGCAGATATTGCACCGCCATGCGGCCGGGCAGATTCGTGCCGTCGCCGTTCCAATAGAGCAGGTCGAAGGCCGGCGGCGCCTCCCCCATCATGTAACTGCGGATCGCCGGCGCATAGATCAGGTCGTTGCTGCGCAGATAGGAGAAGGTGCGCGACATGTAGAACGAGTCGAGAATACCCGAGTTAACGCATTCCGCCTCGATTCCGTCGACGAAATCGTCCTGCAGGAAGACGCCGACCTCGCCCTGATCCGAAAAATCGGTGAGCGTCGTGAAGAAGGTCGCGGAGCGGATCGACTTGTCACCGCGCTTCTTCATCAGCGACAGCGTCAGCGACAGCGTTGTGCCGGCGATGCAATAGCCGATAACGTTGATCTTCTCCTCGCCACAGATGGACTTCACCTCGTTGATGGCGGTGAGATAGCCCTCCTCGATGTAGTTCTCCATGCCAACATCCGCATAGGACTCATCGGGGTTGACCCAGGAGACGACGAAGACCGTGTAGCCCTGATCCACCACCCATTTGATCAGCGAGTTGGCAGGCTTGAGATCCAGAATGTAGAACTTGTTGATCCAGGGCGGGAAGATCAGCAGCGGCGCGCGCGCGACCGTCTCGGTCGTCGGCTTGTACTGGATCAGCTCAAACATCCGGTTGCGGAAAACGACCTCGCCCTCGCTCGCACCGATATTCTGGCCCACGGTGAAGGCGTCCTTGTCAGCCAGCGTGACGACCAGATCGCCGTCATTGGCCTCCATATCCCGCACAAGGTTCTCCAGCCCGGCAACCAAGGACTGCCCTTCCGTGTCCACAGCCTTCTGCAACGCCTCCGGATTGGTGCTGAGAAAATTGGCCGGGCTCATCATGTCGACGATCTGGCTGGTGAAGTATTCCAGCCGCTGCTTGTCCTTCGGTTCGAGATAATCGAGATCGGCGACAGCCTTGTTGATGGCCTCACCCGTCATCAGATATTGCTGCTTGAGGAAGTTGTAATAGGGGTGCGTCTGCCAGAGCTCACCAGCGAATCGGCGGTCTTGCGGTGTCTTGTCCTCAGGGGCGGTCAGTTTGCCGGATGCGAGCACCTGCTGGGCCTCAAAGGCGTGTTTCAACGTCTTTCCCCAGAAATCCACCTGATGTTCGAAGATCTTGGCCGGATTCTTCATCATCTCGGTCCAATAGGCCGATCCGGCCTTCATATAGAGGTCCTGACCCGGGGACTGCAGTGCCGGGTCAATCGGTCTTTGATGCGACAGGGCCGCCACAAGCCGTTGAGAAAGCGACTCGATTTTCGCCAGATTGGCCGCGAGCTCGTCCTGATCTGGTGTTTGAGTCTCTTGATCGGTTGTCATGGAAGGCCCTTTTCCATTAGTTTCGCCGCAATGAATATATTCGCAGGAATGTTCCGGCAAAGCGACCTTTTGTTCCGGTCGCCCGCCAGAGGCGCCACCCAAGGAGTAAGTGACGCATGAAATACATGGCAACCTATGACCTGATGGAGAGTATCCGGGTCACCAATGAGTGGCTTGGCTCCACCGCCAAGGCGGCGTGCTCCCATCCGGCCTTCGGGCTGTCCATGAATCCGTTCCTCCAGCTCACCGCAGCCTGGGGCGAAGTGACCGAGCGCAGCTTCCAACGCATGCAGGCCAAACCGGACTGGAACATCAACTCCGTCGTCGGCAGAGACGGGCGCGACCACTTGATCGACGTGATACCGATGGTCGAGAAGCCCTTCGGCGACCTCATCCACTTCGAGGTCCAGGGCCGGGAAGAACTGCCGCGCAAGGTGCTTCTGGTGGCGCCGATGTCCGGCCATTACGCAACGCTGCTGCGCTCGACTGTCTTCTCGCTGCTGCCCGATTGCGAGGTTTATACAACCGACTGGCACAATGCGCGCGACATCCCGGTCTCAGCCGGCAAGTTCGATGTCGAGGATTACGTGCTCTACCTTGTCGAGTTCATGAAGCATCTCGGACCGGACACGCATGTGATCGCAGTCTGCCAGCCGGCCCCGCTGACACTAGCGGCTACCGCCTATCTCGCGGAGGAAGACCCCGCCGCACAGCCCAATTCGCTGACCCTGATCGGCGGCCCGATCGATCCGGGCGCATCCCCGACCGAGGTGACCGAGTTCGGGCGCACGGCCACGATGGGACAGCTGGAACAGCATGTGCTGCAACGGGTCGGATTCAAATATGCCGGCGCGGGGCGGATGGTCTATCCGGGCCTGCAACAGCTCGCCTCCTTCATCGCGATGAATTCGGAGATGCATTCCTCCGCCTTCTTCGACCAGATCGTGCGCACGGCACGCGGTGAGGCGCACGAGCATGACCGCCACAACCGGTTCTACGACGAATATCTCGCCGTGATGGACATGACGGCGGAATTCTACATGTCGACCGTCGAGCGGATCTTCAAGAATCGCGAGATCGCCCAGGACATCTTCGAGGTGAACGGCAAGCGCGTGCATATCGGCGCGATCACCGATGTCGCGGTGAAGACGGTCGAGGGCTCGAATGACGATATCTCGGCGCCGGGCCAATGCGTCGCCGCGCTGGACCTGCTGACCGGGCTCGACGACAGCAAGAAGGCGAGCCACCTGGAACCGGGCGCCGGCCATTACGGCATCTTTGCCGGCAAATCCTGGCGCAACAATATCCGGCCGCTGGTTCTGGAATTCATCGACGCGAACATGTCCCATGAGCGGCGCCGGATGGATTTCGCCAACATCAAGTCGCTGCATTCGCGGTAGGGGCGAACGGGGATCGCCCTTGCTGTCGCGGCGTCGGCCGCGGCCGCCTTGGCGACATTCCCGACCGAAGACCTTTCGATCAGCGGAGGATGAGCGGAGATTCGAGCCAGTTGCGCAGGATCTGGTTGGTGACTTGCGGCTGTTCGAGTGTCGGCAGCTGACCGGCGCCTTCCACGATGTGCAGATCGGCATTCGGGATAAGCTCGGCCATGAATTCATGACGTTTGACCGGGTAAACCACGTCCTGGTCGCCGCAGAGCACAAGCGTCGGAACACGGGTCGTGCGCAGGACCTTCTGCTGATCCGGGCGGCGCTGCAGCGCACGGGACTGGGCGATGAAGACCTCCGGGCCGAGCGTTTCAGCCATGTCGACGATGAGGTTGAGAACCTCGCCGCGATTGGGTCCCTGGGCGAGGGAGCGCGGGCCGATCTCCTCGCGCATCATCGACCCGAGCCGTCCGGAGCGCACGGCGACGATCTGCGGTTCGCGATCTGCGGCGGCCTGCGGCGTCTCGGGCAGCGGGCTGGTGTCGAAGAGCGCCAGCCGGGTGATGCGCTCGGGCGCACGGCGGAGCACTTCCATGGCGACCATCCCGCCCATGGCGAGCCCGGCAAGGGCGAAGCGGTTCGGAGCGGCCTCCAGCACCTGCGCAGCGATGGCCCCGATGGAGGAGGCTCCAGCGACGGGGGCGACCATGACCGCACGATCGCGTCCGAACTCCATCACCTGCGGCCAGAAGAGCCGCGCGTCGCACATCATGCCGGGCAGGAATACCAGCGGTTCATTCATTCACTCGGCCCTCGTTGACTGCTCTGGCACCGTTACATGCATCCGGCCGCAGGCTATAGAGCGGCGCCAGTCCGGCGGAAAGCCCGAAACGCCTCACTCGGTAGCGCCGCCTCCCCACTGGAAGGCCCCGTCGCGGCCAAGCGGCGAGAAGGGGTTATAGGCGACTTCCCAGAAATGCCCGTCAAGATCAGCGAAATAGCCGTGATGGCCGCCCCAGAACACATCCTGCGCTGGCTTGAGCAGCTTTCCGCCAGCCGCTTCCGCGGCGGCGAGAAGGCGCGCGACCTCCTCCGGACTGCGCACGTTATGCGCGAGCGTCATCGTGGAGCTGCCCGGGGTGAGGGACTCGAGCGGCACGCCGATATCCTCGGCCAGCTTGTCGAGCGGGTAGAGCCCGAGCGTCTGGCCCAGAAGGTTGAAGGCGATCACCCCGTCCGGGCTCGCCTCCCTCTCCCATCCAAGTGCCTCGTAGAAGCGTGCGGCCCGCTCCAGATCGGCCACGCCGAGGGTGATCAGGCTGACACGACGTTCCATACTCATCTCCATCACAGTTTCCCGGCCCAATCAGCGATGATCCGGGCTGTTTCTTCGGTCTGCCCGGGGCTCAGGCTGTCCCCGGAAATCACATGCGAGCTGGGGTCGTCCTCCGGACCCATCACCCGCAGCGAGACCTCTGTCGGCCCACCCCAGGCCGCCATCGCCTCAGCAGTCTTCTCAGGTGAAACGACCTGGTCCTGCTCGGAATAGACGAACAGCGCCGGAACGGTCGCCGCAGACAGGTCAAGCCCGTCGACATGCTCCACCAGCGCCATCATCGGCAGAACGGCGGTGGTCGGGTAACGCGTGGTCCAATGAGCGGCATGGGCGTCGTTCAGCGGCTCGAAACCACGCTCAGGCCCGACAAGATGCGGCAGCCAGTACCGCGCCAGCGGCAGGGTCAGCATACCGGCCTTCGGGTTTTGCAAGGCGAAGTTCGGCGAGACGAAGACCACGCCCGCGAGCCCATCGGAGAGGTCGGGGTCGGTCGCGGCGAGGGCGGCCAGCGTGCCGCCGGTCGAAGTGGAGATCACGAGGACGCGCTCACCGAGGCGGCGGCCAATGGCCAGCGCTTCCGCCATGTCCTCGATCCAGTCCCCGGCCGTTGCCTCGGCCATCGCATCCCCGTCGCGGCCATGCCCGGTGAGACGGGTGAAGAAGAGATTGGCGCCGAGCGTCTCCGCCACCTTGTCCGGCACCGGGCGGATCTCCTCGGCGCTGGCCGAAAAGCCGTGCAAATAGATAATGGAGAGCGGGGTCGTCGCCCCCGGTTCCCCAGCCCATTGGATGCGCTTCACGGCTTCCGGGCGCAGGTTCGGCACATCTGCCTCCTGTTTGGCCAGCCAGTCATCGAGATTGTCGCCGAGTGTGTCGGCCGCGAAGGATATGTCCCGGTCCACCGGTTCGCGAGGCCCGAACAGGAACAGGGCTCCAATGACAAGCAGGAGGCCCAGAACCCCAAAGGCAAGCATTCTCATCCTTCCACCTCCCGCAACACCTCTTCGACCGCCGCAACGATCAGGCCCATATCCGCAGGCTCCGAGAAGCGGTGGTCGGCGCCCTTGACGAGCGTCAGGCGAATATCTTCGCCCTCGACATGCTCCAGCAGGCGCAGCGCGGTGGCGGTCTCGACCGACTCATCCGCCGTACCTTGCAGGAAACGGGTCGGGAAAGGCAGCGTGAGCGGGGATCGCAGGACGAGCCGGTCGCGCCCCTCCTCAATCAGTCGCCGGGTCACGATCATCGGGTCGCCGTAATCGGATGGAAGCGCAACCTGCCCTGCTTCCAGCACTTCCGCCTTCTGGGCCTCGGAAAACCCGGCCCAGAATCCATCTTCGGTGAAATCTGGCGCCGCGGCGATGGTGACAAGCCCGGCCAGCTGTTCCGGCATCGCCCGGGCCAGCAGCAGCGAGAGCCAGCCGCCCATGGACGAGCCGAGCAACAGGATCTTCCCATCGGTCAGCGTTTCGATCACCGCCGAAGCGTCCTCGAACCAGTCGCCGATCGCCCCCTGCTCGAACGCGCCGCTGCTCTGCCCGTGCCCCGAGCAGTCGAACCGGATGAAGGGCCGCCCCTGCGCCCGCGCCCAGGCTTCCAGGTGCAGCACCTTGGTGCCCCCCATGTCGGAGCGCAGCCCGTGGCAGAAGACGATGGCCGGGCCCTGTCCTTTGTGGCGATGATAGGCGATGCGACGCCCCTGCGGCGTCGTCAGGAATTGCGGATCGGCCATGGCTCTTTCCCTGTCTTTTTGCCGCGCAACACTAGCCGAGCCGGAGCGCATCGCAAGCCTTGCCGTTGCGCCCGGCTTGCGCCACTCTCCTCGCCCATGACCGGACCTCGCTACACCCCGCTTGCCGCCTCGCTCCCCGCCACCGTGCCCTTTGTCGGCCCCGAAACCCAGGAACGCGCGCGCGGCCGCCCCTTTGCCGCGCGCCTCGGCGCCAATGAATCCGGCTTCGGCCCGGCCGCGTCGGTCATGCGCGCCATCGCGGACGCGGCCAGCGGTGCCTGGATGTATGGCGACCCAGAGAATCACGACCTGATTCAGGCGCTTGCCACCCATCACGCCCTGCCGACCGAGGCGATCATGGTCGGCGAGGGAATCGACGGGCTGCTCGGCTATCTCGTGCGGTTGCTTGTCGGACCGGGCGACTCGGTCGTCACCTCCGCCGGCGCGTATCCGACCTTCAATTACCACGTCGCGGGTTTCGGCGGCACGCTGCACACGGTTCCCTATCGCGACGATCACGAAGATCCGGCGGCGCTTCTCGACCGTGCCGCCGAGGTCGGGGCAAAGCTGGTCTATCTCGCCAATCCGGACAACCCGATGGGAACCTGGCATGACGCCGCGAGTATTTCCCGCGCCATCGACGCCGTGCCCGAGGGCTGCGTCCTACTGCTCGACGAGGCCTATATCGAGCTTGCCCCCGAGGGCACCGCGCCCGCTTTCGACCCGACCGACAGACGCGTCATCCGCATGCGGACCTTCTCCAAGGCGCATGGGCTTGCGGGCATGCGGGTCGGCTACGCGGTGGGTCATCCCGAACTGATCACCGCCTTCAACAAGGTCCGCAACCATTTCGGCATGAGCCGGGTCAGCCAGGCCGCAGCGCTGGCGAGCCTCGCCGATCCGGACAATCTTGCCGAGACCATCGCGCGTGTCGCCCGCTCCCGAGACCGCATCGCGGAGATCGCGCGTGCAAATGGTCTGACCCCACTCCCCTCCGCCACCAATTTCGTCGCTCTCGACACGGGGCGTGACGGCGATTTCGCCCGCGCTCTGTTGCAGGCGCTGATCGAACGGGACATTTTCGTCCGCATGCCATTCGTCGCACCGCAGGACCGCTGTATCCGCATTTCCTGTGGCCCGGATCGGGAGATGGACCTCTTTGCAGCCGCGCTGCCCAAGGCTTTGGCCAGCCTCTGCTGAAGTTTGATCCGTCGAAAGAGGGTGAAAAAGCCTGATGAGGGGGTGGGGGCCCAGTGCCGTTGGCCCGGCCTCACGGCCGAAGGACACTGTGCCGGGCTCGGAGCGGTCCAGACAGCCAATGCTCGTTCACGCACGCGCAGCGCAACCGCAAAAACACCCAAGATCAGCCCCGATGTCAGGAAATGTCCCAATCATCCTCATGCGCCAGCTCACCGATGGCCAGCCAGGACGCGGAGGCGCGGGCAATCTGGGTATCGCTCCAGGTGTGAACGGCGATCTCGAACCCCTCTTCCGTGATCGAACGGGCCGTGATGTCGATACGCGGATTGGAGCTGGCCGCGATATCCACCATCGACAACGAAACATGGACCGAGGGCGGAGTCATGAAACGCTCAGAAAAGCGAATTTCGACCGTCGCCTCCCGCGAGCCTTTCCCCGCCCACATCGGCCCGTCATTCCGGAAATCGGAAAAGAGCCGCGTGTCGCCCTGATCGATACCAATGAGGTAATTCCGAAATTTCTTCATGAGGATTGTCTACCCACGCGGCATGGCGAATTCATGGCGCGAGTATTTCCAGAGGCCGGGCAGCCATGGCAAGTCACTCAGCCCTGAATTGTCCTCGGTTGCGACTTCAGGGCCTCAATATCCACCGCCCCGTATTGCACCATGTTCGCTTCGAGATCGGCCTTCAGGATGTCATAGACATGCTCTGCCCCACGCGACCCGAGCGCGGCTGTCCCGTAGAGGAATCCACGTCCGAGCATGCAGAAATCGGCACCGAGCGACAGGGCGCGCATGATATCCAGCCCGCCCTCGATGCCACTGTCGAACAACACCTTGAGGCGGCCGTTCACAACCCTGGCAATCTCGGGCAACACATCGATGCTGGCAGGGCCGGCGTCGAATTGCCGGCCACCATGGTTGGACACGACTATCCCGTCTGCGCCCGCCGCGACAGCCAGTTCCGCATCCTCGGGATGCATCACCCCCTTGACCACGAAATGCCCCGGCCACGCATCCCGCATCTGGCGCAGCATCTCCCAATCCGGCCGGCCATCGACCACCTTGCCGACAAACCGTGCGGCCCCGGCAAAGGTCTGGCCGTCGAAATAGGATTCGAGGATCTTGAAGCGCGGCAACCCGTTGGCCAATGTCTCCAGCGACCAGCGCGGACGGATCGCGGCGCGCCAGATCGATTGCGGCGTGAACTGCGGCGGTACGGAGACCCCGGCGACAAGCTGTCGCTCCCGACGGCTTCCGACCGGCACGTCAACCGTGATCATGAGCGTTCCGAAGCCACATTCATGGGCGCGGCGCATGATGTCAGCTCGGATTTCGGGGTCGACCGGGGTGTAGAGCTGGAACCAGCCATTGCCCTCGCAGAGCGGACCGATTGTCTCCGGCGCCTCATTGGCAACCGTGGAGAGACCGTAGGGAAAGCCCTTCTCCGCTGCCGCCCGGGCGATATAGCGTTCCGTGCCCGGCCACATCAGCCCCGACAGCCCAACCGGCGCCGCGCCGAAGGGAACCGAGTAGCGGCGCCCGAAAATCTCCGTCTCCAACGAGGGGGTAAACCGCCCCCGAAGCACGCGTGGGACCATCTCGACCGCATCGAGCGCGGCGCGGTTATGCGGCACCAGACGCTCGGTCCCGGTGCCGCTGGCGAGATACTCCCAGGCGAAGAAGGGAACCCGCTTTCGGGCTTTCTCGGCAAGATACGGAATGGAAGGGTAACGGTTCTCAAGCTTCATGTTTTGGTCCGACCAGATCTACATCGGCAGACATATGCCTCGCGTTGGTGAATGCCAATGTGACAATGCTTCAACCCTCCCGCGGCATGTCCGACCAACGCACCTGCACAGGCGCGGAGATATTGTATTCCGGGCGGAATTCTTCCTATGATGCGCCGGAATGAGTATCGCCACGAAACGGCGATAATTTCCGTTGGAGCCGTAATGCCACAGATCGTCATTGCCGATGACAACCTGGAATTCGCCAATTACGTCGCGACCGTCTGCCGGCGCGAAGGTTGGAGCGTCGAGACTTGCGAAAATGGCGCGATCCTGCTCGAAACGCTGAGAATGGGAAGTGGGCCGGCGCTTGTACTGGTCGATGTGAACATGCCGGAAATGGACGGGATCGAGGCCATCGAGTGGATCGTCGATGTAGACCGGCCGTTGCGGTTGCGGTTTGTCACCGGTGGATCGGACGCGCCGATCGTGGCCGCGAAGATGATCGCCTCGGCCCGAGATCTGGCCGTGGGTTACAATGTTTTCAAGCCCTTGCGTAAAGAAGAGCTACAAGCGCTGCTGAAGGAAGAGGCGGAGAAGCTCGCCGCAATGGGGGTCGCGCAGACCTGACCCGCGTCGCGTCACCGCGCCGACGCCACCAATCGAACCTGGCGTGGCTCGCCGCGCCAGCATCGAGTTTCAGGAGACGCTGGATGACTGACCCGACAGCCTATGACAACGCCGATTTCATTCCCGATGGGCATTCCTATTTCGCTCGCTGGGCGGAAGCAGCGGAAAACTTCAGAGCACATCACCCGACCGTATTGCAACGGCGCGATCGGGCTTATGGCGCCGGCGACCGTCAGCGCTATGATCTTTTTCTCCCGGAATGGCCTGCGCGCGGGCTGTATTTCTTCATTCATGGCGGTTTCTGGTATTTGAGTGGGCGCGAAGACTGGTCGCATCTTGCCCAGGGCGCGCTTGGCAATGGCTGGGCGGTCGCCCTGCCCTCCTATCCGCTGGCTCCGACGGCACGTCTCTCGGAGATCACCCGGTCGATTGTCCTTGCGCTGGAGGCCGCGGCCAGGGAACTTCCCGGCCCCATCCTGATCGGCGGCCACTCGGCGGGCGGGCACCTCGCCATGCGGATGGTCTGCCCCGATGTCGGGCTGTCGGAGGCAGTCGCGGCGCGTATTGCCGGCATCCAGCCGATCTCACCGTTGGCCGACCTGACGCCACTCGTCATGCTGCCGATGAACGCGACGCTCCGAATCGACGCCGAGGAAGCCGAGCGCGAAAGCCCGATCTCCTATCCCGAACCGCTCTGCAATGTGGCCATCGAGGTCGGCTCAGCAGAACGGCCTGCTTTCATCGACCAGTCGATCCGCATGGCGGATCACTGGCAGAAGGCCGATCTGACCATTTCCGAGAACAGGCACCATTTCGACATTCTCGACCCACTCTGCGATCCCCAAAGCGATATGGTCAAACGACTGTTGAAGCAGTCAGACGACTGAGGACCGCGCCGCGCCCGACCGTATCTCCAGCCATCCGAGATAGATCGAACTGAGGAACCCTTGGCGATTGAAGGCGCACAGGCAAGCCGGAAGCGTCCTGTCGGCGAACGGCAAACCCGGCCTCCAATCCGCCCTCCTCCGTCGCTTCACTCGAATGTCATTCCCCGGCGGCACAATCGCGCTATCCTGCTGTTCGGAGGCCGACGATGAAGCATCACGCACAGGACCGTGCTCCCGACTACACCAATGCCGCGCTGATCATGCTCGGCATCAACCTCTTCTGCTTGCTCTACGCGCTCTGGCTCGCCTTCGGCCTTGTCGTCCCGCTCATCACAGCCTTCGCGACCGACCGGCTTATCACCCGCCTTGGCAGGCGCCGCTAGGCCCGCGACAGCACTGTCGAAGCCGCCTCCAGCGCGCCGGGCCCATGCGGAATCTTGACCGCCTTGAGCCCGATATCGATGGCGCCAAGCGCCCCCATCACCATCTGTGCGTTCACATGCCCCATGTGGCCGACCCGAAAGAAGCCGTCCGAGGCCGGATCTTCGTCCGTGCCCATGCCCAGTCCGATCCCGAGCGTCACGCCCGCATGCGCGCTCACCCAGTCACGCAGCCGCGTTCCGTTCTCCCGACCCGCACGAACCGCCGTCACCGCGTTGCTGCGCATGGCCGGATCGGCGATATTGAGCTCCAGCGGCCCCCCCGCGCCCCAGGCGTCAAAGGCCGCCCAGACCGCTTTCGCCAGCGCCGCGTGCCGTTCCCAGATCTTTTCCATCCCTTCGTCCAGCATCAGATCCAGCGCCACACGCAACCCGTAGAGATGATGCGTCGGCGCAGTCCCGCAGAAATACTGGTAGAACGCCTCCGCGTTCACCCGCGGCCGCCAATCCCAGTAGCCCGTGACAAGATCCGCCCGGTCCCGCGCTGCATCGGCCTTCGGAGAAAAATAGACGAAACCGAGGCCAGGTGGCGTCATCAACCCCTTCTGGCTGCCGGTCACCATCACATCGACACCCCAGTCATCCATGTGGAACTCGTCCACCCCGAGACAGGCGATGCAATCGACCATCAGCAAGGCCGGGTGGCCGACTCGATCCAGAACCGCCCGCACCCCCTTGATATCGTTCTTCACGGAGCTTGCCGTATCGACCTGAACGCAGAGGAGAGCCTTGATCTCGTGGCCCGCATCCTCCGTCAGCACCGCCTCGACCCGCGCAAGATCGATTGCATCGCGCCGCCCGAAATCCAGCCGCACGGGCGCGATGCCCAATTGCTCCGCCTTGTCCGCCCAGCCATGGGTAAAGGTCCCCGTTGCCAGCGCCAGGACCTTGTCGCCCCGCCGGAAGACATTGGTCAGCGCCGCTTCCCACGCGCCATGCCCGTTGCAGATATAGATTGCCACATCGTGCTGCGTTCCGGCGACGCGCTTCAGGTCCGGAATGATCGTGTCGACAATGTCATGCAACTCGCCCGTATAGATATTCGGCGCCGGCCGATGCATGGCACGCAACACCTCGTCAGGCATGACGGAGGGGCCGGGAATGGCGAGGTAATGGCTACCACGGGACAGCGTCATGGCACGAACTCCTTGCAGGGCCGACGCTTGGTCCTAAGACGCCTTCGCCAATCCGTCAAACCCGACCTTGCGCCACGCCCCCGTGGACACCCGTTCTGCCCGCATCTCAGACGCTGTTGCTCAAACGTTAAACCACCCAAGAATTACGGACCGCGGCGCGACGTGCCGGTCAGCCAGCTTGCCCGCTCGACCGGTTCAGGCTAGACCCGCCCGGCGCGCTTCGCAAATGGCGCCGGAAATCCGACAGGTTGCATGTTCAAACGCCTCTCAAACTGGTTCGAAACCACGGAACGCCGCCTACGTCGGTCCTTTGGCGACGATATCTCGACGCCGGAACTGCGTCGTCAGGCCTGGTGGCATTTCAACCTGTTCGACCATGCTTTCCTGCGCCTGCCCTGGACAAATTTCGACCGCGTCGCCGAGGATGTCTACCGCTCCAATCATCCCGGCCCGCGCCGGCTTGTGCGTTACAAGGAGATGGGAATCCGCGGCGTGCTGAACCTGCGCGGTGAGGACGGTTACTCTCCGTGGCTCTTCGAGCAGGAGGCCTGCGAAGAGCTGGGACTCGATCTGCGGGTCGCCAAGATCTACGCGCGCAAGGCTGCCAAGCGCCAGGAGATCGTTCGCCTGATCGACACCATGCGCGAGATGCCCAAACCCTTCGTGATGCACTGCAAGTCCGGCGCCGACCGCGCTGGCTTTGCCGCCGTACTCTACAAGGCGATCATCGAGGGCGTTCCGCTCGAGGAGGCGCGCAAGCATCTGGCGGTCAAGTATATCCATCTCGATTGGACCGAGACCGGTATCGTCGACCACATCATCGATCTCTACGAGCTGCGCAACGCCGCCGCGCCGATCGCAATGGAGGACTGGTTCCGGACCGAATACGATCACCGGGTTGCCACCGAGACCTTCCGCGCCAAGCAATCCGGCAAGCCCTGGCAGGACCTGCTCCCGCCGCTTCAGGACTTGCCTGAATAGGCACGGGCAAGCTGCTCCGGGTCCGCCCCGGCAAGATAGCGCAGCAGCAGCGACAGGTTCCGCGCACCGCGCCGCAGCCATCCCTCCGCCTCGTACCGGCCTGCCGATGTGGTGAGCACCAGCGGCAGCAGCACAACCTTGCAATTCAACGCGCGGACAAGCGCCACATCCTCCATGAGCGGGATGTCCCGATAGCCTCCGGCGTCGGCGTAGTCCGGCCGCGCGACCAGGAGCCCCTGATCCCCGTAGGGCAAATGCAGGACACGCGTGCGCAGATTTGCCCATCCAGCCACGAGCCACGGCGCCAGCCCCTGCGCCCGAAAGCCGAGCCGGAACGCATAGGCGCGCCCTTGCGCCGCCATCGCCGCCTGAACCGTCTCGGCCCAACCGTTGGGCAGCCGGCTGTCGGCATGCAATGCAAGAAACCACTCGCCCCGCGCCGCAGCCACGCCGCGCCGCAACTGTCCGCCGCGCCCCGCCGCCCCTGAGACGAACTCCGCCCCGACCGCCTCGGCCAGTTCCTCGATATCGTCCGACGAACCGCCATCGCTGACGATCACCTCTCGCACCAGCCCCGTTGCGACACCATCCATCAACTCGGCAAGAAGCCCGGCAGCCTCCGGCGCGGCGTTCAGCGTGGGGATGATGACGGAAAGCGGGGCGGGCATGGCAATCTCCGGGCTGTCGGGCGGGCGCATCCTCCCCTATATGATTGCGATGCAACGAGGGAGCCTGAAATGTCGGAGCAAGCGATATCACAACGCAGGGTGCTGGCCATCACGGGCGCGGACCGGCTGTCCTTTCTCCAGGGGCTGGTCACGAATGATGTGGATAAACTCAAGGACGGCGCGGTCTATGCGGCCCTTCTGAGCCCGCAAGGCAAGTATCTTGCCGATTTCTTTCTGGTCGCGGAGGGCGAGCGCGTCTTGCTTGACGTGGCCGAGACGCTGGCGGACGATCTGGTCAAACGTCTCTCCATGTATCGTCTTCGGGCCGATGTGCAGATCACGTCGACCAATCTTGCGGTCTCGCGTGGCACCGGCACCGCTCCCGAAGGCGCCCTGTCCGATCCGCGCCATGACGCACTCGGCTGGCGCCTCTATGCCGAAACGGCACTGCCGCAAGACGAGACTGACTGGGACGCACTTCGCGTCGCGCATTGCGTTCCCGAAAGCGGAGCCGAGTTGCGTCCCAATGAAAGTTATATCCTTGAAGCGGGGTTCGAACGGCTGAACGGAGTCGATTTCCGCAAGGGTTGCTATGTCGGGCAGGAGGTGACGGCCCGGATGAAGCACAAGACCGAGCTGAAAAAGGGTTTCGCGACGGTCGACATCACCGGTGATGTCCCGGTTGGGACCGGGGTCGAAGCGGATGGGAAGCCTGTCGGCCAGATTTTCACACAATCCGGCGGCCGTGCCATCGCCTATCTCCGTTTCGACCGGGCGGGCAACGAGATGCAGGCTGCCGGAGCACAGGTGACATGGCGCGGCTGAACCGCATTGAAACCGCGGTATCCGAAAGGCTCGGGCTCTCCGTCGAGCGCATCCAGTCACTCCATGGCGGCTCGCTGTCCGAGGTCTGGCGCCTGTCTCTCTCTGACGGCTGCACAGCGGTCGCCAAGTCCGGGCCGCTTGTCGCGCAGGAAGCGGAGATGCTGCGCGCAATCTCCGCCGCCGGGGCGCCGGCACCGAAGGTTCTCGGCGTCGTTGACACTGTTCTGCTCCTGGAAGGCTTGCCCGAAACCAGCGCATCCCCGGCGGGTTGGCGCGCACTTGGCCAAGGGTTGCGACAGCTACACAGCCAGAGCGCGCCGCACTTTGGCTGGAGCCACGACTACGCCTTCGGATCGGTGCCGATCGCCAATGGCCCGGCCTCGGACTGGCCGGGTTTCTGGGCGGAGAGCCGCCTTTTGCCCTTTCTGAAAGACCTGCCAATGGACCTCGCTCGGCGGGTCGAAGCCCTGTCGGGCCGGCTCGGGGACTTTCTGCCTCAAACGCCGTCCCCTGCCCTCCTTCATGGCGACCTGTGGACCGGCAACGTTCTGTTCGGCCCCGATGGAGCGGTCCACCTGATCGATCCGGCCTGCTATTTCGGTGACCCAGAGGTAGATCTCGCCATGTTGGCACTCTTCAACCACCCGCCGGCTGCCTTTTCCGAAAGCTACGGCCCACTCTTGCCCGGCGCAAAGGAGCGGCGCGCCGCATACCAACTCTGGCCCGCACTTGTGCACATGACGCTTTTCGGGCCCGGCTATCGCGACATGGTCGAAGCCCGCTTGTCGCGCCTCGGTCACTGACCGAAAACACAAAGGGCCACCCGCAGGCAGCCCCCATGTTTCCGTGACCGAATGTTGGCGTCAGGCGCGCTCGGAATACTCCATCGTCTCCGTGTTGACGACAATATCCTCGTCCTGACCAACAAACGGCGGCACCATCACTTTGACACCGTTGTCCAGCAGCGCCGGTTTGAACGAGTTCGCGGCTGTCTGACCCTTCACCACCGGCTCGGTCTCGACGACATTGCAAACCACCTTCTGCGGGAGCGTCGCGCTCAGCGCCTCATGCTCGTAATACTCGATCTGGATCGTCATGCCGTCCTGCAGGAAAGGGCGGCGATCACCAAGAATCTCGACCGGCAGCTCGATCTGTTCGAACGTGTCGTTGTCCATGAACACAAGCATTCCGTCATTCTCATACAGGAATTGCTGGTCTTTCTGCTCAAGCCGGACGCGCTCTACCTTGTCGGCACTGCGAAAACGTTCATTCAGCTTCGAGCCGTTGCGCAGGTTGCGCATCTCGACTTGTGCGAAGGCGCCGCCTTTTCCGGGCTTCACATGGTCCGCCTTCACGGCAACCCAGAGCCCGCCATTGTGCTCCAGAACGTTTCCGGGGCGAATTTCGTTTCCGTTGATTTTCGGCATATTTGACCTTCACCGCGCTTGAACGAATGTTGGACGCGTCTATATCTTGGAGGCCGGCGGCTGACAAGCCGAGCATATATGGCGTTGGAGAAACCTTAGCTATGCACAAAACGCATAGGAGGCATTCCAAAAGGGAAATACCGAATCGCTGTAAAAACGTCATATTCGGCCTCACGCCGAAAAGACAAGAGCAAGAATAAAAAGGACGACGAGATGACCGATTTCGTTGACGGTACGGCATTCAACTACGAACAGGGTCAACGAGCGCGCAAGCTCTTTGCTGCTGTCGTGTTGGCCGCGCTGGATGATGCTATTGCCGACGACAAGAAATATGGCAACGGTCCGGAGCAGATCGCCCGTTGGGCACGCTCGCGGGATGGCCGCGAAGTTCTCAGCTGCGCCGGTATCGACCCGAACGAACGTGTCGTGTCCGGGCTTATGGAGTTCGTGTCCAACGGTGTCCGCACCTCCGTCGCGCTGTCGCGCGAGGAAAGCGAACGGCGGCAGGCTGCTGAACAGGCCGAAGCCGCATAATCCGAGGGAACCTTCGGAAATTAAAAGAACGCGCCGAGAGGCGCGTTTCTTTTTCGGCCCTGCAGGAGCCAGCCATAGGGGCTTGCTTGCCTCCTACCTACGAAAGCTCGAGAGCCTCACCGCCCCGAAGAAGTGTCGGTCACCACTGCACGGCTAGACCCTTACCTGAACAAGACAATCTGACACGACCGGATGGCTTCGGTGGGCTTGGAGTTCTTGTAAACAGGACATGCCGTCACGGACGGGTCAAACCGCGCTGCGAGATTTCTTGCGCCCAGCCGCTATCCTCTACCACGCCGTGGCGCCTGAGGATCGGACGATCTGTGGGTCGCCCCACACAAAGTAACTCCTGGAAAAAATTCCGTTCTGCCTTCGCTCAGCAGACAAGCCGCCAGCGGACAAGCAGGATCCAGTTCGTCAGGTTCGCGAGAGCTCAGTCGAAGTCGCGCGCGGCGAGTGCCCGGTGAATTTCGCGACGAACCAGCTTGCGAACGTTCCGTGTGATCCGTTCGCCAAGTGCCCCCTGCAACTCCTGATGTAGCAACTCGGCGATGAGATCACGCAAATCCGCCTCAACTGGTATTGCGCCATTCTCCGCAAAGAGATTTTCCGGATCTTCCGACAAATCGGCGGTCGTCTCGTCGTCCCCTTCGGCCGAAAAACTCTGGACGGCCTCGGCCAGGATCTCGTCCGCTTCCGGAAGTGCCTCGGCAAGATCAGGCTGGACGTCTTCTTCCAACAACTCTTCGATCTCCGCCGCATGGAGAGCCTCGTCGAAAGCGTCTTCATCTGATGGCTCGGGCTCGTAGTCGACTGGAGAGACCTCCTCTTCAGCCTCCAGAGCCGGTGGAGCAAGGCCTTCCTCTATAAGAGGAACGTCGAGTTGTTTCTCCTGCCCAAGGGCGTCGCCCTCCTCGACCAGGTCTTCATCCCGGATCGACCCGAACATGAAGCCGGCGCGCGGCGCATTGCGCGGGGGAACGGCGTCCGCTTCGGCCTGCCACCCCTCGGACTCATCGGGGGTCTCCAGCTCTGCAATCTCTGCCTCCGCGACAGGCTCATCGACCTCCGCAGACCCATCGCCGCTCAATTCGTCCTCGGAGAACACAACATCCTCTGCACTGGAGTCATCGGAAACGTTGAGTTTCGGGCGCACAAAACTGGGCAATTCCATTTCAGTCTCGAGATCATCCGACTGTGCCGCCTCAACATACTCGGTCGGATCATCGTCCAACTCCGTAAGGTCCGGCTCGAGGTCCGTCACATCCTGACGAACAAAGACCGGCTCTGAAACGCTGTCCAATTCAGCCTCTTCCGGGGAACGTTCCAGCGACTCCGGATCTGCCTCCTCCAGAGCTTCACCAAGTTCCACCTTCGCATCCTCGTCCCACGCGCGCGCTTCTTGGTCCGACGCGCCTTCCGAGGGCTCCGGCACCTCCTCGACCCGCAAAGAGGGAGTCAGAACAAGGGCGTCCGACTCCTCCGGCGGGACGTCCTGCGCCGTGTTTTCCGGAGCTTCCGCCTCCTCGGGTGTCTCGTCACGGTCCCCCGCAACAAGCCTGCGAATCGAGGAAAGCACGTCTTCGATTTCTGCGTTGCTTACCGGGTCCGACATGTCAGCTCCTGTCTTCCAGATTCTCTCTCAGATACACGAACCTGCACCCTGCGCATACCAATCCGGAGCGTCATCCCCTCCAGATCGGAAGCAAAAACCGTGCGAAGAACGCCTGGCTTACTGCTTGCCAAGCTTGCGAAGCACGCGGTCAAGCTTCTGACCACGCGGCGACAGGCGCGCAGGAGCGGACTTGACAGCATTGTAATAACCGGCCGGGTCATAGGTCTGAATTCCGAGGCTTAGATGATCTACGGTCATCAGACCCATCGCAGAAAGAAGTGAATAAACTGCTACATACTGCGTTGCAATCGCATCGATCCGGGCCGCGCGCGCGTCGAGCAGTTCCTGTTCCGCATCAAGGACGTCCAGCGTCGTCCGCGCACCGAGGGTCGCTTCCTCGCGTGTCCCTTCGAAGGCGATCTCAGCGGCGCGAATCTGCAATTCGGACGCCCGAATCTGCGCCGTCGCGGCGTCGAAATTCGCCCAGGCCGAAGCGACTTGCTCCTCGATCCCGAGCGTGACCTGCAGCAGGTTCGCCCGGTTGGAATCGCGCTGTGCGATAGCCTGACGCTCAAACGCGGCAAGAGCGCCGCCGCGATAGATCGGCTGCCTGAGATCCAGCGAGAGGAAGTGTTCCTCGTCCTGATACTCCGAATCCGTTTGCGAGATGATACTACCGCTGATGGAAGGCCGATAGCTCGCCGAGGCAATTCGCATACCAAGCTCCGCAACCGTCACTTCACGTTGCGCCTGGCGGATGTCGGGATGGGTCCGCACACCGACCCGGATCGCCTCGTCAACGCTCGACGACGTCTTGGGCAGCGCACCCGGAAATGTAAGGTTGTTCGGGTAGCGCCCGACTGCGGTCCGGAACGTTTCGCGCGAGACAGCGAGATCGCCGCGCGCTGCTTCCAGCTGGCTGATTGCCGCCGCAAGCCGACTCTCGGCGAGCGCGACGTCCGTTCGCGTCACCTCACCAACCTCGAAACGGTCTTCCGTCGCCTGTTTCTCCTGGGTGAGAACGCGCACGTTGTTCTCGCGCAAGGTGACAAAGGCCTCCGCCCGCAGAACCCCCATATACCCGACGACGGCGTTTAGAAGGACCCTCTGCTCCAGCGAGCGCAGCGCTTCCCGGGTCGCCAGAACGGTTTCCTTGCGGCTTTCGATCGTCATTCGGTTGGCGCCGCCGGCATAGATCGCGATGCTCGCCTGAAGCTGGTAGGTCGCGACAAGATTGTCGCGAGAAAGGCCAGCGTTGTAGAAGCTCGAATAGATCTCCCGTTGCGGGTGCACCGCATCCAGACCCATCACGAAATCAAGAGTCGGAAGCAGAGACGATTGCGCGATGGCGACATCGTCATCCGCCGCCCGCAAGAGCGCCCTGTTCTGTGTCAGTAGGTTGGAATTGCGATACGCGTCGATCAAAGCGTCCGTCAGTGTCTCCGCAGAGACTCGAACGGGCATGATAACGAGTGCCGTGAATGCCAGGCTAACGGCTGCACGCCGCATGGTCTTTCCGAAAATCCTCACGCGAACTGCTCCTTCTCGTGGGTTTTGCTGATTTTTGCCTGAACTATAGCAACTTCGTTTCCTTGTTTACAGCACGAAAGAGGCCGGACCCTCAAAGCCGGGCAAAACTGGTGCACCTGCGTTGAATTCGAACCGCCAGTTCACACGACCGTCGAGCTTGTAGCCGATCTGAACCGCACCAAGCGCGCCGTCCATGAAGAGGCAGGCAATGCGACCGCCTTCCTTGAGCTGGTCCTCGATGGCAGAAGGTAGTTCGACGACGCCGCCCTGGAGAACGATCACGTCGTAAGGGCTGTGCTTGGCGGCACCGTCGGCCAGAGGTCCGGTGACCACGGCGACATTGTCGACCGCCTCGGACGAAAGCGTCGCCTCGGCTTCGCTGGCAAGGCCTTCATCTTCTTCCAAAGCGATGACAGCTTCGGCGAGCCGCGCAATGACGGCGGCGGAATAGCCAAGTCCTGAGCCAATATCGAGCACCATTTCATCGGGCTGGATGTCGAGAGTGTCCAGCATCTTTGCAAGCGTGCGAGGCTCGAGGACAACGCGACCGGGCACCAGCGGCAGATTGGTGCCGGCATAGGCGGCATCCCTCTGGCTGTCCGGCACGTAGAGCTCGCGCGGTACATCCTGAAGGGCATCGAGGACGGGATACTTGGTCACATCCGCCGGGCGGATCTGGGCGTCGACCATCGTGGTGCGGCGGGAAGCGAAGCTGCTCATGTGTTCAACCTGTCGGTCCGGAAGCGTCGCCGATGATGTGGCACAATCACCTGTGCGAGGCAAGTTGCCCCCGCGCCGCATGTCCAGTGGAAACGGCCCAACCCCGACGAGACCTCAGGAGACGCTCCGGCCTAGACAGAGACGGCGCCTTTCAGATCTTCCTTGGAAAGCTCGGCCTTCGAACCCGACATCGAGACCTCGCCGCGCTTGAGCACGGTAAAACGGTCGGCCAGCCCATAGGCGAATTCGAAATACTGTTCGACCAGCACGATCGCCATATCGCCACGGTCACGCAGGTATTCGATCACGCGGCCAATCTGCTGGATGATATTGGGCTGAATGCCTTCGGTCGGCTCGTCGAGCAGGAGGAGCTTCGGTTTCGTCATCATCGCCCGACCGATGGCGAGCTGCTGCTGCTGGCCGCCCGAGAGGTCTCCGCCACGCCGGCCGAGGAAGTCTTTCAGGATCGGGAAGAGCTCGAAGACTTCATCGGGGATGTGGTGCTCGGATGTGGGCAGGCAGGCATAGGCTGTCTCCAGGTTCTCGCGCACGGTCAGGAGCGGGAAGATGTCCCGACCCTGCGGCACATAGCCGATGCCCTTGCGGGCCAATGCATGCGCCGGCAGACGGCCGAGATCCTCACCGTCGAGCGAGATCACGCCGCCGGAACGCGGATGGGTCCCGGAGATAGCCTTGAGCAGCGAGGTCTTGCCGACGCCATTGGTGCCCATCACGCAGGTGACTTCGCCGGCCGCAGCCTCGATATCGATGCCGTGGAGGATCTGGCTGCCGCCGTAATGAAGTGTAAGGCCTTGGGTTTTCAGCATTGTCTAGCGCCCCAGATAAACGTCGATGACGTCCTGATTCTTGGTTACGTGGTCGAGGCTGCCCTCGGCGAGGACCGAGCCCTCATGCAGCACGGTCACCTTGCATTCCAGCCGGCGGACGAATTCCATGTCATGCTCGACGACGACCACGGCGCGGGTCTTTGCCGCTTCTTTCAGAAGGTCCGTCGTGTGTTCGCGCTCCGCCAGCGTCATGCCGGCGGCGGGTTCGTCGACCAGCAACAGCCGCGGTTCCTGCGCCAGCAACATGCCGATCTCCAGCCACTGTTTCTGGCCGTGAGACAGCTCGCCGGACTTGCGGTGGAGCTGCTCGGAGAGGCCGATCTCGGCGGCAAGCTCCTCGATCCGCGTTTTGTCTTCAGGGGCGGGCCGGAAGAAGAGCACCGACCAGGGCGCCCGGTCCTTTTTCAGCGCCATGGCAAGGTTGTCGTAGACCGACTGGTCCTCGAAAACTGTCGGGCGCTGGAACTTGCGACCGACGCCGGCCCGCGCGATCTGGCTTTCGTTCATCTTCAGCAGCGAGTGGCTCAGCTCGCCCCAACGAACGGTGCCCTCGTCGGGCCGGGTCTTGCCGGTGACGATGTCCATGAAGGTGGTCTTGCCCGCACCGTTCGGGCCGATGATCGCGCGCAGCTCCGCGTTGCCGATGGAGAAGCTGAGATTGTTGATCGCCTTGAAGCCGTCGAACGAGACGGAGACGCCGGAAACCTCGAGAAGCGTGCTCATTGTTCGGCCTCCTGTTCCTGCAAGCTGCCGGAATCGGGACCCAGATCGGCGCCATGACGGGCGGGCGGGGTCCGGCCGGTGAAGAGATCGACGAGGCCGCCAATCCCCTTGGGAGCGAAGAGCGTGACGAGGACGAAGGAGATGCCCAGAAGCACCTGCCACCAGTCAACCCAGTCAATGGTGTAGAAACCGAGCGGGATGGAGGGGACCTGTCCACCGGTGAACCAGGTCGAGAGCAGCGAGACGAAGGCCGCGCCGATCACCGCGCCGTAGAGCCGCCCGCGCCCGCCGATGGCGACCCAGACCGCAAGGTAAATCGAGGCGATGGGGGCAATCTCGGCCGGGTTGATGATGCCGGCTTGCGGGTAGTAGAGCGCGCCCGCGATGGCGGCGATGACGGCTGTCAGGGTGAAGACGAAGAGCTTGTAGCCTTCGACAGAGTAGCCGAGGAACCGGACACGCGCTTCGTCGTCGCGGATGCCGCGGATGACGGAGCCGAACTTGCCGGACGTGATCCAGGCAGCCAGCAGATAGCCAAACCCGAGGGCGAGCGCGCTGGCCCAGAAGAACCACAGTGAGATATCCGCCTGAGGGATGGAATCGGCACCGGGCAGGTTCTGTAGGCCGGAGAGGCCGTTATTGCCGCGCAGGCCGGAATCGTTCTGGAAGAGGTAGAGCGCGAGCGCCAGTGTCATGGCCTGGGTCAGGATCGAAAGATAGACGCCGGTGACGCGGGAGCGGAAGGCGAGCCAGCCGAAGACGAGCGCCAGCAAACCGGGGACAAGCACGACCATCAGGAGCTGGAGTGACAGGCTGTCCGCGAAGGCCCAGACGACGGGGAAGTCAGAGGAGCCGACAACGCCGAAAATCTGGGTGCCGATGGCGTCGATGATCTCCTGATCGGTGGGCGGGATCTCCGCATTGGCCATGGACGCCGTCACGATCATCTCGGTGCGGGCGTACATCAGCCACATGCCGATCATGTAGCCGCCAAGCCCGAAGAAGGCCATGTGGCCGAGGCTCAGGATGCCGGCATAGCCCCAGATCAGGTCCATTGCGATGGCGACGAGGCAGAGGCAGAGCGTCTTGCCGAGCGTCTTGATGAAGGAGGTGGAGAGCGCGCCGGATCCTGCGGCCTCGCTGGTGATGGTCACAGCGAGGGTGAAGAGGGCGAGGATGGCGATGAAGATCAGCACCGAGGGATTTCGGGCGAAGAAGGAGCGGTTCATGGGCGGGCTCCCGGGTTGAAGCAAATTGCGGAGGGTCGGGCGCTGCCCGGCCTTGCGACCGGGCTGTGACAGATCGTACGGCGTGCAATCATGATCAATCTCCCGCCGCGCGGCCCTTGAGGGCGATGATGCCTCTTGGGCGGAACTGGATGAAGATGATGATGAAGATGATCATGTAGGTCTGGGCGGCCAGCGTGTTGGACGGGTTCAGCCACTCGATGCCCTTCTGCAGGAAGCCGATCATGGTCGCCCCAAGCAGGGTGCCCCAGATATTGCCAACCCCGCCAACAACCACCGTCATGAAACTCTGCACGATATAGTCGGAGCCAAGCTCGGAGGTCACCTTCGCATAGAGACCGATAGCCACCCCGGCGATGCCGGCAATGCCGGAGCCGAGACCGAAGGTCAGCATGTTGATACGGTCCGGATTGATCCCCATCGAGCCCGCCATGCGCGGGTTCTGGGTCACGGCGCGGACCTCCAATCCGAGCCGGGTCCGCTTCATGATGAAGAGGAAGACCCCGAGGAAGATCAGCGCAAGGACGAAGATCGCGATGCGGATATAGGAAATCGAGACCACATCATTGAGCACCAGCGCACCGTCGAGCCAGGCCGGAGAGGTCAGCGGGCGCGCCTGCGTTCCGAAGATGTTCTTGGCCAGCTGTTGCAGCGCGATGGAGATGCCGAAAGTCGCCAACAGCGTCTCCAGCGGGCGGTTATAAAGCCAGCGGATAACGAGACGCTCCATTGCGACCCCGGCCGCGAAGGTGACCGCAAAGGCGAGCGGCAGCGCAACGAGGATCGAGATGGTGTAATCCGGTATCACCTGTTGCACGACATAGCCTGTATACGCACCCATCATGATGAACTCGCCATGGGCCATGTTGATGACCCCCATGACACCGAAGGTGATGGCCAGTCCGATGGCGGCGAGGAAGTAGATCGAGGCCAGCGAGAGCGCATCCAGCGTCAAGTCGAAGACCTGGTTCACGCCGACGCTGGTATTGATCGAGGCGAGCGTGGTCGTGGCAGCACCGGTGAGGGCTGGCGAGGCCTCGGCATATTGATCAAAGAAAACGTGGGTTTCGAGTGCGGTGGCGATCTCGTCGACCGTGGCGGTCGCCGGAACGGTGCCGGCGGCGGCAAGCGCGCGATAGGCCTCCTCGCGGGTCTCTTCAGTGTCGAGCTGGGCCAGGGAAACACCGCCGACGCGGCCCTCGACGATATTCGCCTGGAGGGCTGCGCGCTTGTCTTCCGCGGAGATACGGGCGGGGGCGAGATCGCTGGAAACGAGGAGGTCATAGGCCTCGGCCTCGGACAATTCATCGCTTCCGGGCTTGAGCGCGCGCGCGATATTGACGCCCTCGGGCAGGCTCTCGGCGGCCTTGCGGGTTGTGGCCAGCAGCGGGTTGAGCGCCCCGCGGGCATCGACGCCGAGATCGCCCTTGAAGCTCTCGATGGCGGCGATACGGGCGGGTTCATCGGCGCTGTAGGGAATAGTCAGCAGGCGGATGAGACGCTCCTTGCGGGCGCGGATCTCCGGGTCGGGCTCGTTCTCGATCGCGCCTTGCAGGGCGGTCAGATGCTCGGGCGCGGGGTCGCGCTGGATCGCATCCAGCGCCTCGATGCGCTTGGCGGGGTCGTCGGCCATGAGCTGGAACTGCACCAGCGCCGCGCCGATCATCGAGCGCACACCGGAATTCGGCTTGAGCTGTTTCAGCTCCTTCTTGAGGAATTCTCCCAGCGCTTCGCCGGTGGCGATGTCGGCAAGGGCGTAGGTCTTGGAGTCGATCTTCTCGCCGAAGAAGAAGAGCTTGTCCTCCTTGCGTTGCCAGAGCTCCTTGGCCTGCCATTTCTCCAGCACGTCCTGTGCTTCCGGCAACCCACTGTCGCGCAGCGCATCAATCGCCGGCTGGATGGTCTTGCGAGAGCTTTTCTCGAGAAGCGCGCGGTGGTCTTGCAGCAGCGCCTGGATGGGGCTGTCCGCCTCTTGCTGTGCCAAGGCCGCACCGACGCAAAGCATCAGGACGGCAATGGCTGCCGATAGGATTCTTGTCATTTTTGCCTGCGCCACGAGGAAAGAGTGGGAGGGCGCAAAGGCGCGCCCTCCCGGAAAGTCAGGTCAGATCAGTAGTTGGACTTGATCTGGACGCAGGACGAGGTGTCGGTGTTGTACATACCGCAGTCGAGCTCCTGCCAGTCGGACTTCAGCACCGCCGATTCCGGCAGGAAGTCGGTCCAGGCGTCGCCCGGCACTTCCTCGGTCTCGGAGATGATGTCGAACTGGCCGTCTTCGGTGATCTCACCGATCAGGACCGGCTTGGACAGGTGATGGTTGGTGCCCATGACGGCGGTGCCGCCGGTCAGGTTCGGGTATTCCTGACCCCACATGGCGGTGCGGACGGCGTCGACATCGGTGGTTCCGGCAGCCTCGACCGCATTGGCCCACATGTTGAAGCCGATATAGGTGGCTTCCATCGGGTCGTTGGTTACGCGATCTTCACCCATCTTGGCCTTCCAGGCCTCGATGAAGGCGTCGTTGGATTCGGCTTCGGCGGACTGGAAGTAGTTCCAGGCAGCGAGGTGGCCGACGAGGTTGGTGGTGTCGAGACCGGAAAGCTCTTCCTCACCCACGGAGAAGGCAACGACGGGGATGTCATCGGCGGAGATGCCAGCCGCGGCCAGCTCCTTGTAGAAGCCGATATTGGCGTCGCCATTGATGGTCGAGATCACGCCGACCTTCTTGCCGTCCGCGCCGAGGGCAACAACGTCCGCCACGATCTTGGACCAGTCGGAATGGCCGAAGGGGGTGTAGTTGACGAAGATATCCTCTTCCGGGATGCCCTTCTCCTTGAGGTAGCTCTCAAGGATGTTGTTCGTGGTGCGCGGGTAGACATAGTCGGTGCCCAGCAGCGCGAATTTCTCGACGCCCAGTTCTTCGAGATAGTAATCGGTGGCCGGGATGGCCTGCTGGTTCGGCGCGGCGCCGGTGTAGAAGACGTTCTTGGAGCTTTCCTCGCCCTCATACTGAACCGGATAGAACAGGAGGCCGTTCAGCTCTTCGATCACCGGCAGCACCGACTTGCGCGACACCGAGGTCCAGCAACCGAACATCACGTCCACTTCTTCGACGGTCAGCAGCTCGCGCGCCTTCTCGGCGAAGAGCGGCCAGTCGGAGGCGGGGTCGACGACGACGGCTTCGAGCTGCTTGCCGAGGATGCCGCCCTTGGCGTTCTGCTCCTCGATGAGAAGCATCATCGTGTCCTTCAGCGTCGTCTCGGAGATGGCCATCGTGCCGGAGAGCGAGTGCAGCACACCCACCTTGATCGTGTCATCGGCAGCCATGGCGGAGGTCGCGAAGGCCAGAGCGCCAACCAGCGCGGAGGTCATACGGAGGTTCATGTTTCAATCCCTGTTCTCGGCGGCCGTGAAAGGCATGACGAAACTGTCCGCGCACGCCGGGACGGCGCGGCGATGGCCCGTCAGGCCGTACCACCGGTTTTCATTGCAGCGGACCCGGGGGGAGGACCCCGTGCCCTTGTAACGCTGGGGAACGTTGCCCCCTGCGCCGGGCATCAAAGGGGAGGGATGCAGTTTGCGCAAATCATGGGCAGCAAGATTGCAAGGCTTTGGGCACAAAGCAGGCGAATGCATACAATCTTTGCGCGAAAACGCACCATATGCCTCAGAATTGAGCGGAAATCATCGGAATCAGACCCCGAACAAGGGACCAGAGCGCTATTCCTCAGCTGCCTCATCCCTGCCCTTTTGGGCAGGCGAATGATGAAGACTCTTCAGAATTGCGCTCAAGAGCGGTGCCATGACGCTCAGACCGGCGGTGCTGATCGGGTTCTCGGCCATGCGGCGGACATTTTGCGCCAACTCTCGCGCCTCGCCGGTCACGGACAGGATCTCCTGTTCGAGATCCTCCACGGCCATGTCGCGCACTTCACTGACGGCCTCGATCTCGCGCTCGGCACTCAGGCGTGAGGCCACCGCGATCAGGATCCCCGCCAGGGCGACATTGATCCCCGCAAGGCTCAGAGCGGCGAGGGATGGTCGCATCAGCGTCGCAAGCGCCTGGTAGGCCGCGATATTGAGAAAGACCAGCGCGATGGCTCCGAGCACTGCGGCGACCGCAAGAAAACCCGTTTGCCGGAGCGCGACCCTGGCCTGCCGACCGCGAATGAGACGCTCGGAGCGCAGGATGATCTGGATATTCCGGCTGAGACGGCTCATACGCGCCCACCCCTCCCAAGAAGGTAGCCCAGCAGGAAGGCGCCAAACAGGCTCAGGAGCGGCTTGTTCGCCTGCACATCTTCCAGTTCGGCCAGAAACTCTTTCAGGAGCCGGTCAACCTCGCTGCCCTCCAGCTGCGACACGGCCCAGTCGAGCGGACGCTCTGCCGCCCCCGGCGCGTCGCCGCTCTCCTCCTCCGTTTGCGTCAGCCGCTCCCGGGCGGCCGAAAGCTCTTCGCGCAAGGAGGTCAGTTCAGCCTCCAATTCTGCCTTGGTCGGCATTGTCACCGTCCTCCTGTTTCGTGTGCGTCCAGTTTTCCGTCCCCCGACATCAGGATCGCCAGCCAGCGCAGCCGCGGCATATGGCTGAAGACGATCAGCGCGCAGACCGTGATCGGCACCGACAGCAGTGCCCCGGCCACACCCCAGATCGCAGTCCAAAAGGTCAGCGCGAGGATGACCAGGAAGGACGAAATGTTGAGCGAGCGGCCTGTCAGGGCCGGCTCGAGGATATTGCCGATGAAGAATTGCACCGTGCCACAGCCCATTACAATGACGAGAAACGGGCTGATGGTGTCGAACTGCACCAGCGCCACGAGGGCCGGACAGACCACGCCGAGAACCGATCCGATCGAGGGGATGAAGTTGAGTGCGAAGGCGAGCACGGCCCAGGTCTCGGCGAAATCGAGCCCCATCGGTTTCATCACCGCGTAGGAGAAGAGGCCGGTCAGCACCGAGACGAAGGTCTTGATGCCGATATAGCGCTGCAGCCCGAGCGAGATCGAATGCACGAGCCGGCGGATCTCGGCGCCGGTTTCAGGGTCCGGTGCGGCCATGGCGAATTTGCGCGAGAGCGGTTTGCGCTCGACCATCAGGAAGGGAACATAGAGCATCACCAGGAACAGACCGCTGAGCAACCCGCCCGCCGAGCCGAGCGCGCCGAGCGCCCAGCTGGAAAGACCGACGCCGCTCAACGCCTCCAATGCGTTCGCCGCGTTCTCCTCGCCGATGAAGGAAACGATCCAGGTCATAACCCCTTCGAATCGTTCCGAGTAGCGTGGGATCGCGGCGCGGACCTGCTCGGCCTGGCTCGACAAGATCAACCCGATGACGACAACACCAAGCAGGACAAGAGCGATCCCCACGATGTGGGCGAGCCAGCGCGGCACCGTCCATCCGCCGAGCTTCACAGCCGCGACGCGATCGATCACCGCCGTCAGCAGGATGAAGATCAGGGCTGAAAAGGCGAGCGGCAAGAGGAAACCCGCCCCATAGACCAGCCCCACGACAAGCAATGTCAGGACCAGCAGCAGGTCGCGCCAGAATTCAAGCGTCAACGCCCGTTCGTCCAGATCGCCGTCCCGCATGGCCCGCTCCCTTTGCTCGCAGCCCCCCGCCAATCATAGGTGCGCCGGCAGACCTGCACCATGCCTATCCGATCCCGGCGGCTTTCGGCCCCACGAGCTAAGATCGGCAGATCGCTGGGTCAGTAAGGAGACAGGGCGGCTGCCGCGGCTCGCCGAAAATCTTGCCTCCGTTCTTTCCGTTTCCTCCGCAAGCATCGTCTTGGTCGGAGAAATTGGCGATTCTCAGATCGGTTGCTACAGACGCCCCTGTCGATGGAACCCATCAACGAGATCATCACGGAACTCCCTCCGATCACGCGATTCATGGTATAGCTGCGCGGAGGATGGCCTCGCAGGAGTATGAGCCTTTGCTGTTGAAACGACCCCGTCTCACCCTTGCCCTTCCCATTATCCTTGGCTTTCTGGCCGCTTTCCCGGCGCAGGCGAGCGCGCAAAGCTCGGATGTTCCGGCATGGCTGCAAAAGCATGTCGGCCTGAACGACGGGCAGATCGCCCCGGTGGTCCTGCACAGGGCGCGGGCGCTCTACCAGCAGAAACGCCGCAAGGGCCAGGTTGCGAACCCCTGCTACCTTGCCATGGATGCGACGCGCCCGAGCACCACCGGCAGCGGCAAGCCCGCGCGCCGCTTCTATATTATATGCGAAGCACAGAAATCGTTTCGCGCCGTTTCGTCCGGATATGGCAACGGACGAAAACTGCAGCGCGCGGATTTCTCGAATGGACGGCAATGCGCGCGGAACTTCTCCAATGCGGAGGGATCGAAACTGACCGCGGGCGGCGCCTATGTGACGGCCGAAACCCGGACCTCCTTCAAGGGCTATTACAGCCAGTCAGGCAAGCGGCGGCCGTTTCATCGCACCTTTCTGCTCTATGACGGCGAGGGCGACACCCGAAACGCGCGGGAACGGGCCATCGGCGGCCACCCGGCGGTGTTCCTGAAATGGCAATGCCGTTTCCCGAACCCGGACAGTCCCCATGCCGACAAGGACGGCTACGTGCCCTATGGAAAGCTGGTGGATTATACCAGCGGCCGCAGCAATGGCTGCACGACCTGGTCTCAATCCGCCTCCCGGGAAATCCTCGACCTCGTGGAAGGAAACCCGACGACGCTGTATCTTTATCCAGCCTCTGACGATATCAACGCGGTCGCAAAGGCGGTGACGTCAGGCAAGTCCCTATCGCAGGCCGGGCTCTACTGGAACGCGACCTGCCTGAAGGCCATTGGCGCGCCGAAATTCTGGCCCAAGAAGACCCTTCAACCGGTCATAAACAAGTGGCGGCGTTCGCTGCCGAAACAGCCGTCGACGGACTTGCCGATCTGCAAGTGATGGTGGTCTGAGGCGGCGCGACGGGCAAAGGCGGGGCAGCAACGCGCGACCGAAGGTCCGAGCGCTCTGCGTCCCCTAAACGCCAGGAACCGGCAATCCCTGCGCGTCGATCAACAGCACGCCGTTGCTGCGCGAAAATGGCCCTTCCGGCCAGTTCTCCAGCAGGTCAAGCACCTTGCCCACCGGACGGCACAGCGCAACGCCCTTCTCCGTCCGCACGATCGGGCGCTCGACCAGAACAGGATGCAAGATCATCGCATCGAGGATCTGCCCGTCGGTCACGCCCTCCTCGAGCAGGCCCAACTCGCGCGCCGGGCCCCGTTCGGGACGCAGAACGTCGCGCGGGGACAGGTCGCCCTCCGCCAGCAGAGCTTCAAGCCCCTCGCGATCCCAGCCGACCTTCATGTAGTGGACAATCTCAGGCTCGTAGCCAGCGGCCTTGATCACCCGCAGCACGTCGCGTGACTTGCTGCAGGCCGCGTTGTGGTAAATCGTGACGCCCATAAGGGCCTCCCTCAGAGCTCGATCAGCTTGCACTGCGGCAGGAGGCGTTCGACCTCCTCACCAACGCAGAGACGGGTGGCTTCGGTCGTGACCGCAGCCGACGCAGCCGCCGCGCCCCAGCGGGCAGCTTCCTGGATTGAGTTACCACGGGCGAGACAGAGGGTGAAGCCACCGACATAGCTGTCGCCGGCACCGACCTTGGAGACCACCTCAACCTTGGCGGCGGTGGCCAGCCAGGAACCTTCGGGCGTCGTCAGCACGGAGCCTTCAGAACCACGGGCGAAGATGATATTCTCCGCAACACCCTTCGCGATCAGCTCGCGCGCATAGGCCGCGGTGTCTGCCGGGGTCTCCAGCTTGCGACCGGCCAGCCCTTCGGCTTCCTCGTCATCGGCGCGCAGAAGGAAGGGCGGGGATTGGGGGTCCTCGACGATCTTGCGCAGCGCCGGGCCGGACGTGTCGACGATGAGACGTGCCCCGGCTTCCCTGATCGCGGCCGAGAGATGCTCCTCGAAATCGAGCGGAACACCCGGCGGCTGGCTGCCGGACAGGATCACCAGCCCGCCATTCGGCGCATGGGCGGCGGTCGTGTGGATCGCCTTCTTCACATGTTCGTCCTGCCAGGGCGGCCCAGGCAGCATGAAACGGTATTGCTCGCCGGTGTCCTTGCAGTTCACCACGACGCTGGCACGGGTCTCGCCCGGCGCCGGGATCGGCATCGTCGCGATGCCCTCATCCATGAGCAGTTCGAGCAGACGGTTGCCGTTATGGCCACCAATGGCAACAACGGCGGAGGCGTTGCCGCCCATGTGGTTGATGGCGCGCGCCACATTGATGCCGCCGCCACCCGGATCCACCGCCGGCTCGGTACAGCGCAGCTTTACGTCGGGGATAACCTTCTCGGCCTCGGTATTCATGTCGAGGGCGGGGTTGAGCGTGATGGTCAGGATTTCGTGCACGGGGATGGACCTCGTTTCGGCGATGTTTGCGCGCACACTGCGCATTCACAGCGCTTTTGCAACCAAAGAAGGCGCGGGAAATCATCGCAGGCCGCAATCCCGGCATTCCGGAACTGCAGTTCACGCATGGATTGCCCAATTGTGAGGCATTGACACTGAAGCCCAAAAAGACCTCCGCCCGGCATTCCCCGGACAGAGGTCAAAATTGCGGCGTCGCAGCGACTCGCCTCGAGCGAGACGACCGCCCGGACGGATTACAGGAGCTGGTAGCTCACGGGCACGAAGCGGAAGCCGTCGCCGCGAGTCTCGACATAGCCGTTGCCCGGGAAGGGCATGTGGTAGCCGACCATCGGCACCCTGTCAGCCGCGAGCATGCCAAGAACCTTGCGGCGCGTACCCGCAGCGGCGGTCTTGTCCATGTCGAACTTCACTTCCCAATCCGGGTAGCCAAGCGACCAGACATAGTGGTTGGCCAGGTCCGCCGCGAGCAGGAGTTGCTTGCCGCCGCTGTCCAGCATGTAGGTCATGTGGCCCGGCGTGTGGCCGAAGGCGGCCATTGCGGTGATGCCCGGCGCAACCGCGTCGCCATCGCCAAGGAAGCTCATCTTCTCGGCCAGCGGCTTCACCATGCCGTCGAAACGCTCGTTGCCGGCAGCGGCCCAGTGATCGAACTCGATCTGGCCGGTTACGTACATGGCATTGGCGTAAGTCGGCGTCCCATCGTTCATCAGGCCGCCGATATGGTCGCCATGCATGTGGGTAATCACGACTTTGGTGATGTCCTCAGGCGAAATCCCGGCCTCGGCCAGCGCCGCCGTGGTCCCGGCCGCATTGAGACCGGCATCGAAGAGGATGACCTCGTCGCCGCTCTTCACGACCGTCGGCGTGAAATAGAACTGAGCGGAATCGGTGGGAATGAAGTTCGCAGCCGACACTTCGGCGAATTCTTCCGCCGGAACGTTCAACCCGAAAATCGTGTGCGGATCGGGACGCGGCGTGGTGCCGGCCAGCAGGGTGGCGCCTTCAAGCTCCCCGATACGGAAGCCACGCGCCTTGCCAAGGGGCAGCGGCTTGGGCGCTTCATCGGAAGCAAGGGCGGAAGTGGCGGAAAGCAGGAGCGGCGCGCTGGCGGTGCTCAGAATGGCCTGACGGCGAGAAAGCTTGATCGACATTTTGATCCCCATAGGTGTCCAGTGCTCCTGAGGATAGGTTGTCGCAGGCACGTTTCAACGGAAAAAATGTAAATTTTTCTTGAGCCAGACTTTTTATCGTTTTTTTAACGCGATCATTCCCACCAACGATCAATTCTGGCGATATCGGAATCGGACCAGCCGAAATGATGGGCGAATTCATGCACCACGACATTGGTGACGAGATCGGCGAGGGTGACATCGCCACGCGCGACCCATTCATCGAGAATCGCCCGTCGGAAGAGCCAGACGGTATCGGGTTGTTGCGGCGGATCGGTGACGGAGCGCTCGGTGAGCGGGGTTCCATCATAAAGGCCCGTCAACTCGAACGCATCCTGCAGTCCCATTTCGACGAGGATCTCATCGGACGCGAACTCCTCGACCCGCAGCAGAACGGCATTGGCCGGCCCGTCGAAGGGCGGCGGCAAGGCGGTGCGGGCGGCTTCGGCAAGGACGAGGATGTCGTCGAGGCCAGGAGCGGTCTGGGCGCCAGAGGGGCTTTCCGAGGTTGAATTCATGGGTCTGGTATGGACAAGAACGCCGCCCTGTGGAAGAGCGCCCATAACAGGAGATCCGACACATGACCGTTACCCGCTTCGCCCCCTCGCCCACCGGTTACCTGCATGTGGGCAATCTGCGCACTGCGCTCTTCAACTGGCTGATCGCGCGCAAGGCCGGCGGACAGTTCATCCTGCGGCTGGACGACACCGATCCGGAACGCTCGAAACCGGAATATGCCGACGCGATCAAGGAAGATCTCGAATGGCTCGGGCTGGACTGGGATCGGGTCGAAACGCAATCCTCGCGACTGGACCGCTATGCCGCCGCCGCGGACACGCTGCGCGAAAAGGGACGTTTCTACGAGTGTTTCGAGACCCCGACCGAGCTCGACCTCAAGCGCAAGAAGCAGCTCAACATGGGCAAGCCGCCGGTCTATGACCGCGCCGGCCTGGCGCTTTCCGCCGAGGAGAAGGCCGCGCTGCGAGCAGAGCGTCCGGGCCACTGGCGCTTCCTGCTGGAACATGAGCGGATCGAATGGGTGGACGGCATCCTCGGCGATATCTCCATCGACGCGGCCTCCGTCTCCGATCCGGTGCTGATCCGCGGCGACGGTCAGGTACTCTACACGATCGCCTCCGTTGTGGACGACACCGAGATGGGCATCACCGACGTGGTGCGCGGCTCGGACCACGTTACCAACACCGCGACCCAGATCCAGATCATCGAGGCGCTTGGCGGCGTCGTGCCGCGTTTCGCGCATCACTCGCTGCTGACCGGTCCGCAGGGCGAGGCGCTCTCGAAACGACTTGGCACGCTGGCGCTGCGCGACCTGCGCGAGAAAGGCGTGGAACCGCTGGCACTGCTGTCGCTCATGGCGCGGCTGGGGTCTTCCGATCCGGTGGAGCTGCGCAGCTCGCATGCGGAGCTGATCGAAGGGTTCGACATTTCCCGCTTCGGCGCCGCGCCGACGAAATTCGATGCGGAGGATCTCTACCCGCTGACTGCGCGGTACCTGCACGAGTTGCCGCTCGACGCGGTGGCCGGGGAGGTCTCTGAGCTTGGCGTTCCTTCCGAGCTTGCGGAGCCGTTCTGGAACGTCGTCCGGGCGAATATCACCACGCGCGCCGACATGGCCGGCTGGTGGGACGTGTTGCACAACGGCGCCGAACCTCTGATCGACCCGGAAGATGCAGAGTTCATCGAACAGGCGCTCGCGATGCTGCCGGAACTGCCATTTGACCAGACGACGTGGTCAAGCTGGACAGCCGCCGTCAAGGCAGAGACGGGGCGGAAGGGCAAAGGGCTGTTCATGCCGCTCCGCAAGGCCCTGACAGGTCGGCAACGCGGCCCGGAGATGGCGGACTTCCTGCCCCTGATGCAGGCAAAGCCGCGCCTCTGAAGCGTCTTGGCCTCGCAAGGGCCGAAACGTCTCGTTTGAACCGCAGACACGCGTCGCGAAGACCGTGCGTTCACCTGTCATCCTGACCGAGCCGCGGCGCGGCGCTGTCAAGGCACAGCTCCGCCTCGGAAAACCGCCACGGCCCGCGCACCCCCGGCACGCCCTCCGGGTCGATCCTGAGGCCGCGCGACACCACCTGCGGGTCCTCGAACACGGCCTCCATGTCATTGATTGGTCCCGCAGGCACACCCGCCGCTTCCAGCAGACCCAGAAGCTCTGCCGAGGGGAGATCTCCCGTCAGCGGCTCAAGAAAGCCGGTCAGTGCCGTGCGGTTCGCCACCCGCGCCGCATTGCTGGCATAGCTCGGATGATCTGCCAGCGACGCTTGCCCCAGCACCTCGCAGAAGCGCCGGAATTGCCCGTCATTGCCGACCGCCACGATCACATGCCCATCCGAGACCGGGAAGACCTGATAGGGTACGATATTGGGATGGGCATTGCCGCGCCGTCCCGGTGCCTCGCCGGTCGCGAGGAAATTCATCGCCTGGTTCGCCATCATCGCCGTCGCACAGTCGAGCAGGGACAGGTCGATATGTTGCCCACGCCCGGTCCGGTGCCGCTGCTCGACGGCCGCCAGGATTCCCACCGCTCCATAGAGCCCCGTCACGATGTCCGTGACCGCAACCCCGACCTTCTGCGGCTGCCCGCCGGCCTCGCCGGTCACCGACATCAGCCCGCTCATGCCCTGGATCAGGAAATCGTACCCCGCCCGCTTGGCATAGGGCCCCGTCTGCCCGAATCCGGTGATCGAGCAATAGACAAGACGCGGGTTCACCTCACGCAGGCTGTCGTAGTCGAGCCCGTATTTCGCAAGCCCGCCAAGCTTGAAATTCTCGATCAGGATGTCGGCCCCCGCCACCAGATCCATCACCTTGGCACGCCCCGCCTCGGTCCGGAAATCCGCCACCACCGAGCGCTTGCCTCGGTTGGCCGCGTGGAAATAGGCCGCCGAACGCTCGCTGTCCCGCTCGATGAAAGGCGGCCCCCAACGGCGCGTGTCATCGCCCTCCGGCGCCTCCACCTTGGTCACTTCCGCCCCTAGATCGGCCAGCGCCTGGCCGATCCACGGCCCCGCAAGGATCCGCGCCAGTTCCACCACCTTCAACCCGGCAAGCAAAGTCATCGAGCATCCCCCTTACGCATCTTGTCGCGCCTGCCCGCCACTTTTGCAACCGGTTGCAAAATGACCTTGACATGCCTCCGTCAATTGACGGCAATACGTACTATAGGAGCAGCGCACGGATCAGTGCCAGAGGAAGGACACATGAAGACAGCCACACGACTTGAAGCGGCAGCGGAGCTGATCCCGGAAGGGTCGGTCCTGCTCATCGGCGGTTTCATGGCCGTCGGAACACCGGAAAGAATGATCGATGCGCTTGTGGAGCGCGGCGTCGGCGGCTTTACGGTCGTGGCCAACGATACGGCCATGCCGGGTCACGGCATCGGCAAGCTGGTCACCGCCGGCCTCGTTGCGAAGGCCATTGTCAGCCATATCGGCCTCAATCCCGAAACCCAGGCCAAGATGATCGCCGGCGAGATGGAGGTCGAGTTGGTGCCGCAGGGCACGCTGGTCGAGCGCATCCGCGCTGGCGGTGTCGGCCTGGGCGGCGTGCTGACCGCAACCGGCCTTGGAACGCCCGTCGAGGACGGCAAGCAAGTCATCGAGGTCGACGGCAAGAAATTCCTGCTCGAAAAGCCTATCCGTGGCGATTTCGCCCTGATTGCGGCCAAGCAGGCCGACTACAAGGGCAACCTCGAATACGCGTTGACGGCGCATAACTTCAACCCGGTCATGGCGCTGGCCGCCGACACGGTGATCGCCGAGCCGCATGTGATCGTGCCCGTGGGCGCCATCCCGCCGGATGCGGTCAAGACGCCCGGCATCCTGGTCGACCACCTTCTGGAACGGGAGCACTGAGATGAACGCCAAGGAAGTCATCGCCCGCCGCGTCGCCCTTGAAATCACCGACGGCATGCTGGTCAATCTCGGCATCGGTCTGCCGTCGATGGTCGCCAATTTCCTGCCCGAGGATGTCGACATCTTCTTTCAGGCCGAAAACGGCGTGATCGGACTCGGCGCCCGCCCGCCCGAAGGCATGGAAGACCCCGACCTCACCGATGCCGGCGGCGGCTTCGTCACTGCCGTGCCCGGCGCAGCCTCTATCGACTCGGCCATGTCCTTCGGCCTGATCCGGGGCGGTCATCTCGACATGACTGTCCTCGGCGGATTGCAGGTCGATGAGCGCGGCTATCTGGCCAACTGGATGGTCCCGGGCAAGATGGTCCCCGGCATGGGCGGCGCGATGGACCTTGTGGCCGGTGCCAAGAAGGTCGTCGTCGCCATGGTGCATACCGCAAAGGGCAACCCGAAGATCATGCCGGAATGCACATTGCCGCTGACGGCGGCGCGTCGCATCAGCCTGATCGTGACCGAAATGGCCGTGATCGAACCGACCGAGGACGGGCTCGTGCTGCGCGAGACGGGCCCGGGGGTCACGGTTGAGGAGGTCATTGCCGCGACTGCCGCGACGCTGATCGTACCGGAGACCGTGCCGGAAATGGCGCTGGCCTGAGACCGGGAACGCAACAGTTGAAAGGGGCCTGTGAAGGGCCCCTTTTCTGTCTCAGAAATGCGGCTTGGGTTCGTCCGGTTTGCCCGCGGCCAGGGCGAGGAAACCACCCGTGACGCAGAACCCGATCGGGAACATGGTGAAGACGCCAAAACCGAAGGCGTGATACATCAGCGCCCCGGAGGCGAGCATCAACCCTCCGCCCCAAAGCGCGCGCGCCTTCGACATCGCGCCACCGGCGATTGCCAGAAGTGGGGCGAGGAAGCTCGAGATCCGGATCAGGTCCATCTGCTCCACATGACCCAGGGCGTCTCCAACTTCACTGTAGGTCCGAACCAGTTCCGTGTAGCCGAATCCGAAGAAACCAACGATCATGGCGAGCAACCCACCGATCACGCCCAGCATCGAGGCTGCGTTGCGCATTCCATATTCCCTTCGACGCCGTTCGCGCCCGTTTCTCGTGTATGTGAGATAGGTCGCCCACTGCTCCGGTATCAAGGGGGTGCGCGACATCATTTTGGCACGGGCCGGGCGCTCGCTCCGGCGGTTCCGATCTGCGGAAGGCAATTCGTCCTGGATGTTGGACATTGCGAAAGGTCGATCAAAATGGCGCTGGTGCGGGCGGCGGGAGTCGAACCCGCACGGGCCAGGCCCTAGCGATTTTAAGTCGCTTGTGTCTACCATTCCACCACGCCCGCGACGCGTTCGACCTAGGACGTTCGCGCATTGGCGGCAAGGGGAGACTGGCGCGCCTTCCCCCTTGACCCAACGCCCCGCGCCGATAGCCTGACCTCATGTTTCCAATCCGCGATCACAATCCCTCGGGCCGCACGCCTTACGTGACCTTCGCGCTGATTGCGACAAACATATTGATATTCCTGAGCTATTGGAGCCTGATGGATCAGCCCCACGCGCTGATCGCGCTCTATGAGAAATACGCCCTGATCCCGGCACGACCGAGCCTGTCGAGCTTTGTGACCTCGATTTTCCTGCATGCCGGTATCTGGCACCTGCTCGGCAACATGCTCTTCCTGTGGATCTTCGGCGACAATCTTGAGGACGAGATGGGACATGCCCGTTTTGCCCTGTTCTACCTTTTGAGCGGGATCCTGGCTGGGCTCGTGCATGTGCTGCTTTCGCAAGGCTCCTCTGTACCGACAGTCGGCGCCTCGGGCGCCATTGCCGGGGTAATGGGCGGCTACATGCTTCTTTTCCCACGAGCGCGTGTGGACATCTTGCTGATCGTAATCATCTTTTTCAAAATCTTTTCGATTCCCGCCTGGGCAATGCTGGCGCTCTGGTTCGGGATTCAGCTTGTCGGCGGCGTCATGTCGGATCCCGACGCGGCGGGCGTCGCCTATTGGGCACATGCAGGGGGATTCGTGATTGGCGCCATTCTGGCGTTTCCGACCTGGTTACGTGTCGGCGGTTCCGACTTCTGGAGCGAAACACGCGGCAAACCTCCGCACCCGGCTGCACAGTATAGCCGAAGCAACATACCCAGAGTTGGGCGCCCACGCGGAAATTCGTCCCGTGGCGACCACCGCAACTGAAGTCCGGACATTGTCCGGATCTCACACTCGTCAGAACGATGTCTTGATCTCGAAATCGGCCGTCGTCGTGGCAATCGCCTCTGCCGTATCCTGCGAGCTGTTGCGCCAGATATGGATCGATCCAAGCGCAAGAGAAACCACGATACCGGTCATGACTACCCAGTCGACGGTTACCGCACCGCGATCATCGGACTGGAAGCGGGAAACAAGCCGCCGGAGGAATGCAATCTGTGTCATGACTCCACACTATCCATCGATTGTGGCGCCAAATGGACAGATTAACGGCTGCGAATTGTCTCGGCGAATTTTGTGAACACTTCGCCGTTGCCCGCGATGATCATGCGATCGGCAAAAATTTCGCGTCCCGTGTAGAGCGGCTCGACGAAGCCTCCCGCCTCCCGGACGATCACGATCCCGGCCGCGATGTCATGGGCATTCACTTCGCGCTCCCAATAGCCTTCGTAGCGCCCGGCGGCGACATAGGCCATGTCGAGCCCGGCGGAGCCCCAGCGACGCACACCCGCACATTGCGGCATGAGCTTGGCGAGGTCCTGCATGGTCGCCGGAAGCGTTCGCTTTGCGCCCCAGGGGATGCCGGTCGCGAAGACCGATTCGATCATGCGGGACCGGCCGGAGACACGAATCCGCTGATCATTGTTGAGCCAGGCCCCGGTGCCTTTTTCGGCAAAGAACATCTCGTCCTTGGCGGCGTCGAAGATGACACCGGAGACGATCTCGCCCTTGTGCTCCAGAGCGATGGAGACAGCCCAGTGGGGCAGGCCGTGCAGGAAGTTGGTGGTGCCGTCGAGCGGATCGACGATCCAACGGCGGGTGGGGTCCTTGCCCTCGACCTCGCCGCTTTCCTCGCCAAGCCAACCGTAATTGGGGCGGGCATTGGTGAGCTCCTCGCGGATGATCTCCTCGGCGCGCAGATCTGCCCGCGTAACGAAATCGCCCGGCCCTTTCGAGCCGACCTGAAGGTTCTCCACCTCGCGGAAATCCTTGACCAGAGAGCGGCCTGCCGCGCGGGCGGCCTTGATCATGACGTTGAGATTTGCGCTGCCCTGCATCTGCCCGGCTCCTCGATGTTCAAGCCGCGCATATAGCGGTCAGGCTGGCGGATGGAAAGAGCGTTCGCCAGTTGGCGCAGAACTCCGCCACGAGCCCCCGGGATGCGTGTGCAGCAAGTCGTCGAGCCGCTTTTGGCCGGAGCGGGCTTGCGGACCTTGCCGCCCTTCGCCGCGGGGACAGCGCAAACCATGCCGATCAGCGCTCAGACCCACCGGCTTCCAGTCCTCTTAGGCGCTCTCGCGTTGGAGTCGCACGGGAACCGTCCGCGCCAGGCGCAGGAAATGCGCCATGAAGGGCTTCTCGATCTCGTCCGACCGGCTTGCCGCATAGAGCCGCCGGGTCAGCCCCGCCTTCGTCAACGGGCGGGTCACATAATCCGAATTGTAGCGTACCTCGCGCACAACCCAGTCCGGCAGCACAGAGACGCCGCGATTGGACGCGACCAGCAGCAGGATCACCGCTGTCAGTTCGACCTGACGTACCCCTCGTGGCTCGATCCGGGCCGGCATCAGAAGCTGGCTGAATACGTCGAGCTTGCTGCGTTCGACCGGGTAGGTGATCAGCACCTCGTTGCGGAAATCCTCCGCATCAACAAAGGCGCGTTCCGCCAGCGGGTGCCGCGAGGATGCGACGAAGACCGGCGAGTAGTCGAAAAGAGGGTTGAACGTGACACCGTCAATCTTCTCGGGATCGGAGGAGATGACGATATCGACCTCCTCTTTCCAAAGTGCTGGCAGCGCTCCGAAAGCAAGCCCGGGGCGGATATCGACATCGACATCCGGCCAGGCCTTGCGGAATTCCTCCAGCACCGGGAAGAGCCATTCGAAACAGGCGTGACACTCGATGGCGATATGCAGCCGGCCCGACTTGCCATTTCGCAGCCCGCGAAACTCTTCCTCCAGCGCCACCATCTCCGGCAGAACCCGCTCCGCCGTCCGCAACATGCGCAAGCCGGCGGCCGAGAGCTTGAGCGGCTTGGAGCGCCGTGCGAAAAGCTCCATCCCCGCCTGCTCTTCCAATCCCTTAACCTGGTGGCTCAGCGCGGATTGGGTGATATTGAGGATTTCCGCTGCCCGGGCGAGGCCGCCCGCTTCGTGGATCGCCTTGATGGTACGGAGGTGGCGGAGCTCGACATGCATGCGCGACTCATGATCTTCGTGAAAATTATGAAATTGCTTCACCGGCCGAGATATGCGAGATCAAAAACCGACACAAGAGGACCCGAAATCGTCATGACCGCGCCGACCGTCTCTTTCGAATTCTTTCCGCCCCGTTCCGTGGAGGCCTCTTTTCGGCTGCATGAGACCGTGCAGGCGCTCGCACCGCTGAAGCCGGAATTCGTCTCCGTGACCTATGGCGCCGGTGGAACAACGCGTCGGCTAACCCATGAAGCCGTCTCCGCAATTCACCGCACCACGGATCTCAAGGTCGCCGCCCACCTGACCTGCGTCGACGCCACCCGCGCCGAGACGCTGGAGATCGCGCGCGGCTATGCCGAGGCGGGTGTCACCGAGATCGTCGCGCTGCGGGGCGACCCGCCGAAAGGCGCAGACCGATTCGAGCCGCATCCCGAAGGATTCGCCGATAGCTGCGAGTTGATTTCGGCGCTGCGCGAGACGGGCGATTTCACCATCCGGGTCGGCGCCTATCCGGACCGCCACCCCGAAGCCACCAGCGATCACGCCGATATCGACTGGCTCAAGCGCAAGTTCGATGCCGGGGCGGACGCCGCGATCACCCAGTTCTTCTTCGAGGCCGACACGTTCTTCCGGTTCCGCGATGCCTGCGTGAAAGCCGGGATCGACAAGCCGATCCTGCCTGGCATCCTGCCCATCGAGCATTGGGCGAACACGCGGCGCTTCGCCGAGCGCTGTGGCGCGACGGTCCCGACCTGGCTCGACGACGCCTTCGCCCAGGCGGCGCGCGACGAGCGCGAGGAGTTGCTGGCCATCGCCGTGGCCACCGAGCTTTGCACCGATCTGGCCGAAGGCGGCGCAGACCACCTGCATTTCTACACGCTCAACAAGCCGCACCTGACGCATGACATCTGCCACGCGCTCGGTGTTGCCCCGCATCGCGTCCTTCAAGACGTCGCCTGAGGCACCCGCGCACCTGTAAGAAACCTTGCCTGACGCCATTGACGTGTGACTCAACGTCATTGAGGAAATTTTCATCCTTCGTCGTTAACACTTTCGGAACAACGACTTCCGAGGCAAGAAAATGTACGGGTTTGGGTTCCTTTTCCAGTCCAGCTCCAACTGGCAGAAGGCGGCAATCGAAGAGCAGGAAATGTGGGCCGCGGCGTCAGAAGTGATCTGGTTGCGCGGCTGGCAGATGCTTACGGGCACAATGACATCCCATGAAGCGACGCGGATGCTCGTCGAGAAGCCGCTGGCTTTTGCGCGCGCCGCGCAGGACGCCGGAGAAGCCGTCGTGACCGGACGCGATCCGGTCGCGGTGACGCGGGCAGCTGTCGGGCCGTTGCGCTCGGAGGCGCGCGCCAATGCCCGGAGGCTCCGGAGCTAGAGCGGCGGCCTCCGGACACGGCACAGGCGGCGGGCTACTTGCTTCCGTCTCGTCCTCTAAGAGAACGTGATCGGCGGAACGCACCTTTAACACTGGTGCCAGGCAAGCGCCGACCGGCTCAATGCGATGTTGAGATATGCTCATTGGCGGTTGCCGCCCGGGCGAGATCCGCATCGCGGTCAATCGCCGGGTGGAAGCTTTCCGACGGATCGGAGCCATAGCGCCGGCGCGCACGGAGCCAGAACAGCTTGCCCCAGCCGCGATAGGACCCGACCGAGGGCGCCGTGGCATCACAGGGGAAACGCTCGCGCCAGTTCGAGGGAAGCTCCAGCCCCGCCGCTTCCGCCTTTTCCAGCATCCAGACCAGCGAGAGGTTGGCCCGCGGCCGCGCCGCCTCGAAGCCGTCGAGCTGGCCGCCGACATCGCCATGACTGCCCGGGAACCAGCGTTGCTCGACCCCGCCAGTCCGCCCCGGCGGGGTTTCCCAGAGCTCCGGCGCGAAGGCGAGGCGCGTCTCGTCATGCGCCAGCGCATGGTAGCCGTGGCGGATATGGGCACCGAGCGCGTGGTTGTGGAAGGCATGAGATGGCTCGGTCAGCCGCCAGAGCAGCGGCAGACGAAGCCCGAGCGCCTTGACCGTGTCCCAGACGCCAACCATCTCGATACAGGTATCCGCGTGGCACATCCGCCTGCGGAACGTTGCGGCCGCCTCGCTGTTCGGGTCGCATTGATAGTGGCGGTAGGCCTGCTGGATATTGCGGACCGTCGCATTGGGCGCGCGCACCAACCCGATCCGGTCGATCACCCCCGCCAGCGAGCGCACGGCGAAAGCGCCGCGCGAGTAGCCGAAGAGATAGATTCGGTCGCCCGGCCGGTAACGCGAGGCAAGGAAGCCATAGGCACGACGGATCTTGCGGTTCATGCCGCGCCCCAACGCAACATCCCGCGTACTGGCCCAGTCGCGCCACTGGATACCGGCCTCGTAGAAGAGCGATTGCCGGGAAATCACGCCCGTCTCGGCCAGCAGGCGATAGGTCCGCCCGGCATTGGTCTCGCGGCCGGGATCGAGCGTGGACAGGGTCCCGTCCAGGATCAGCACATGGGTGACCGGGCCGCGCCGATGCGAGGCGACAGCGGAATGCCGGTGCCGGTTGCGCCGCCGCAGCCGCGACCAGGCCGCAATCTGCCGGTTCAGCCGCATGGTGTCTTCCGCCCGCCAATTTCGAAAAGCATCGCCGCTTGCCTCCCTTCATTGCATCGAGCTTGGCACGGTTCGGATTTCCCGCAAATGACCCGGAACAAGAAGACGCATAAAATGCGCGGCATTGTGTTCGTCCGTGAGCCTCAGAGCAGTCCTTCGCGCTGCCGCAGATAAGCCAGTCTTTCTTGGATCTCTCCACGCACCGGACCGGGGCGCGGCTGGTCCCGCAGCGTGGTGAACCAATGTTCGGGCGGCGCCTTGCCCCGCCGGTCGCCCTCCCAGCGCAACGCCCGCAACAGGTCTTCGCCCTCAGGCGGCAGCCGATCCGGGATCTCGATCCCGTTCAGAACCGCCCAGACTCCGGTCCAGAGCCGCCCGACCGACCATGGGTTATACCCGCCGCCACCCAGCACGAGATAGCGCGGCGCGAGCGGGCGCAGCGCGGAGACGATCTCCCAATGCGCATTGTTCGAGAGCGACAGCCGCGCCAGCGGATCCTCGACCACCGCATCGGCACCGCATTGCAACACAACGGCTTCCGGCGCGAAACGTTCCACAAGCGGAAGGATCAACGCCTCGCGCACGAGCGCCATTTCGCTATCATTGAAGCCGCGCGGCACCGGCAAGTTGACCGCAGCGCCGCCGGCCACCTCCTCCAGCCCGCCGGTAAAGGGCCAGCGCCGCTCCTCGTGCACCGAGATCATCAGCACCTCCGGATCGCCGGCAAAGCCGGTCTCGACCCCGTCGGGATGATGCGCATCGATGTCGATATAGGCGATCCGCCGGATCCCGGCCCGGCGTAAAGACAGCATGCCCAGCACCGGGTCGTTGAGATAGCAGAAGCCATTGGCCCGGTCCTTCAGCCCGTGATGCGTCCCCCCCGCCGGATGGTGGATCACCCCACCTTTTGCCAACAGTTCCCCGGCCAGAAGCGAGCCCCCGGCGGCGGTGGCCGGGCGGCGATAGACCTGCGGGAAAACCGGGTTGGAATGGGTGCCGAGCCCAAACCTGTCCCGCTCGTTTTCTGTCACCGCCTGTTTGGATTCCGCGCGTTGCAACGCTGCGATGTAGTCGGGCGCGTGCCAGAGCGACAGTGCGGCCGGCTTCGCTCTGGGCGAGGTCACGTATTGCGCTGGCGAGAGCCAGCCCAGCGCCCGCGCAAGGTCCATGACAGTCGAGACACGCGGAACCCGGAGCGGATGCCAGGCGCCATAGCTGGAGCCGCGATAGATCTCCGCGCCGATGAAACGCGCCTGTTCCGGTTCTGTCACCTGTGCCCCCTCAGGACGAACATCTTCTCGTATTTCTACGCGGGACCCTCCCGAACGGATCTCGCGCGTCAAGTCCGGGCACTGCGGGCACGTCGCCCTCCGGCGGGATGTCGCCCCAGAGAAACAGCAAGGAGTTGCCCGTTCAGGCGGCACGTATTAAGTGCAAAAGATCAGCAAAAAACTGAACGATTTGTGTGTAGTTGCTACCTGATGTACAACAGGTGGAACTTTTATGACAACAGGTCAAGCAGCGAAGGACCGGAGAGGCAGGCGCATTTGGGTGAAACGATCAAACTTCCGAAAGGACTGAAGCTCGGCAAGGACGTGCGGACGCAATATGGTGCGCTCTGCTATCGGATCGTGCGCGGCGAACCGCAGGTCCTCCTCGTGACATCGCGCACGCGCAGGCGCTGGATCATCCCCAAGGGCTGGCCGATGGAGACTGTGTCGCCCCATCGCGCGGCCGGCATCGAGGCCTGGGAAGAAGGCGGCGTGCGCGGCAAGACGGAAGACCGCTGCATCGGCGTCTATACCTACACGAAGCTGGGAGATGGGCAGGGGCCGGACATTCCCTGTGCGGTCTGGGTCTTTCCGCTGAAGGTGAAGTCGCTGACCAAGGAGTATCGCGAAAGCAAGCAGCGCCGCCGCAAATGGTTCTCCCTGAAAAAGGCGAGCAAGAAAGTGGCCGAGCCGGAGTTGCGGGAAATCCTGCGCAGTTTCAAGCCGCGCCAGACGCGCTGATCCCTTTGAATTCGTCCCTCGAGACGTTACATTTGAAGCGCATGATCAAATACAGTCTCATATGTGCCGACGGTCACCGGTTCGAAAGCTGGTTCGCCTCGGCGGATGCGTTCGAAACCCTGCGCGGTTCGGGCATGGTGACCTGCGCGGTCTGCGGCTCGGGCCAGGTTGGCAAGGCGATGATGGCGCCAACCGTGAAAGCGAGCGACAACCGCGCCGAGACCCCTCCGGAAAAACCGTTGAGCAAGCCGGCCAACGAGGCCGAGAAGGCGCTTGAGACGCTGCGCAAGAAGGTCGAGACAGAGAGCGACTATGTCGGCCGGGACTTCGCGCGCGAGGCGCGGGCGATGCACGAAGGCGAGGCGCCGGAACGGTCGATCCATGGCGAGGCCAATGTGCAGGAGGCACGCGGCCTGATCGAGGATGGTGTCCCGGTGATGCCCCTTCCCTTCACCCCGAAGCGCAAGACGAACTGAGCGGTTTCGCCCGGGCCGTCACATGGCGCCGATACACCTCGATCATCCAGCCCAGCATGATCCCGTTCAGGATATGCCAGAGGAAATGCGTTCCCAGCGGGACGGCGGCGCAGACACCCATATCGATGGACCGAAAGAAGAGCGACAAGCAGAGCAGCCCCGCCCCGATGGCGAGCCCACGCGCCGTTGCGGGCGCCCGCTTGCGCAACCCGACGGCATAGAGCGCGATCAGGAGCGGCACGGGCCAGTACCCAGCCGAAATCTCGAAGAAGGGCAACCGCTGAAAGAGCGGGATCGTTAGTGCGGCGAACGGAAAGAAGCCAGCGGTGGCGAGCAGGGCCACGGGGAGCCGCATGGTCCAAAAGTCTCGATTGGCGGCGAAGATATAGAGCAGGATGAAGACAGCGATGGGAGTGGTGTCGGCGATTGCACCCCAGATGGTCGCATGGGTGTGGAAAAGCCAGGACCCGATGCCGATCGCCGCCAGTGTGACGCACATCCCGGTCGCAAGCGGCAGCTCCGCTCCGCGCACCCGACGCCAGAGCAGCCAGGCCGCGATGAGGAAGGCCACATTGGTGACGGCGTTGACCGGCTCTGACCAGTAGCTGAAATCGGTCCGCTCGCAATATCCGTCAACCTGGCGCAAGAGGCCTTCCATTTCGCCTCTCCCCGGCTAGGCTTTCTTCGAAGCCTTAGCTCTTTTCGGAGGAGAATCGAAATGAAGATCACGTGGCTCGGCCATTCCGGCTTCCGCATCGAGATTGCCGACCAGGTCCTGCTGGTCGATCCCTGGTTGACCGGGAACCCCGTCTTTCCGGAGGGTCGCCGTGCCGAAGCCATCGCCGGCGCGACCCATATCCTGCTGAGTCACGGCCATGGCGACCATGCCGGCGACGCGCTGGCGCTTTCAAGGGAACTCGACGTGCCGCTGGTCGGGATCTACGACCTGATGAGTCACTGGGAGGCCAGCGAGGGCGTCGCCACGATCGGTTTTAACAAGGGCGGCACGGTGGCGCTTGGCGCGGTCGCCGTGACCATGGTCAACGCAGTGCATTCCTCCTCGCTCGGCTCGGACGCCGGGCCCGTTTACGCCGGAGGCGAGGCGGGGTTCATGATCGCGGGCGAGGGGCATGTCATCTATTTCTCGGGCGATACCGACGTCACAGCCGATATGGGCCTTTGGGCAGAGTTGCACGCGCCCGATATCGGCATCCTCTGTGCCGGGGGGCATTTCACCATGGACATGAAGCGCGCCGCCTTCGCCGCCCGGAAGTTCTTCGACTTCAAGACGGTGATCCCCTGCCATTACAAGACCTTCCCGCTGCTTGAGCAATCTGCTGCGGCGCTCGTGGAGGGACTTCCGGACGTGGAGGTCAAAGCGCTGGACGTACTGGACACGGTGGACTTCTGAAGGCCGGCAGATTGATCGAGGACAGCACGGTCAGTCGATGCCGTTGCAAGCGGCTCCTTCGCGAGCCGTGCAAGCGCCTGCCCGTGGGATGGCGCCGCAACGTTCGAGGTCCGCACGTAATCCCAACCAAGTCCGAAAAAGATCAAGCCGTTGCTCACGGGCGACGAAGCGCCAGCCCGCCGGAACGGGCAGGCGCTGGCACGGCGGCGACGCCTTGTCCCGTGCCCCAAAGCACTCAACTCGACTTTCCGCTAGCTGCTCTTCGGTATTGTCCGGTCCTGCCGCCTATCGGCAGGACACCGCGTCCCGGAACGACTCCGGGCCTTCATGCGGGCCGATATCCCGCTCGACCAATTGCCGGCCAGACAGGGAAACCGCGAGCACCCGCGACCAGTCCGCCGACGCGACAATCATCTCCGGCCGCCCGTCACAGTCCCGCATCCCGCCGGAGATTTCGGTCTCGCCGATCCGGTGGTTGGTGAAACCCGGCGCCGAAGCCACCTCGCGCAACTGACCGTCCTCGTAGCGCCAGACCCGCAGGATCCGCGCCAGATGCGGTCGGTCGACATAGGCAATCTCCATCGCCCCGTCCCCGTCGAGATCCGCGGCCCCCACCGGCGCCAGCCAGCGGAATCGCGTGCCGATGAACGGCGTCTGTGCCAGCCGGTCCAGCTTTCCGGAGGTTAGCCCCCAGACCGCCAGCCGCGCCCCGCGGTCCCGGTGGCTTTCCACCACGATCACCTCGGCCGCACCGTCCCCGTCGAGATCCACAACGCGCGGCGCCACATCCTCGAAGACCAGCGCCTCGGGAAGTTCGGCCAATTGCGCGCCGCCACTGCAATCAATCCGCAGCTGGCCCCATTCCAGCGCATCGCCGAGGACGCCATGCGGGTACTGTCCCGTTGGCCCCTCGTAGCGCGCCGACTGGATCGCCCCGTCGCAGCCCGCCGCCAGACCCGGTGAGCCGGCCAGCAGGGCCGCTGCGATCAGGACAATCCGGAGCATCGATCAGATCTGCTTCTCGGGAAGCCGGACGATCAAGCCGTCCATATCGTCGTTCACCTTGATCTGGCAGGTCAGGCGCGACAGGCCCGGCTTGGTCTCGTAAGCGAAGTCCAGCATGTCCTCTTCCATCGCCTCCACGCCGGGCAGCTTCTCCACCCAGGCTTCGTCGATATAGGCATGGCAGGTCGAACAGGCGCAGGCGCCGCCGCAATCGGCGTCGATCCCCGGCACGCCATTGTCCCGCGCGCCTTCCATGACGGTCAGCCCGCTGGCCACGTCCACAACATGTTCCTTCCCGGAAAACTCGACATAGGTAATCTTGGGCACGCCTCTCGTTCCTTCTTGCTGCCGTCGCCGGTTGGCTCGTTCAAAGGCTCACATAGGCCAATCGACCCGGCTTTGCCAGTGCCAACGGGGCTTGGACGAGGCCGCAATTCGTTCTACATTTGTTCCCATGAGTGTCTATCCCCCGGCCCCGACCCCGCCGCCCGACAGCTGGCCACGCCCGCCCGCCTGCCTGACGGCCAGTCAACTCGGCCTGCCGCCCGGCGGCGCGCGGGTCTGCGTGGCCGGACTGGTGCTGGTCCGGCAACGGCCGGGTACGGCCAAGGGCGTGATCTTCCTGACGCTGGAAGACGAGACCGGCACCTGCAATATCGTCGTCTGGGCCAAGACCTATGAGCGCTTCCGCCGCGCGGTCATCGCTGGGCGCCTGCTCCGCGTCACCGGGCGCATCCAGCGCGAGGCGGAAATCGTCCATGTCATCGCCGAACATGTCGAGGATATCTCGCCCATGCTCGACGAGTTGCTCCGCCCCGATTTCGACCCCGGCTTCGATACCGACGTCGACACCGGTTTGAACACGGGCAGGTGGGGTTGAGTCGCATCGGCCACATCCTGCCGCGACCGCATCCACCCGCCGCCGCAGGGCTTGCCCGTTTCGCCGCGATGGCTAGGCTCCCCGCGACCAGAAAACAGTGACCGACCCGCATGATCCGCGCCGCCCTGCTCCTTGCCCTGCTCGTGACCTCTGCCTGCAGCGGCATCCCGGAGATTGCCCGGCTGGAGGAACCTGCCGAGATCGCCTCGCACGGCGCTGACGGCCCGCCAGACGCCGCGCCCGGAACCTGCTGGGGCCGCGACGAGACCCCGGCGACCCTGCAAACGGTGACCGTGGAATCCGTGGTCACCCCGGCCAGCTATGACGCGGACGGCAAGCTCCTGAAGCCCGCGGTCACCGCAACAGAAACCCGGCAGGAGATCGTCGAGGAACGGCAGGAGCTTTGGTTCGAGACCCCCTGCCCGGACAGTTTCACCCCCGATACGGTCGCCTCCCTGCAACGCGCCCTGAAGGCGCGCGGCGTCTATGACGGCGAGATCACCGGCAGTCTGGACAGCGCAACCCGCAGCGCCATCCGCCGTTACCAGCAGCCGCAGGGGCTCAACAGCGCCGTGCTGTCTCTGACCGCCGCACGCCAACTCGGCCTCGTCGCCATCGCAATACCAGGCAGCAGCTCCGAGCGCTAAACCGTCGCCTTACGGAGCGCCGACGGAATTCCGTCGGCGAAACCCTGTGCATAATCACACATCACCCGGCGATTCCCGCAGTCTTTGAAGCACTCGCACACACCCCACATCTCTCTCATCCAAGGCGGGACAGCCCGCCGACAGAGATTAAACGAGCACTTCGAAAGGACCGCATCATGAACCGCTTTGCTCTCGCCACCTCCGCCCTCCTGACACTCGCCATCGCCGCTCCCGCGCTTGCCAGTGACCAGCTGGCCAACACGCTCGGCGTTGAAGGCCAGGGCTTCTCGACCTCCGAGCTGACCCAACTCAAGGCCGCCTATGACGATGGTGACGCCGCCCGCATCAACTTCCTGCTCGAAAGCGGTGGCGCTGCTGCGACCGTCTCGACCAAGGGCGCCTCCGCAAGCTCCGACCAGCTGGCCAAGAGCCTCGGCGTCGACGCCTCCGACTACAGCCGCGCCGAACTGGTGGCGCTGAAGGGGGCGATGGATGACGATGACGCGACCCGGATCAACGCGATCACCTCGCAGGCGGCCGCCAATAGCGGCGACACCCCGGAATACCGGATCCAGCTCGGCAAATCCGTCGGTCTGGACGCCATGAGCAACAGCCGTGCCGATCTCGTGCACGCACACGAAAGCTGACCAGACGATCTCCAGCCTCCCTGTCCTCTTGGCAGACCTGGCCCGGTGCACTGCGCACCGGGCCTTTTTTGTTCCAAAACCCAACGATCCCGTTCAAACGGACTCACGCGCCTGTGGGGTCCCGCGAGGCGACCGCTCCTCACACGGTCCCGGATCGCAGGCAGATCGGCCCGAACAGGCCAGCCCCCCCAGTAAACCCGACCCAGAGAGACCCGCGCAGGAGACAAGACCGCTCCTTCAAGCGTGATGTGCCGGGATGCACAGAAACCCCGACATTTTGAGGAGTATTTCAAGCGCCGCACCATCCCCACCTGTTCATCATCAACGGCGCAACCGAGCGCCACGGACCAGAAACGAGCCAGACACGAAAAGGACCTGATCATGAACCGCATCCTCCTCACCACCGCCCTCGCCCTGACCCTCGCCGGCCCCGCGCTTGCCTCCGACCAACTGGCCCGCTCGCTGGGCGTCGAACCGGGCGTCTACAGCACCTCCGAGCTGATCGCCCTGCGCAGCGCACTCGAGAATGACGAGCAGGCCACGGCACGAGCAATCCTCTCTGGCGATGTGACGAAGGGGGCCGTGGGCAGCCCGGCGCAATTCGCCGCCTCGGTCGATGTCGATGACAGCTACAGCCTGGCCGATGTCGCCGCCCTGCGCAGTGCCGAATCCGATGACGAACAGGCAGCTGCCAATTTCATCCGCGAGTCAGGTGGCGTCACGAAAGGGGTCACCACCTCCACCAAGAGCGGTGTGTCGGCCGGGCAGGCCCAGCTTGCCGCATCTCTGGGCGTCAATCCGACCGAGTATTCGCTGTCCGAACTGGTCAAGCTGAAGTCGATCCAGTCTTCCAACAACGGTCGGGGTGACTGATCCCCACACCCCAGACCCGTGACAAAACAAAACGGGCGCCGGAATATTCCGGCGCCCGTTCTTGTTTCCAGAGGTTTGTGTCAGTTGTCGAGTGTCAGCGCCACGAAACGCGGTTCGCCGGCGCGGCGAACCAGCAGCAGGATCGACATACGTCCAGCCTCGGTCACCTCCTCGATGCGGGCTTCGAGATCCTCGATGCTCGCAACGTCGACCTGGCCGACCTGGGTGATGATATCGCCGGCGCGCATGCCCTTTTCGAAGGCTTCGGTCGACTCGTCGACCTCCTTGACCAGCAGGCCTGTCATCCCCTCGTCCAGATCCATCTCCGAGATGATGGTGGGCGTCAGCGGACTCAGAGTCAGGCCGAGCACCTCGGATTCCTGCGGCTCTTCGATATCTTCGGGAGTGGCAACAGCAGGCACGGCGCCCTCGGCGGTCTCGCGGCGCCCAAGCGTGACCATGACCGTCTCGGTCTTGCCGTCGCGATAGACAGTCAGCCGAACCGACTTGCCGACCTCGGCATTGCCGACTTGCTGCACCAGCTCGCGCGTATCGTCGACATCCGTCCCGTCGAAGCTCAGGATCACGTCGCCCGCAAGCACGCCCGCTTCCATCGCCGGTCCTTCCGGCACATCCGTCACAAGCGCGCCCTTGGCCTCTTCGAGCCCGATCGCATCGGCCACGTCGTCAGTCACATCCTGAATTCGGACACCGAGCCAGCCGCGGCGGGTCTCGCCGAACTCCTTGAGCTGGTCGATCACGTTGGTGGCCACGCGCGAGGACATCGCGAATCCGATGCCGATGGAGCCGCCATTCGGCGACAGGATCGCGGTGTTGATGCCGATCACCTCGCCGTCCATGTTGAAAAGCGGACCACCGGAATTGCCCCGGTTGATGGCGGCGTCGGTCTGGATGAAGTCGTCATAGCTGCCCGATAGCGCCCGACCACGGGCCGAGACGATACCGGCGGAGACCGAAAACCCCTGGCCCAGCGGGTTGCCCATGGCCATGACCCAGTCGCCCACCCGGGCCTTGTCGGAATTGCCCCAGGGCACGAAGGGCAGCGGCGTGTCGGTCTCGACCTTCAGGAGAGCGAGATCCGTCTTGGGGTCCGTGCCGATCACTTCGGCAGGCAGTTCGTCGCCGGAAAAGAACTCGATGGTGATCTCGTCCGCTTCGGCGATGACGTGGTTGTTGGTGACGATGAACCCGTCCTCGGAAATCACGAAGCCCGAGCCGAGCGCCGAGGACCGGCGCGGGCGCTGCGGCGCGCCATCGGGCCCGTTGCGCTCCATGAAGTCACGAAAGAAATCCTCGAAAGGCGAGCCCTCGGGCACGATCGGGCCGCCCTCGCCATGCGGGTCGGAAGCGGTGGCGACCGTGGTCGCGGTGGTGATATTGACGACCGACGGGCTGATCTTGTCTGCCAGATCGGCGAAGCTTTCCGGCGCGCCACGCGCCTGCGCCCCGAGTGTCTGGGCCAGCACCAGTGCGAAGCCAAGCACGACGGCCGGGATCAGCCTTGCGGAGATGGCCTGTCGGGGAAGGGTGAGAGTATGAACGGTCACTCGATATTCCTTCTGTTTCCTGCGGCCCGTCTTTCCGAGGGGCCAAAGATCTGGAGCTGCGCAGCGTCGCACAGCGATTGTGCACCTATAGAAATTCATGCAGCCGGGAGTCGCAATTCAAAGACCCGTCGCAAGCTGTCACGAGCCCGTGACACAGCGCGCGGGCTTTGCCACAGCTCCGTGATCGGCCGTTGGGAGAAGTGTCTCAGGCTGTCAGCGACTTCGCAAGCCCAAGCTGGGTCAGACACTCAAGATAGGTTGGGAGCCAACGGGCCGATCGGGCGATTGTACGGACGGAAGGCACGGTCACTGCACCGACAAGGTTGCTGTGATTGCAGGCCGATCGGCGCTTCGCTCCAACGTCCTCAATCGGCTCACGGCCCCTTTGAAAAACCCGCCGCGAAGCGGCGCCACCGCCGCTCGAACCCTGTTCGGCGGCAAGCCGCCCTTTTCGCCACAGCCACGGCCGACGAAGGAGCAGGTCCGCAAAGCTCCGGTCAGCCGCCAAGCCACCCCGCAAGCAAAAGCAGGATCGCCCCAGACGTGATCGCGAGCAGCCCAAGAAGCCGGCGCGTCTCCACCGACATCTGTCGCAGCATTTCCAGGATCTCGTCGATACGCGAAGGGGCCAGTGCAAGCACCAGCCCCTCCAAAACAAATACCATACCGATCCCGAGAAGGATCGTCTCCATCACTCGGCCGCGCCCGGCTGCGAACTCTTGAAGAACTCGAAGAACTCGCTGTCCGGTGCGATGACCATGCTCGAGTTTTCGCCCTTGAGCGCTTCCTCATAGGCAGAGAGCGAACGGTAGAACTGGAAGAAGTTCTGATCCGCACCATAAGCCTGCGCATAGATCCCGTTGCGTTCCGCATCGGCTTCACCGCGCACGATCTCGGCTTCCTTTCGGGCCTCGGAGACAAGCTCCACCACGGTCCGGTCAGCCTGTGCACGCACACGCTGCGCAGCTTCGTTACCGCGGGCGATCTCGTCCGCCGCTTCCCGCTCACGTTCCGCACGCATCCGCTCGAAAGTGGCGTTCAGGTTCTGCTCGGGCAGGTTGGTCTGCTTGAGCCGCACATCGACCACGTTGAGGCCAAGCGAACGCGCTTCGCCCTGGGCCTGATCCCGAATACGGTTCATCAAGCCCCGGCGATCTTCCGACAGGATGGTGTCGGAGGTCACCTGGTCGGCGCCGAGCACCTCCCGGATCTGGGCGTTGAGGATCGAGCTCAGCCGGGTCTCGGCCGCAGCCACCCCGCCCACGCCGACAGCCTGACGGAACTGGACCACATCCGCGATCCGATACCGCGCGAAGGCGTCCACGACCAGACGACGGTCATCCGACGGCGTAACTTCGATCGTATCGGTGTCCAGCGCCAGGATCCGGTCGTCATAGTACACGACCTCCTGAATCAGCGGGATCTTGAACGCGAGGCCGGGGTCTTCCTTGACCCGCTTGATCTGGCCGAACTGGAGGACCAGCGCCTTTTCACGTTCGTCGACGATGAAGATGGAGGCCATTAACACGGCCACGGCCACGATGCCGATGGGCAGAAGATAGGTCAGACGTTTCATGTCAGTTGCCCTCCGTCGTCTTGCGCAGCTCGTTCAGCGGCAGATATGGCACAACGCCCTGCCCCTCTCCGCCGGTCTCGCCGAGGATCACCTTGTCCACGTCGCCCAGCACCTTTTCCATCGTCTCGAGGTAGAGACGCTTGCGCGTCACCTCCGGCGCCTTGTCGTATTCCGCCAGAACCGCGCTGAAGCGGCTTGCATCACCCTCGGCTTCGTTCACGACCTGCGCCCGATAGCCCTCGGCCTCTTCCAGCAGCTGCGCGGCTTCACCACGCGCCCCGGCGAGAACCGTGTTGGCATAGGCGTCAGCACGGCGTTCCAGCCGGTCGCGCTCCTGCTCGGCTGCCTGGACTTCGCGGAAGGCGTCGATCACCTCGCGCGGCGGGTCCGCCTTGTCGAGGTTGACCCGGACGATGTTGATGCCGGATTCATAGGTGTCGAGCGTGCCCTGGATCGAGGTCTTCGCCGTCTCGGCGATCAGGCCCCGGTCCCGGTTGAGGATCGGCGCAAGCTCGGAGGCCGCGATAATCTCCCGCATGGCCGATTCCGACACCGCGCGAACCGTCTCCGGCCCCTGGGCGAGGTTGAACAGGAACTTGGCCGGGTCGACGATGTTCCAGACCACCTGGAAGTCGATATCGACGATATTGGCATCCGTGGTCAGCATCAGGCCAGATTCGGTGCGGGAGTTGAAATCGTCGCCGATATCTTCGGTCCGCTCCGAGGTCACGTTGATGACCTCTGCCGTAACAAGCGGCCAGGGCGCGAAGTTCAGGCCCGGAGTGCCAATGGCGGAGAACTCGCCGAGGAACAACTCCACAGACTGCTCTTCCGGCTTCACCGTATAGAAAGAGGCAAGGCCCCAGAGCACGACCGCGGCCAGACCGCCAATGACGAACGTACCACGCGAGAAGGTCGGTCCGCCCTCGCCACCGCCTTGCGGGTCGCGCGGCCCACCGCCGCCACGACCACCCATCAGGACGCGCAGCTGGTCCTGGCCCTTCTTGATCACCTCGTCGATATCGGGGATCGAGCTGCCCTCGTCGCCGGGCCGTTTGCCGCCGCCATTATTGCCGCGATTGCCGCCGCCATTCTGGCCGTCCCCTCCGGAGCCACCGCCCCAGGGTCCGCCGCTATGTCCTGCCATGTACTCTCTTCCCTCTCGTGTCTCGCGGGATGCGTCAGTTTCCAGATGGTTGTCCCGGCGCGGTTTTCAAGCGCCAGGGCCGCCCGGTCAAGCCTTGCGCACCGGTGTTTTCAGGGTCACCAGCTCTTCCGACATGGTCGGGTGAACGGCAACGGTTCGGTCAAAATCTTCTTTGGTCGCGCCCATCTTCACGGCAACGCCGGCAAGCTGGATCATCTCGCCGGCATGATCGGCGACAATATGCACGCCCAGCACCTTGCGGGTGTCGGCGCAGACGATGAGCTTCATCAGCACCCGGTCCTCGCGGCCGATGAAGCTCTTGTGCATCGGCTTGAAGGCGGTCGAGTAGACCTCGATGGGCCCCGCGTCGCGGGCTTCCTCCTCGCTCAGCCCCACCGTGCCATATTCCGGCTGGGTGAAAACCGCGGAGGGGATCAGCTCGTGATCGGGTGCGGTCGGGTTCCCCTTGAAGACGGTCTCGACAAAGGCCATGCCCTCGCGAATCGCCACCGGCGTGAGTTGGACCCGGTTGGTCACATCACCAATAGCATAGATCGAAGGCACGGAGGTCTGGCTGTACTGGTCCACGACCACCTCGCCGCGCCGTCCGATCTCGACGCCGGCCTCTTCCAGCCCGAGCCCCTTGGAGTTCGGCGTCCGGCCAGTGGCGAAGAGCACCTGGTCGAAGACCTGCGTGCCGCCGGTGGTCGCGGCGACCTCGATCCCGTCCTCGACCTTTTTCATCGCCGCGATATTGGTGCCGCAATGGATATCGACGCCGTGGCGGATCATGTGCTCGGCGATATGCCCACGCGCCTCCCCGTCGAAACCGCGCAGGATCTGCGGGCCGCGGTAGAACTGTGTCACCTGCGTGCCGAGCCCGTTGAAGATACAGGCCATCTCGCAGGCGATATAACCGCCACCCACGACAAGAAGCCGCTTGGGCAGTGCGTCGAGATGGAAAACCTCGTTGGAGGTGATGCCAAGTTCTTCGTTTTCCACGCCGGGCAGCGACGGCCAGCCGCCGGTGGCGACGAGGATATGCTTGGCGGTGTATTCGGTGCCGTCGGCAAGGCGGACGGTGTGCGGGTCCGCGACCGTGGCGCGCTGCGCGAAGACCTGTACGCCGGACCCGTCGAGCAGGCGGTTGTAGACGCCTTCCAGCCGGTCGAGTTCGCCTTCCAGGCGGGTGCGGAATTTCGGCCAGTCGAAACCACCAATGGAGACATCCCAGCCGTAATCGGCGGCCTCCGTCATGCCCTCGGCATATTCCGAGGCAAAAACCATCAGCTTCTTGGGAACACAGCCCCGGATCACGCAGGTGCCGCCCATGCGGCTCTCCTCGGCAAGACCCACCTTTGCGCCGGCATCGCCAGCGGCCACGCGCGCGGCGCGCACGCCACCGGAGCCACCGCCAATCACAAAGAGGTCGAAGTCGAATTCCATGGGTCTGCCCTCGATATCTGCCAAGAAGTCCTAGCGCGCCTCGCCGCGAGCCGCCACCCCAAGATAGGGCCAGTTGACCGGGTTACGAGCCACTCCCGGTCGCATTTCGGTGACCGAAGCCTCGCGTGACGCCGTCCATGACGCTTTTCGAAGGGTCAGACCCTGCGCATTGGCGCAGATGAAACCAACAGAATATCGATGCAGGCGACCGGGCGCAGACACTCCGGCACCCCGACGATCAGGCGGCAACACGCCCTATAGAATCTGCCGCCCCTGGAGTTCCGACAAACAATATCCCGCGCGCCCGAGCGTTGCAGGGGCGATGCTCGCTCCATGTCAGGGCCGCTCCCGGAACCGATTAGTCGCCTTACCGCGCGAAACCGCTGATCTGCTGCATATATGTTGGCGAAAACGGCGCCAGAACCTCTTTCAGATCGTCGCCGGCCGGTCCGTAAACGGCAACCGAGTTGACCGTAAACGTCTGTATGAATTCCTCCGCGAAGTTCGCACCGAAATTCCCCATATGGGTCATCGCCGCTGCATTGTCCGCATAGCGTTCTGAGATATGAACCTGGTCGCCATCGCCCATATAGTCATAGACAAGAGCACCCGGTTCGTTCTCCTGCGTTGCAGCAACCATACGATCCAGGAGGGGTTGGACGGCATCCGCCTTGCCTTCATTCACCGTCATGGTGATGTGCCAATGCACATCATCTGCACTATGACCGTCGGCCATGGCGGCACCTGCACTGAGAGCTGCGGCAGCGATCGTGATAATAGTCTTCATGGCAATATCCTTTAATGCTGGTCGTACGAGCTTGAAGCACGTCCCGGCGCAAATCAACCTTTGGTTGTTTGGACTCATGGGGCGTCGCCCTCCCCGAGTGCCTCATGGATTCGGCTTCAGGCTTCGCCTCATGTGAACACTAAAGCGATTTCACTGAGATCCGCGGCTGTACAGCCGCGTTACCGAAAGGAAAGGCATCGCCAAACCCAGGCAACTCGCGGCACGGTCGAACCACCCGCCTTTCGCGCAAGACCCGCAGGTCAAGCTATACCCGCCAGCCTGCCCTTCGAGTTCAGAGTATCGGATTTCACCACGGCCGATGGTTCGTCGTTTACTGGTCCGGATCTGCGAAGATATTGTCGCTTTCCAGGATGTCGATCTGTTCTTCCGAGACCAGCCCCGCATTGATATCGCGGATTTCCACCGTCCCGTCGCCATGCCCGATCACCACCGCGTCGCAAATATCGATGAAGAGCCCGTTTTCGACCACACCGGGGATCTGGTTCATCACCAGGCTGAGCTGGCGCGGATTGCCGATCCGGTGCAGATGCAGGTCGAGGATGTAGTTACCCTCATCGGTGATATAGGGCACGTCGTCATTCATCCGCAGCGTCGCCTCGCGGCCCAGCACGTCCATGTTGACCAATGTCTCTTCGATCAGCGCCTTGGTCGTCTGCCAACCGAAAGGCACCGTTTCCAGCGGCAGCGGAAAGGCCCCCAGAGACTTCACCTCCTTGGCGACATCGGCGATCACCACCATCCGGTCCGAGGCCGTCGCGACGATCTTCTCCTGCAGCGAAGCGCCACCGCCGCCCTTGATCAGGTTCAGGTTCGCGTCGAACTCGTCGGTGCCATCGATTGTCAGGTCGAGCCATTTCACCTCGTCCAGCGAGGCCACGCGGATGCCGAGGCTGCGCGCGAGATCCGCCGTGCGGCTGGAGGTCGGAACGCCGACGATATCGAGGCGCTCATTCTGCACCCGCTCGGCAAGGCAGCGCACCATCCAGGCTGCCGTTGAGCCGGTCCCGAGCCCCACGCGCATCCCGCTCTCGACATAATCGCAGGCGCGACGGGCGGCAACGAACTTGGCCTTGTCGATGGGCGAAAGGTCGATGGACATACGGACAGACTCCAACTGGTTTCCACCGCTTATATGCCCATTCAGACAGGTTCGTAAGGGCCTTCCCGGCATAGTTGCATCCGGTCTTGCGCGCCACGCGATCGGCCCCGCCCGGCATCCGGACATGCAGATACCAGAAGGGTCACGGGCCGAGCAGGTGCAAGAGCGCTTGATGTCCATTGCGCCTTTGCACCCGAAAGCGTCGTTTCGGGGCTGTCGGTCCAGCGGGATGAGCGCTAACGGTTGGACATTCAGACCGGAGCCGGCATGTTTCTGAGCGTTTTCGACATCTTCAAGCTGGGGATCGGCCCCTCCTCCTCGCATACGGTCGGGCCGATGGTTGCGGCGGCACGTTTCCTGGAAACCCTGCGCCGCTCGCCCTTCCGTGCTCACGGGCTGGGCGCTTCTCTGCATGGTTCACTGGCCTTCACTGGCGTTGGCCACGCCACCGACCGGGCGGTTATCCTCGGCTTGGCGGGCTTCGAACCGGCCAGCTACGACGCCGATGCGGCAGAGGCAGCGCTGGCGGAGATTTCGCAGAGCCATCATGTGGCGCCGGACGGGCTGGGCCCGCTCGCCTTCGACCCGAAATTGGACCTGATCTTCGACTACGGCCCCGCGCTGGCCGGCCATTCCAACGGCATGAAGCTTGTGGCAAAGGACGCGCAGGGCGACGTGCTGCTGCAGGAGACCTATTACTCTATCGGTGGCGGCTTTGTGGTGACCGAGGCGGAACTGGACCGCGATGTCGAACCGGCGGCCCAGATCGCCGTGCCCTACCCATTCCGGAGCGCGGCGCAGATGTTGGAGATGGCGCGCGCCTCCGGCAAGAGCATCGCCGAGATGAAGCGGGCCAACGAGATCGCCCATCATGGGCATTCCGGGCTGGAACAGGGGATCGCGCGGCTCTGGCAGGTAATGTCGGACTGTATCGAGCGTGGGCTTGCCAGCGAGGGCATCCTGCCCGGCGGGCTGAACGTGAAGCGGCGCGCACCAGCGATCCACGCCGCGCTGATGGCGGAGCGGGGCATGAACATCGTCCCGCCGCACAGCGTCAATGACTGGATCCTCACCTATGCGATGGCCGTGAACGAGGAAAATGCCGCTGGCGGACAGGTTGTTACCGCGCCGACCAATGGCGCGGCGGGCGTTCTGCCGGCGGTGATCAGATACTGGCTGGACCATGTACCGAGCGCCTCGACCGCCCGTCTGCCGGAATTCTTCCTCACGGCGGCGGCGATTGGCGGTCTGGTGAAGACCAATGCCTCGATCTCGGGCGCGGAAGCGGGGTGCCAGGCAGAGGTCGGCAGCGCCTCGGCCATGGCGGCGGCCGGGTTGGCGGCGGTGATGGGCGGCACACCCGAACAGGTCGAGAACGCCGCCGAAATCGCACTGGAGCACCATCTTGGCATGACCTGCGACCCGGTGAAGGGGCTCGTGCAGGTGCCTTGTATCGAGCGCAACGGGTTGGGCGCGATCAAGGCGGTGAGCGCAGCCTCGCTGAGCCTGCGCGGGGACGGGACCCATCTCGTCCCGCTCGACGCCTGTATCGAGACCATGCGCCAGACCGGGCAGGACATGTCGGACAAGTACAAGGAGACCGCGCTTGGCGGGCTGGCTGTCAATGTCCCGAATTGCTGAGACCCGCCGAAGAGCGCTTTCCAATCCTCCTGACGAAGCATAGCGTGCCCGCCATGTCCCGCGACAACCCCCTCCTCGGCATCCTGCTCATGATCGGCTTTTGTGCCTTCGCGCCGCTGGGCGATTCGATGGCCAAGCTCATCGGCGCGGCAATTCCGCTCGGACAGGTCCTGCTGGTCCGCTCGGGCGTGCAGGCGCTGATCCTCTGGCCGCTCTGCCGACGCGCCGGACACAGCCTCGCCCATTCACCACGCATCTACCTGATGATCCTGCTGCGCTGCGTCCTGCAGGTCGCCGGCTTCGGCGCCATGGTACTCGCGTTGCGCTTCCTGCCGCTCGCCGACGCCATCGCCATCGCCTATGTCATGCCCTTCCTGCTCTTGCTGATGGGATGGTTCTTCCTCGGCGAACATGTCGGTATCCGCCGTCTACTGGCCTGCATGGTCGGCTTCTCCGGCACATTGATGGTCATGCAGCCCTCCTTCGCCGAGGTCGGCTGGCCCGCCGCCCTGCCGTTGCTCGTGGCGGTGATCTTCTCCTGCTTCATGCTGGTCACCCGACAGCTCGGCCGCCATGTCGACCCGCTCCCCTTGCAGGCGTTGACCGGTCTCATGGGCACAGCACTGCTCTTCCCCGTCATCCTGCTGGCCGACGGCACCGGCTGGGCCGAACTCGACCCTGTCGAGCCGACTCGCCGCGAGATCGTCCTGCTGGCCCTGCTCGGACTCCTCGCCACGATCTCGCACCTGCTCATGGCCTGGTCGCTGCGCTTCGCGCCCGCGGCCACGGTGGCGCCGATCCAGTATTCCGAGATCCCCTTCGCCGCGCTCTATGGCTGGCTGATCTTCGACCAGTTCCCCGACGGGCTGGCGCTCGTCGGGATCGGCGTCGTGATGTCGGCCGGGCTTTACATCATCTGGCGGGAGCGAATTGCCTTGCGCGCGCAAGCCCGTCCAGGGTCGCCGTAAGCGCCCGCCTCGGAAGAATGAGCAGCATTCCCGGTGAGTCGAACTCGAGCTTGACCGGCCCCTCCGACACCCGGTTCGAGCTGCCAGTCACCCCATCCGGACGGAAGGTCAGCCCTTCGATCGGCCAATGCAGCCCTTGCGATCGCCCGGTCATCTCGGCCATCGGGAAGAGCGAAACGCGCTCCCGCGGCGCGAGATCGAGTTCAATCTGCGCTGGCGCGGCAAGAATCACGTCATGCTTGCCAAGCAGGATGCAATTCCTGTCATAGCGGCGGGCGAGCACGTTGAAATTGGCGAGTTGATGATCAACCCTGCGCCCCAGGAACCCCACGCCAAGAACGAGCGGAGCTTCGACCGACCGCAGCGCCTTGTCGAAATCCGTACTGTTCTGTTCGGCGATCCTGTGCAGCTTCCGGGCCGGGAGCGCAGCCCGAATGGCATCGCTCAGCGAGTCCATGTCTCCGATCACGGCCTCCGGTTCCACGTCCTGCCGGAGCGCGAAGTCCGCGCCTCCATCGGCCGCAACAAGAACAGGGGCCAGCGTTAACGCCTCCCTAAGCTCTGCTGGTCTAGCTTTCCCCCCGCCAAGCAAGGTAATTCCACGGGAACTGCGAACAATGATGCCTGACATGTCTCGATTATCTCGATTTTCAAGGAAATGACACATTTTTGCCCGGAAATGATCGTCTTGATTCCTTGGGGTCGTTCTCATTCTGGAACCAATACATGGTAAATCTGGTCAAAAGGTAGCGAAAGAAGGCGAGCATCGATATGGTAGGCTCCAACAAGATTCTGACCGTGTCCTACGGCACGTTTTCGTGCACGCTGGAAGGGTTTGACGATTCCTTTGGCACGATGAAGGCAATTGCGGAGTACTTCCGTGGCCTCGCTGCCGACGACCGTTACTTCGGCGCTGAACCCCCGACACCAGACGCAGAAATGCTGCAGCGAATCGTAGAGAAAGAGATTCACCGGCGGGTCGAGGCGCGGGTCAGCGATCAGGGCATCACGCTCAAGGCAGCGGACGCCGACGCCACGCAACTGCCGGAAACGGCGGAAACCCAGGAACAGGTCGCTCCGGAAGCCCCGGTCGAGGAAGCCCCCCGCGAGGCCGTCGCCGAGCCCGAGATCATCGAACCCGAGATCACCGAGCCGGTTGCGCAAGCCGCGCCCGAGCCCGAAGCGCCCGTCGAGAGCATTGCCGACAAGCTCGCCCGAATTCGCGCAGTTGTTGCACAGTCGAAGGAAGCAGAGCCCGAGCCGGAAACTGCCGAAACGTCGGTCGCGCCGCCCCAAATTCCCGAATCCGTGACCGCCGACGAGACGGCCTCCGAGTCGCCTTCCGAATCGGACAGTGAGGACCAGGCCGCGGACGAGACCTCCACGGCTGCAATCGCCATGGCCCTGACCGGTGGCGTCGCCGCCCTCGGAGCGGGCACTGCGATGGCAGCGAGTTCGCCGGAACCGGAGATGGTGGCTCCGGAAGAGTCCGAGACATGGGAGCCGTCCACAGACGCACCCGTCGAGACCTTCGACACCACGACCGAAGAACCCATCGAGGCATTCGTCGCCACGACCGAAGAACCCGTCGAGGCATTCGACACCGCGTCCGAAGACCCCATCGAGACCTTCGTCGCCACGACA
>NZ_JAWMPX010000021.1:0-94981 GCF_033101155.1 Tropicimonas sp. TH_r6
ATGCCCCCGTCGCCGCGGTTCCGAAAGTTGATTTGCTTTCTGCGTCTGCCGCTCTGGCGGCGATTATTCTAGATCGCTTCCTTGGCGCTCAGCAGCCCCTCGGCGACGAGCCGGTCAGCCCAGCCTTGCGGACCTTCGAAGAGATGACCCTGCCAGCCCCGCGCCTCGGCAGCCGCGATATTGTCCGCCCGGTCATCGACGAAAAGAATACCTTCCGGCGGGAAGCCGCAGCTCTCCTCGACCATTTCGTAGATGCGCGGATCCGGCTTTATGACCTGCATATGGCCAGAGATATGGCGCTTGTCGAACTCCTTCAGGAAGGGGTAATGCGTTTCGCCAACCGCGAAACTGCCAATGCCGAAATTGGTCAGAGCCTGCACAGGAAACCCCTTGGCTCGCAGCGCCCGCAGCAGTCGCACCGAATGGTCGATGGCCGGCTGGGCCAGCTCGATCCAATTGTCATGCCACTGTCGGATCTCGTCGCGCCATTGGGAGTATTCCTCGGCGCAGGCATAGACCGTTTCGCGGAAATCGGCCCCGCGATCAACGAGATCGTTCATCCCGTGCAGGTCGACCTCGGCAAACATTGCCTCTCGCCGCTCCTGTCCGATCACGCGGTCATAATACTGCTCGGGTTGCCATTCGATCAGCACATTGCCGATGTCATAGATGACGAGTTCCACAGCCATGAGACATACTCCAGAAATCCGGTTGCGCCCACACTCGCTTTTTGGCCGGTGCTGTCAACGCCCGCGCACCAGAACCCTGTCCAACGCCTGAGAAAACCGCGCCCGATCAGCTTTGGAGAAAGCCTTCCCGCCGCCGCCGCCGCCCAGCGGGTCGGCGCTGCGCAGCTCGGTGGCGAGGTTCCGTGCGGCCAGCACATTGGCGATGTTGCGGTCTGTCAACGTCTCGCCGTCATGTTTGAGCACCAGGGCGCCGGCTTCAATGCAGTCTGCGGCCAGCGGGATATCGGCGGTGATCACCACGTCGCCCGGCCCGCATTCCTCTGCGATCCAACGATCTGCCACGTCCAGCCCCTCGGAGACATAGACGACCCGGACGAGCGGGTTCGCCGGTGCCCGGATGCCGCCATTGCAGACCAGCACCATCGGCACCTTGTGTCGGGTGGCTACGCGCTCGGCCTCGGCCTTCACCGGACAGGCATCGGCATCGATATAGATTGTCACGAAAGTCCCAATGCCTCCGCGTGGAAGGCGATATGCGCGCCCATGAAGCTGGAGACGAAGAAATAGGAGTGGTCATAGCCCGCCTGCATCCGGAAAGTCCCTTCCTGCCGGCGCGCCGCCATCGCCTCGGCCAGGGCTTCCGGTTTCAGCAGGTCGAGGAACTGGTCCTCGCTGCCCTGATCGATCAGCACCGGCCCGTCGAACCCCACCGCCCGCATCTGCAGCGTGGCATCATGCGTCGTCCAGACCGTCTCATCCGGGCCCAGATAGGCGCCGAGTTGCTTGCGACCCCAGTCGGAGGCAGACGGGTTGGCAATCGGCGCGAAAGCCGAGACGGAGGCAAAGCGACCCTCGAGCCCCATCGCCAGCGTCAGCGCGCCATGCCCGCCCATGGAATGTCCGGTGATCGCCTGCCGCGTCATGTCCACAGGGAAATGCGCTTCCAGCAAGAGCGGCAACTCATTGGCCAGGTAATCCCACATCGTGAAATTCGGTGCCCAGGGTTCCTGCGTCGCGTTCACGTAAAAGCCCGCGCCCTGGCCGAGATCATAGGCTTCGTCATCGGTGACTCCGTCGCCGCGCGGCGAGGTGTCGGGGAAGACGAGCGCCAGCCCGTGTTGCGCCGCGTAGGCCTGCGCCCCGGCCTTCACCATCGCGTTCTCATGGGTGCAGGTCAGGCCAGAGAGATACCAGAGTACCGGCACCGGGCCTGATGCGGATTGAGGCGGCAAGTAGAGGCCGAAGGTCATGCCGCAGCCGCAGGCATTCGAACGATGCGAATAGACACCCTGTGTTCCGCCGAAGCAGCGGTTCTCGGAAAGCGTTTCCATGGCGGTCTCCTCCTGCATTTCCCCAAGGCGTAGCCCGCGCGCGCGGTTCCGGCAAGCCCGTCAGCCGAGCCAGGCGATGATTGCCGAGACGGTCACGACGGAGGCTGCTGTCGTCAGCAGGATCGTGGTGGAGACCCGGTGCGGCGCGACCCCGTAATGGCGTGCGAGGATATAGACATTGCCGGCCACCGGCAGGGCCGCGCAGGCGATCATGACGGACGCGGCATAGGGTTCGATCGGGAAGACGACCAGCGCCATGAACGCGACGGCGGCCGGGTGCAGGATCAGCTTGGCGCCCGAGAGCCAGAGCGCCACGGAGAGGCGCTCGGCGCTCTTGGAGGCGAGCGACGCCCCGATGGCGAAGAGCGCGCAGGGCGTGGCGGCGGCGCCCAGCAGGTCGAGGAATTCGTTCATCGGCACCGGGATCGGCCATTCCAGCGCCGACCAGGCAAAGCCCGCGCCGATGGAGACGATCATCGGGTTGCGCACCAGCCCGCGTCCGACGGAGAGCAGCACACCGGGCGCGATCCGCCCGTCGCGCGTGCCGGTGATGACGATCACGATCACCGAGCCGAAGACAAGCAGGTCCACGGCCAGCACCATCATGACCGGCCCGATCGCTTGCGGACCAAGCAGCAGCGTCAGCATCGGCACGCCGAGGAAGCCGACATTGCCGATCACGGCGCATTGCGCCTCCACCGCGCATTCTTCCCAGGAGATCCCCCGCAGGCGCGAGAACACAGTTGTCAGCACGTAGACCAGCGTGCTGGCGCAGAGATAGGCCCAGATGAAGGTCCAGTTCAGCACGTCGCCGAGCGAGAGATTGGCCGCAAAGCGGAAGAGCATCGCCGAGAGGGCAAAATAGAAGACGAATTTCGTCAGATAGGCCGTGGCCTCATCGGTGAAGAACCGCGTGCGCCCGGCGAAATAGCCGGTGGCGATCAGACCGAAGAAGGGCAGGGTTTTCAAAAAGATCGCCAGCATGTTCGCGCCCTAGCATGCCGACGGCCGTGCGTCACTTTCTTTCCCGACCTTGCTGGAACGATAGACGGGAACGCAAAGCGGGCGCACCCGGAATGGGCGCGCCCGCAAGACCAGAGTGATGTTGTTCGGGTCAGCTGACGTTGAACTGAAGTTCGCTGACGGTGCGGAACAGTCCGGTTGCCTTGAGTTTGGCGATCACGACCGGGTCGATCGGCGCATCGACATAGAGCAGCGCGATGGCGTCCTTGCCCGGCTCGGAGCGGCCGAGGGTAAAGTTGGCGATGTTGACGCCGTTCTCACCCATCATCTGGCCGAGCGTCCCGATAATGCCCGGAACGTCCTCGTTGGTGGTGTAGAGCATATGCTGGCCGATCTCGGCATCGATGGTGATGCCCTTGATCTGGATGAAGCGCGGCTTGCCGTCGGAGAAGACGGTGCCGGCGATGGAGCGCTCGCGCGTGTCGGTGACGACGGTCAGCTTGATGAAGCTGTCGAAGACGCCGGACTTGCCTTGCGTGGTGCGCGAGATGTTGATCCCGCGTTCGGCAGCCTGGATCGGCGCGGAGACGAGGTTCACATCCGGGTTGGACGCGGCCATCACGCCGGCAATGGCCGAACAGCCGAGCGCGTCGAGATTCATCTCCGAGACCTTGCCGTCATAGAGGATGTTGATCGCCTTGATCGGCTCGTCCGTCATCTGGCCGATAAAGGCGCCAAGATGTTCGGCGAGCTTCAGCCACGGGCCCATGACCTTGGCTTCTTCGGCCGTGACCGACGGCATGTTCAGCGCGTTCTCGACCGCGCCGGTGTTGAGATAGGCGGACATCTGCTCGGCGACTTGCAGAGCGACATTCTCCTGCGCCTCGGTCGTGGACGCGCCCAGATGCGGAGTGCAGACCACGTTGGGCAGGGCAAAGAGAGGGTTCTCGGTGGCCGGCTCCTTGGCGAAAACATCGAAGGCAGCGCCGGCGACATGGCCCGATTTCAGCGCATCGGCCAGCGCTTCCTCGTCCACGAGCCCGCCGCGCGCGCAGTTGATGATCCGCACGCCCTTCTTGGTCTTGGCGAGGTTCTCGCGGCTCAGGATATTGGCCGTCTTCTCGGTGAAGGGCACGTGAAGCGTGATGAAATCGGCGCGCTTCAGGAGTTCGTCCAGCTCGACCTTGGTCACGTTCAACTTGGCGGCGCGTTCGTCGGAGAGGAAGGGGTCGTAGGCGATGACCTTCATCCGCAGGCCAACGGCGCGCTCGCAGACGATGCCGCCGATATTGCCGGCGCCGATCACGCCCAGCGTCTTGCCGGTCAGCTCGACGCCCATGAACTTGGACTTCTCCCACTTGCCGGCATGGGTCGAGGCGGAGGCCTCGGGGATCTGGCGCGCGCAGGCGAACATCATCGCGATGGCGTGTTCGGCGGTGGTGATCATGTTGCCATACGGCGTGTTCATCACGATCACGCCCTTCTTCGAAGCGGCCGGGATGTCGACATTGTCGACCCCGATGCCGGCGCGGCCGATCACCTTGAGATTGTCGGCCTTGGCCAGCAGCTTTTCGGTGGCCTTGGTGGCCGAGCGGATGGCGAGGCCGTCATACTGGCCGATCACCTCGGCGAGCTTTTCCTTGTCCTTGCCGAGGGCGGGTTCGAAATCGACCTCGATGCCATTGTCGCGGAAGATCTGGACGGCGGTTTCGCTGAGCTTGTCGGAAACGAGAACTTTGGGGGCCATGGGAAGCTCCTTTGGCGAGTATTGGGATATGTCAGGGAGAGCGCCGGGCGGACCCGGCGCGTCAGATCACTGTGGACGGGTCACTGGGCCGCGATCTCGGCCTCGAAAGCCCAGACGAGCCAGGGCACGAGCGCCTCGAGATCGGAGGTCTCGACCGTGGCGCCGCACCAGATGCGCAGCCCTGCGGGCGCGTCGCGATAGGCGCCGATGTCGAAGGCCACGCCCTCATCGGCCAGCCGCTTGGCCACGGCCTTGGCGAAGCTCGCCCCGTCCTTGATGCGGTCGTCGGTGAACTTGAGGCAGACGGAGGTGTTCGACCGGATTGCCGGGTCTGCGGCGAGGAAGTCGACCCAGTCGTTTTCTGCGACCAGCTTCTCTATCACCGAAGTGTTTGCGTCCGCACGGGCAATCATGCCGGTCAGGCCACCAACCGATTTCGCCCAGGTCAGCGCGTAGAGATAGTCCTCCACGGCCAGCATCGACGGCGTGTTGATCGTCTCGCCGCGGAAGATACCTTCGATCAGCTTGCCGCCCTTGGTCATGCGGAAGATCTTCGGCAGTGGCCAGGCGGGGGTGTAGCTCTCCAGTCGTTCGACCGCGCGGGGCGACAGGATCAGCATCCCGTGCGCCGCCTCGCCACCCAGCACTTTCTGCCAGGAGAACGTGACGACATCGAGCTTGTCCCAGGGCAGGTCCACTGCGAAGGCGGCCGAAGTGGCGTCGCAGATTGTGAGGCCAGCGCGGTCGGCCGGGATCGCGTCGCCATTCGGCAGGCGGACGCCGGAGGTGGTGCCGTTCCAGGTGAAGACGACGTCACGGTCGAAATCGACCGTTGTGAAATCGACGATCTCGCCATAGCCGGCGATCTTAACCTCGGCGTCCAGCTTGAGTTGCTTGACGACATCGGTGACCCAGCCTGCGCCGAAGCTCTCCCAAGCGAGCATCTCGACCGGGCGCTCGCCGAGCAGCGACCACATGGCCATTTCCATGGCGCCAGTGTCGGAGGCGGGCACGATGCCGATCTTGTAGTCGGCGGGGATGCCGAGAATTTCACGGGTGGTCTCGATGGCGTCCTTGAGCTTGGACTTGCCAATGGCGGCGCGGTGCGAACGACCAAGCGCGGCATCTTTCAGCACATCGAGCGAAAATGTGGGGGGTTTGGCGCAGGGGCCAGAGGAAAAACGCGGGTTCACCGGCCGCGTGGCCGGAGCTTGAATAGCCATTTCTGGTATCCTTCCAGATATCTGCCTCTCGTTGGGGAGAGGTGTCCCGCCGCCGCTGATATGGGGCGGGGAGGCATCTGGCAACAGTGAAAATGGCGCGTGTCCGACGGGTCGGGACAGAAAAACGACCTGCAATGTCACTATCGGAAACTCCGGGGCCGGACCGTCAGTCCTTCTTGTGGATGCGCAGCCAGCGCTTGCGCCCGCAATGCGAGCAGTGGCCATAGCTCGTCTTGGTGCCCTTCGCCTTGTAGCGTACGCCGCCGGCCTCCCAGAGGTTCTGGCTGTTCCCGCAGGTCTTGCAGGTGATCCACCATTTCCGCGTTTCGGCTTCGAGGGCCGCGGGATCAGGCGTGATCCTCCTGAGTAATCTCTGCCAGACCCCCATAACACCTCCAACGCCGAAATCATTTACGCTGCCCGGAGTGTCGCGCCGAGACAGGGGGCGGTCAATCTTCCTCTCCGCCAATCGCGCCGCCCGGGGTGGCGAAGCGGCGGAGATCCTGATTTATGCAGCCTCGGACCAGAACCCGGACAGACCCATGTATATCACCACGCTCCTGACCAACCCCGAAACGCCAAAGCTCGAAGCCGCCGCCGTCGAGGCGCTGCGCAATGCCTGGGGCGGTGGGGACGCGCAATGGCTGGCCCCGGATGTGGCGGCTGAGTTTCCGATGGAGGGGGTTCCGGCGAATCGCTGGCAGGTCTGGGAGGACATGCAGGCGCTCGGGATCGACCTCGCGGTTCAGCCTGCCGAGGGGCGGAAGAAGAAGATGCTGCTGGCCGATATGGATTCGACCATGATCGGGCAGGAATGCATCGACGAGCTGGCCGATGTCGCCGGGGTCGGCGCACGGGTGAAGGAGATCACCGCGCGGGCGATGAATGGCGAGCTTGGCTTCGACGGCGCGCTGCGCGAGCGGGTCGGCTTGCTCAAGGGGCTCGATGCGGGCGTGATCGACCGGGTCTTCGAGGAGCGCATCACCTTCACGCCGGGCGGCAGGGCGCTGCTGGCGACGATGAAAGCCAATGGTGGCTACGCGGCGCTTGTCTCGGGCGGCTTCACCGCCTTCACCGAGAAGGTCTCCGCAGCGCTCGGATTCGACGAGCACAGGGCGAACACGCTCCCGGTCGAGCATGGCAAGCTGACCGGGGTGCCCGGCGAGCCCATCCTCGGGCGCGAGGCCAAGGTCGCCGCCTTGTACGAGATCAGTGCCCGGCTCGGGATAACACCTGCCGAGGTCATGGCCGTGGGCGATGGTGCCAACGATCTGGGTATGTTGGAACTGGCCGGGGCTGGGGTTGCGCTGCATGCAAAGCCCAGCGTTGCCGCGCAATGCGATTTGCGTATTAACCATGGTGACCTGACCGCGCTGCTCTTCCTTCAAGGGTATTCCGCCGACGAGTTCGTCGGTGTTTGAAGTCGCGCCGGAGCTGGTCGCGCTCCTTGCAATGGCCGCCTTTGCCGCTGGTTTCGTCGACTCCATTGCTGGCGGGGGCGGGTTGATCGCGTTGCCGATCATGCTGATGGCCGGGGCGAGCCCGGTCGAGGCGCTTTCGACCAACAAGCTGCAAGGTGCCTTCGGGGCAGCCACGGCAGCGATAAGCTATGGACGTGCCGGCCATGTCGACCTTTGGAGCCAGCGCTGGCCGGCGGTGGTCGCGTTCCTGGCTTCTATCTGCGGCGCGTTGCTTATCACGAACCTGCCGACAGACGGTGTGCGCGCCTTCTTGCCGTGGCTCCTGATCGCCATCGCGGCATTCTTTGCTTTGCGTCCGGGCCTGAGCGATCTCGACAGGGCGCCGCGCCTCGGCGCCACGGCGTTCGCCCTCACCGCCGTCCCGGCCATCGCCTTCTATGACGGTCTCCTCGGCCCGGGCACTGGCAGCTTCTTCATGCTCGCCTTCGTATTGCTGGCCGGGCAGGGCATCCTCAAGGCCACGGCGCATACCAAGCTGCTGAACCTTGCCTCAAATCTCGGCGCGCTGCTGCTCTTCGCCTTTGCCGGTCATATCTGGTGGGCGACGGGTCTCGTGATGGCCGTGGCCCAGATCGGCGGTGCCCGGCTTGGCGCGCATATGGCCATGCGCAAAGGGGCAAGGCTGATCAAACCATTGCTGGTGGTGGTCTCTCTCACTCTCGCGCTCAGGCTGCTTACATCAAGCTAGTTAGCGAATCAGTTAATTAACGCTTGCGTTAAATTGAGAATCGCTGCAACTTGGTCGTCATGACAGACCTGCCTGAAACATTCGCAGCCCTCGCCGACGAAACACGCTTCGCCATCCTGGAGCGGCTCCTTGAACAGGGCGCCTGCACGGCCGGCGAACTGGGAGAGGTTGCGCCGATCTCGGCGCCAGCGATCTCGCGTCACCTGAAAGTGCTGCGCAAGGCGGGTGTGATCACGCAGCGCGTGGAGGGACCGAAACGGATCTATACGGCCAATCCAGTGGTGATCCGGGCGATTTCGGACTGGACCCTGTCACATCGCGCATTCTGGGAAGGCAGCCTGTACCGCCTTGAGCAGGCGCTGAAATCAGCGGAGGATTGAAGATGGAGACGCTTGAAAACGTCCGGCTGGAGCGGGAGTTCCCGGTCAGCCCGGAGACATTGTTCGGATTCGTCAGCACGCCCGAGGGGCTGCTGCAATGGTGGGGGCCGGAAGGCATGACCGTTCCCGAGCATGAGATGGATTTCACCAGGCTCGGGCCGTGGTTCTCGGTCATGCTCAATCCCGACGGCCGGCGCTTCAAGGTGTCGGGGCAAGTCACCCATGTCGATCCGCCCAAATCGGTTGGGTTCACCTGGGCCTGGCATGACGAGGGTGACAGGCGCGGTTTCGAAAGTCATGTTACCATGACGGTCTCGGCCACCGATCGCGGCGCTCATCTGGTCATCGATCATCGCGGGCTGCCCGACGCGGAGGCTGCGCAAAATCATACGGAAGGCTGGACGTCGTCCCTGCGCAAGCTGGAGCGGCAGGCGGCCTGAAAGACATTTTCTGAGGGACTCTAGAGGGAGGAAACCAAGATGCCCAAATTCGTCTTCGCCTATCACGGCGGCAAGAAACCGGAATCGGAAGAGGAAGGCGCCAAGGTCATGGAAGCCTGGCAGGCCTGGTATGCCGGGATGGGCGATGCGGTCGTCGATGGCGGCAACCCGGTGGGCCAGTCCTGGACGGTCAAGCAGGGCTCGGTCGAGCAAACCGGCGGGGCCAATCCGATTTCCGGCTATACGCTGATCCAGGCGCCGGACATGGTCACGGCGGTCAACTACGCCAAGGGGTGCCCAATGGTGCAGGACGGCTCCGGCAATGTGGAGGTCGCCGAAGCCTTCGACATGTAGGCCCTAGAATACTCCGGGCACCGGCCGCAGCTGGCCGGTGTCCACGCCGCGGCGGTTGAGAATGCGCGGGGTCATGTGGCGGAGCACTTCGGGATGGTCCGGTTCCAGCACACCCAGTTTGACCAGAATCGCCGCGATGACGCTGTTGGAAGCGCGCATGTTGCCATCTTCAATCTTCAACGCGACGCCGAGGCCGAGCTCCGGCAGGATGCCGGTGAACAAGGCCTCTGCGCCGGTTTTGACCGCGCCTCTGCCGCCCATCGCCCGCATCAGATGCGTGCAGGCACGGTCCTCACCGGCCACCAGCTCGGGATAGCGCATCATCGCCTGCACCAGCCGTGACTGTGCGGTCTGCCGTGTTCCCTGTCCGTCGCGGGCCGCCGCAAAACGGGCCATCGCGCGAGCCATCCCCTGCAGCGAGGAAGCGAAGTTCGGTGCCGAGCAGCCATCGATCGCATAGCCCGCCACCGGCTCATCGGTCAGCTCCTCCCACGCAGCGCGGATGGCAACCTGCACCGGATGGGCGGGGTCGATGTATTCCGGCCCGCCACCAAGATGTTTCGACAGGGTCAGGAAGCCCGAATGCTTGCCGGAGCAGTTGTTGTGCATCTGGCAGGGCGCGTGCCCGCCGCGGATCAACCCCTCGCGTGCCGCGCGGTCATTCGGCACCTGCGGCCCGCAGCGCAGGTCGTCATCGCCGAGCCCGAGATCGGTCAGCCAGCGCGAGACGCGCTCCGTGTGGATCGCGGCACCCTGATGGCTCGCACAGGCGAGTGCGAGCTGTTCGGTGCTCAGCCCGAAGGCCTCGGCCGCTCCGCTTTCGATCAATGGCAGGGCCTGGATCATCTTGGCCGAGGAACGCGGCAGGATGGTTTTCTCCGGCTCGCCCCAGGCCGCGACGATCGCCCCCGACGGGTCGCAGACCACGGCATGTCCGCGATGCACCGACTCGCGAAATTCTCCACGCCAGATCTCGACCATCTCCACTGAGGCCATGTTGCAATCCTTTCCGGCAAATATCCGCCGGGAGGGCTTCACCCGGCCGGCACATCTGCGTTACCATGCCGATCAGCGGGTTGAAATCCCAGCCGCTTCACGGAGAGTCCGGCATAACCGGCCGCAAGCGGCAAAATGTGAGGCAGAGACAGCTGGAGGCTGTGAATAAATGATTTCCCGGACCATGACAGGCATCGTGACCGGCGCCGTCCTTCTGGCGGCCACCGCGTCCTTCGCCCAGGAATCGACCAATCGAGTCGCCGCGAAGACCGACTGGAGCGTCTTCGTCGAAGACGACCCGACCGAGTGCTGGGGCGTATCCTCGCCGAAGACGATCGTGAACACGCGGGACGGCCGCGAAGTCTCGGTCAATCGCGGCGATGTGCTGCTCTTCGTGACCTTCCGCCCCGGTGCTGGCGCGAAGGGCGAGGTGTCCTTCACCGGCGGCTATCCTTTCGCCGGCGGCTCCACGGTGACGGTCAACGTCTCGGACAGCTCCTTTGAGCTCTTCACCGAGGGCGAATGGGCCTGGCCGGCCTCGCCGGAAGATGACGCCAAGCTTGTCACCGCGCTCAAACGCGGCGCCGAGGCGAGCTTCTCCGCGCAGTCCAGCCGCGGCACGCGGACGAAGGACACCTTCTCGCTGATGGGCTTCACCGCGGCGATGGATGAAGCCGAAAGCCGCTGCAACAAGTAGCCTGACTCGCCCCTTGCGAGTGGCAGGTTGTCGGCCCGATCAGGGCCGGCGCAATTGGCCTGGCGTAGATCGGGCGGTGCCGAGGGCTTGGAAAAGCGGGTTTCCGTCTGTATATCGGGACCTCAACCCCGAAGGATCAGCCCATGTCCGCCAGCGCCCCCATCACGCAGGATGTCGTGACCATTGCCCGCAAGCTGCCCGAAACCGACCGGATCAATCTCGTCGGCCTGACCCGAGCGCAGCTGCGAGAGACGCTCATTGCAAGCGGCACGCCGGAGAAGAAGGCGAAGATGAGGATCGACCAGATCTGGCAGTGGATCTACCAGAAGGGCGTGCGCAGCTTCGACGAGATGACCAACCTGGCGAAGGCCTATCGTGCCGAGCTGGCCGAGGCGTTTGTGATCGAGCTGCCGGAGATCGTTTCGAAACAGGTCTCCGAGGATGGCACGCGAAAATACCTGCTGCGCATCGCCGGCGGGCACGAGGTCGAGACAGTCTACATTCCCGAAGAGGGCCGGGGGACGCTCTGCATATCTTCGCAGGTTGGGTGCACACTGACCTGTTCCTTCTGCCATACCGGCACACAGAAGCTGGTTCGGAACCTGACGGCGGGCGAGATCGTTGGGCAGGTGATGCTGGCGCGGGACGATCTCGGCGAGTGGCCCGAACCCGGGCGGGCGCCGAAAGACGAGTCGCGGCTGATTTCCAATGTCGTGCTGATGGGCATGGGCGAGCCGCTCTACAATTTTGACGCGGTGCGGGACGCGATGCTGATCGTCAAGGATGACGAGGGGATCAGCCTGTCGCGCAAGCGGATCACACTGTCGACCAGCGGAATCGTCCCGGAGATTGCCCGCACGGCCGAGGAGATCGGTTGCCTGCTTGCGATCAGCTTCCACGCGACCACCGACGAGGTGCGTGACAGGCTGGTGCCGATCAACCGCAAATACAATATCGAGACGCTTCTGAACACGCTGCGGGACTATCCGCGCTTGAGCAATTCGGAGCGGATCACCTTTGAATATGTGATGCTCAAGGGCGTCAATGACAGCGATGCCGATGCGCGCCGGCTGGTCAAGTTGATCGCCGGCATCCCGGCCAAGATCAACCTGATCCCGTTCAATGAATGGCCCGGCGCGCCTTATGAGCGCTCGGACTGGGAGCGGATCGAGAGCTTTGCCGACATTATCTACAAGGCCGGCTATGCTTCGCCCATTCGCACCCCGCGCGGCGAAGATATCATGGCGGCTTGTGGTCAGCTCAAATCCGCGACCGAGCGGGCGCGTAAGAGTCGGGCGCAGATCGCGGCGGAGACAGGGCTCGGCTGACGCGGCGCGAGCCCGCAGGCAGGTGCCGGCACAGCTCCCACAGAATCCTTTGGCGACCGCGGCGAAGGTCCGCCATCTCCGCAGATGCGACCCACAAGGTTCGCGGAGACGCCATATAAAAGAAAAGGCCGTCGCGCTGCCCGCGCGACGGCCTTCTCCGTTTCGGTTGCCGTGCGATCAGGCTTCGCCTTCTGCCTGTCCGTCGCTGGTAAAGGCCATTGCGAAGGCGGAGATGCCGTCGAAAATCAGGTTGATGCCCAGCAGCAGGCCGAGCGACGTGGCCGCCGAAACCGGAAAGTTGGCAAAGATCACCACGCCGAGCGCCGTCGAGGCGATGCCGGAGATCATGATCATCCAGAAGAAACTGCGGTCCTCCAGCGAGAAGGACAGCACGATCTTGGCGATGCCGGAGGCGATGAACATGACGGCAACGACGGTGGTCAGCGCGACCATGCCCTTGAGCGGGTGCCCGAGCAGGGTGATGCCGACCCAGATGCCGAGCAAACCAAGAAGAATGGTGAAGATCTTGGCGCCGGTGCCCTCGGCGCGAAATCCGGCGATGGCCTGGAAGAAGCCGGTGAAGATGAAGACCCAGCCGGCAATGACGGTGGCCGCCATCGAGGCGGCAAAGGGATTGGCCAGCGCAAAGGCGCCGCCAACGATGGCCAGCAGGGCCATGAGGATCCAGAGAATGCGATTGGTCATGAGCGGTATGCCTCGATCAGGTGTTGCAGGCGCGCAATGCGCCCGGGCGTCGTGTCAGGCGGGGGTGGCAGGTCCCTGCCGAAGGGCTGCTCCATGTGCATTGGTAAAGACCTCACTCCCCGGTTGACGCATGGCGTCCTTCAACCGATAGCTGAAAGCTCTTTTCTTTTCCAAGGCATTTTCGTCATCCGTCGCGCGGCGACGCAACGGTAGGGCGAGTTGCCCTGTGCCTGCGGTGGCCGGGATCCTAGCGTCCGGGGACTTCCCCGCGCTTGACGCCGACATTCTGCCAGCTGTCGATCGCCGCCACGGCCTCTTCGGCTGTCTCGACAATTTTGAACAGGTCGAGGTCTTCCGGGCTGATCGTGCCAACCTCGGCCAGCGCTTCAAAATCGATCACGCGCTCCCAGAAATCGCGGCCGAAGAGCAGGAATGGCACCTGCTTCATGCGCCCGGTCTGGATCAGCGTCAGCGTCTCGAACAGCTCGTCCATCGTGCCGAACCCGCCGGGGAAAATGGCAATGGCCGAGGCGCGCATCAGGAAATGCATCTTGCGCACGCCGAAATAGTGGAAGTTGAAGCAGAGCTCCGGCGTCACAAATTCGTTCGGAGCCTGCTCGTGCGGCAACACGATATTGAGCCCGATCGACTTGCCTCCGGCATCCGCCGCGCCGCGATTGCCCGCCTCCATCACGCCGGGGCCGCCGCCGGTGATGATGATGTCGTCTCGCCCGCCGGACCGTTCCAGGCTACGCTCGGTCATGACCCGGGCGAAGGTCCGCGCCTCGTCATAGAAGCGGGACATCGCGGCCATCTCGGGCGTTGGCGCGTTCTCCGCTTCGCTGGGGGGCAGGATCCGTGCGCCGCCGAAGAGCACGATGGTGGAATCCACCCCCTGCTCCTTCATGACAACTTCCGGTTTCAACAGCTCGAGCTGCAACCGGATCGGTCGAAGCTGGTCGCGCAGGATGAAGTCAAGATCGTCATAAGCCAGCCTGTAGGCCGGCGAACGGGTCTGTTCCGTGTCCGGAACACCCGATGAGGTCTTGATATCTTCCTGCGCATCGCGGAAGGAGCGGTTGGATGGATCGTCTTTCATCTGGCGCGTCACTGTGATTTTTGTGTTTCCCGACGCTAGACCGAGCCGCTGCGAGAGGAAAGCTAAATGAACGACTGGAGAGAGCGCATCGACGCTGCCGCGGACCGGACCGCCGGACTGCTGCGTCGCACGCCGCTGATGGAAACCCACGCGCTGTGGAACGAGCGGCTGGTCGAGGTGAAGCTGGAGCAGATGCAGCACACCGGCACCTTCAAGCCGCGCGGCGCCTTTAATGCGATCCTGTCGCAGGATGTCCCGCCCGCAGGGGTTGTGGCGGCCTCTGGCGGCAACCATGGCGCGGCGGTGGCCTATGCTGCTGCCAAGCTCGACTTGCCGGCGAAGATCTTCGTGCCGGAAGTGGCCGGGATCTCGAAGATCCGTCTGATCGAGAAAACCGGCGCGGATCTCGTCGTCGTGCCCGGCGCCTATGCCAATGCGCTGGAAGAGGCGCGGGCCTGGGAGGAACAGAGCGGCGCGCTGCAGATCCATGCCTATGATGCGCCGGCGACGGTAGAGGGGCAGGGCACGGTGTTCCGCGAGTGGGAGGCTCAGGGGCTCGATGCGGATACCCTTCTCGTGGCGGTTGGTGGTGGCGGGTTGATCGCCGGTGCGATGGCCTGGTTCGGGGAGGAGCGGAAGGTCGTGGCCGTGGAATCCGAGGGCTGCGCGACGTTCTACACTGCCATGCGCGAAGGGATCGACGCGGAGATCAACGTCTCCGGCATCGCTGCGGATTCGCTTGGGGCGCGCAAGATCGGCAAGATCTGCCATGGGCTCGGGGTCGAGCAACTGGTGGAAACCGTGACCGTGAACGACGCGGCGATCCTCGAAGCGCAGCGCCATCTCTGGGACAAGCTGCGGCTGCTGGTCGAACCGGCGAGCGCGGTCGGCCTCGCCGCCCTGCGCAGCGGTGCCTACCAGCCCGAGCCGGGCGAGCGGGTCGCGCTGCTTCTCTGCGGTGCCAATGTCTCGCCGGACCCGATCGGCTGAAGGATTGCCTGAGATCGGCCTGCATTGTAGAGCAGGCCGCAACCAGAACAGACGCAACAGGAAGCCCCCATGTCGAACGCTCAGACCAATGCCCAGCTGGAACAGGCCATCGAGGCTGCCTGGGAGATCCGCGACACGATCAATCCGCATACCGGCGGCGAGACGCTGGAAGCCATCGAGGACACGCTCGCCGCGCTGGATCACGGCACGCTGCGAGTCGCCGAGAAGCTGGAAACCGGTGACTGGCATGTGAACCAATGGGCCAAGAAGGCGGTGCTGCTCGGCTTTCGTGTCAAGGACATGGAACAGCAGGATGGCGGTCCGCAGGGTGGTCACTGGTGGGACAAGGTCGACAGCAAGTTCAAGGGCTGGGGCGATGCCGAGTGGACTGAGGCCGGCTTCCGTGCCGTGCCCAACTGTATCGTGCGCAAATCCGCTTACATCGCTCCCGGCGTGGTGCTGATGCCCTCCTTCGTCAATCTCGGCGCCTATGTCGACGAGGGGAGCATGGTCGATACCTGGGCTACGGTCGGCTCCTGCGCCCAGATCGGCAAGAACGTGCATCTCTCCGGCGGGGTCGGCATTGGCGGCGTGCTGGAGCCGATGCAGGCCGGCCCGACCATCATCGAGGACAATTGCTTCATCGGCGCCCGCTCCGAGGTGGTTGAGGGCTGCATCGTCCGCGAGGGCTCCGTGCTCGGCATGGGCGTCTTCATCGGCAAGTCGACCAAGATCGTCGATCGCGAGACCGGCGAAGTCAGCTATGGCGAGGTGCCGCCCTATTCGGTCGTCGTCTCCGGCTCGATGCCTTCGAAGAACGGCATCAACCTCTATTGCGCGGTGATCGTGAAGCGCGTCGATGCGCAGACCCGCTCCAAGACCGGCATCAACGAATTGCTGCGCGATTGATTCGTCTTTTACGGACGCCTGAAACAGCCAGGGCCCGCCATTCCGGCGGGCCCTGCGTGTCTTTGTGGCGGGATTCTGGCCAAAGCGCCGCTTGATGTCAGCATTGTTTCGACTGTGTGTTCAATCGGGGGCTAGAATCAAAAAATGAACATTTTCAATAAACTATATGCCAATTTTCCGGCAGATTTGTTCGGCATTGTCAACAATCATGCTGGTACAACAATCCCCCATGCTCGGTTTCCGAGCCCTGCAGGCCATCATGGACCTGCGCGCGACTGCCGGACGGCAACCCCGTTCGGCGATAAAGGGCATAGAGGCCCGAATTCCGCCTGCCGACCGGGCGCGCGGTGCTGATGCGCAGGCGCTGACGCGGCTGATATTGCATCAGGGCGCCCGGCTGGAGACAGAGCAGGACCAACAGTTGCTGGACGCACTGCTCTTCGCCGCCACCCAACCCGAGGCAGACCCGGCCGCCTTTGCCGCCGCGACCGCCATCCTGCTCGCGGACCGGCTACAAAGCGGGTTGGGGCAGGACGATCTGGGGCAGTTCTGGTCAAGTTTCCATCCGGCCTATTTCGCCTTGCCGGCGCATGACCGGGCGGCAATCGCCCAGAGCTTCCTGGCCGGCGCGTCGCTCGGCCGGGTGCGCCTGCCCGATCCGGAACCGCAGCTGGCGCATCTGACTCAGGGCATCGAGAAGGTTGTCTCCGACTTGTTGCAGCTGGCCAGCCGGGACCGGGCGAAGCTTGTCGGCGCTGTCGAGGAGATTGTCGGGTCGCAGATGGCGCCGCTGGTCCTGCCGCAACTGCGGATGCTGCTGGCCGGCATCCCGCAACAGCCGCTGACCGGAGACAGTCCGCTCTTCGAGCCACTGCTCGCCATGGCGTCCAACCCGTCGCATATGGCCTTCCGTCCAGCAACGGCGCTACTGCTGCTGCAGGCGGTGCAAAGCCGTGACGATGAGGGGTGGTTCTCCATCACGCTCTGGCCGGAGACAGTCGAGACATGGCTGGGTCTGGACGAGATGTCGGGGCGCCCGATCCTCGCCGGGCTGCGCTATCTCTACGAGGTGGACCCGCGATGGGCTCCGCAGCCGAATCGCATGGCAGATCCGCAGCGGATGGAAGGGATCTCCTTGTTGCCGGTGCTGGACGAGAGCTTCTCGGGCGGTCAGAGCGGCGCGCGCGTCGGCTGAGCCCTTGGCAAGCGGCGCAAGACCTCCTATGGGCAGCGCATGAGCAAGGATAAGCCAAAGAAACCGAAAAAGCCGCAGCAGGTCTACACGCTGCTGGTCCAGGTCGGCCGCCACGAGGATGACGGGCTGCCCAAGAACGCCACTGGGGCTGCGCTGATGTGCTACGCCTCCGGCGTCGATGAGGCGGAGGCCGTCCGGGAGACGGTGGCAATCCTGAAACAGGCCGACCTCGCCCCGCTGGATGTGACCGGCTATGGCACGTTGCAGGAGCGGCTGGAGGACGGCCACGAAGTCGAAGCGGATGAGCGAGCCATGATGGATCGCGCGCTGGCCGAGAATTCGGTCATCGTCGCCCAGATGACGCCGTTCTTCGATTGATCTAAAATGGGAAACGACGCGTTTACCATTCAGAAACAATAGCTTCGGCGCCTCGAATGGGGCGGATGTGTGGCTTTTGCGGAGCGAGGCGCTGGCAAATGTCAAAGCGTGGTCTCATTCTTGCCGAAGGCGGCTGGCAGTTTCGGGTCAGACCAACAGACCGAGGCCGTCATGAACTTCCTGTCCCTGCTCCGCGGAACCGCAGCTGCCCTGGCACTCATCGCCGGCCTCTTCGCCTGTGCCGTTCGCTTCGGGCCGATGGTTGCGCCCGAGCATCATGAAGCTGCAATGATCGCTTTCGCGATCGTCCTTGGCGAGGATATCGGTCCGCAAACGGTCGTACTGGCGCAATACGCCGAATAGCGTCAGCCGCAGCTTGCCGCCGCACATGGCTTCATGCTCTATGCCGTCAGAAACGCGCGGGGCAGGCATGGCAGTGATTTCCCACCGGAAACGTATCTGGGGATGGTTCTTCTTCGATTGGGCGAGCCAGCCTTACAGCACGCTGCTCCTGACCTTCATCTTTGCCCCTTACATCAAGGAAGTGATGCGTGACGGCGCGGCCGCGCAGGCGGCCTGGGGCTACACGGTGGGCGCGGCCGGGCTGGTTATCGCTCTGATGGCGCCCTTTCTCGGCGCCATGGCCGACAAGGGTGGGCATCGCATTGGCTGGGTGGCCGGTTTCTCCGTGCTCTACCTGATCGGCGCGGGCTCCGTCTGGTTTGCGGTGCCGGACGGGATAAACCTCACGCTGATTCTGGCCTTGTTCGCCATCGGTATCATCGGCATGGAATTCGCCACGATCTTCACCAATTCGCTATTGCCCGAACTCGGGGAAGACGAGGAAATTGGTGGGATCTCCGGCTCTGGCTGGGCCTTCGGATATGCCGGGGGCGTGGTGGCTCTTGTCATCATGCTGTTCTTCTTCGCCGAAAATGCGGAGGGCAGGACCCTGCTCGGCCTCGCTCCTGCCTTCGGCCTTGATCCGGAGACGCGTGAAGGCACGCGCTTTGTCGGCCCGTTTACGATGATCTGGTACCTGGTCTTCGTCATCCCCTTCTTCGCCTGGGTACGAGAATCGAAATCCCACGTCACCGAACCGCTCTGGGACGCTGCACGCGATGCCTGGCCCGAGCTGCGGGGCACGCTGCGCTCGCTGCCTTCCGCGCCGTCGCTCTTCGCCTTTCTCGGCGCTTCGATGTTCTACCGTGACGCGCTGAACGGTCTCTATATTTTTGGTGGCCTCTATGCTGCCGGTATCCTCGGCTGGAGCGTCATCGATACCGGCATTTTCGGCATCATCGCGGTGATTTCCGCAGCGCTTTTCGCCTGGCTCGGCGGTATCGCGGACAACCGCTACGGCCCCAAGCCGGTCATTGTCATCTCCGTTCTGGCACTGACGGCGGTCACGGTGGCGGTGGTCTTCGTTTCCCGTGAAAGTGTATTTGGCCTCCCGGTCGGCCCTGAGAGCTTCCTGCCGGATCTCAGTTTCTATGTGGTCGGGGGGGTGATCGGTGCGGCGGGCGGGTCGCTGCAAGCGGCAAGCCGGACGATGGTGTGCCGTCAGGCGGATCCGGCGCGCATGACCCAGGCCTTCGGGATTTATGCGCTCGCCGGCAAGGCGACCTCATTTCTCGCGCCACTCTCAATCGGGCTTGTGACTGACCTGAGCGGAAGCCAGCAAATGGGAATCCTGCCGCTGATAATTCTCTTCCTGCTTGGCCTGCTGCTGCTATTCTGGGTCAAAGCCGAAGGGGAGAGAGCAGAATGTTCACCATCAGACGAGTCGTCGGCGCAGGGCTGATCGCCCTTCTGGCCGTGTCCGCCAGCATTGCGGGAGCCGAGCCCAGGGCCAACCAGCTCTTCGGTGCGAAGCCCGAAGCCTCGCGGCAGAAATCCCAGCCGATCGGCTTTTATTCCAAAGGTTGCGCGGCCGGAAATGTGCAGCTTCCCGAGACCGGCCCGACCTGGCAGGCGATGCGCTTGTCGCGCAACCGGAATTGGGGCCAGCCGGAGATGATCGACTTCATCAAGGATCTCAGTGCCTATGCGGCAACGGTCGGTTGGAAGGGGCTCTATGTCGGCGATATCTCGCAGCCGCGTGGCGGGCCGATGACCTCTGGCCATGCCTCGCATCAGGTCGGGCTCGATGTCGATATCTGGATGAAACCGGCGACCAACCTTCGGCTGAGTCGGCGTGATCGGGAGAAGATCAGCTCTATCAATGTCCGTGCCGAGAGCCAGAGATCGGTCAACGGCAACTGGACGGCCACCCACGCGGCGATTCTGAAGAAAGCGGCGCTGGATCCACGGGTCGACCGGATCTTCGTCACCCCGCCGGTCAAGATCCAGTTCTGCAAGACCGCGAAGCGCAAGGACAGGAAGTGGTTGCAGAAGATCCGTCCGATCTACGGCCACAACTATCATTTCCATGTGCGGCTGAAATGCCCCAAGGGCGCGCGGGGATGTGTGACCCAGAAACCGACCGTCAAGGAGCTGTCCAAGGGCGGCACGGGTTGCGACGAGACTCTGGAATGGTGGGTGACCGACTACTTGAACCCGCCAAAGGCGTCAAAATCCGCGAAGCCCGCGAAACCAACGCCGAAGAAGAAAAGCGCGCGGGATTTCACGATGTCGGATCTGCCGAACCAATGCAGCGCCGTTCTGGCGTCGAGATAACGGTCTCAACGGAGCGCCCCGAGGCAATGCGCCTCTTGCCTCCGGGGCGCGGCGTTCCGATAAACGCGACATGACCAAGGATCGCTCCAAGCTCCCGTATCGCCCCTGTGTCGGTGTCATGCTCGTCAATGGCGACGGGCATGTCTTCGTTGGCCAGCGCCTCGATAGTGACGTGCCTGCCTGGCAAATGCCCCAAGGGGGCATCGACAAGGGCGAGAAACATCGCGATGCAGCCCTGCGCGAACTCTGGGAGGAGACGGGCGTGACCGCCGACCTCGTGGAATTTGTCACCGAAACGGAAGGGTGGGTGAAATACGACCTGCCCGATCACCTGGTCGGCAAGATCTGGAAGGGCAAATATCGCGGTCAGAAACAGAAATGGGTGCTTTTGCGCTTCCGCGGGACCGATGAACAGGTTCGGATCGAGAGTGAGCACCCGGAATTCTCCGAATGGCGCTGGCTGCCGTCAGGAGAACTTGTGGACAATATCGTGCCTTTCAAGCGGGCCGTCTATGAGGAGGTCGTGACGGCCTTCGCCGGGCATCTCTGACCCGGCAAAGACAGGAGGTCACGAAACGCGCAGCCCTGCCGCATCCAGCTTCAAGAACCGCGTATAGGTCCCGGCAGTCCGGTCTTCGCGCGGGGCTTTCGTCCTCCATCCCTGCCGGTTGACATCCATAGGCTTGCGCAATGGACCGCCGGGTTCACTGGCGTCGAGAATCAATATGCGTTCAACGCGACATCTATTGTCTGCAAACCGATTCCGTCTTGCGCAGATCGGTCTTTGGGACGAGCGCTGCGCGCGGCACTGTCGCGGTGAACGTCATTTCTCTGCTACATGGGTCATCCGGGGAAGATTCGTGCCATCTCGGCATCGAAGCTGGCCCAGCTCATGGTCGCCCGGTTCCCGGCATAGCCATGATAATGCGACTTCCCACTGCTCGTCGGAAGCCCGGCCCAGATCTTCGCGAGGTTGTTCATGTATTGGTGGCGCGTCATCTCGCCGGCAGCAAGTCGGCTCAGGCCGGCCTCTTCCAGGAGCCGGTTGGCCAGCCGGTCCTGCAGTTGCGGTGTGAAGATGCTTCGCCGATCGATCCCAAGATCGCTGACCAGCCGCTGCAAGGTCTTTGGGATGAACTGGTATCGCCCGATCGCGTGTTGCTGGCCCGGCGTGTCCTCGATCCACTGGAAGACCTCGGCAAGGCTCAGGGCCGTCGGGCGGCGCGCCGGGAGTATTTTTGCGCCATGCTGAACCGCATCGTACCCCATCTGTCCGGCCTCGGCTTGCGCGATCAGGTGGAGAATCCGGTGGGTCTGGGCAGTTGCGTTCGGAACCAACCCCAGCACGATGCGTTGTCTCTTGCCCCAGGTCGACGACGGTGCAGATGACGGATGCACCGGGGCAAAGAGGCTTCGGCCGTCGCGACCGACGAAAAGAGACGCGCCATTGGGGCGCGCACCCTGATTGGGCGCGGGCTGAGAAATGGTCAAAAGAGCTTCGTTCTGCTGAAACAGCGGGCCTTCCGCGAAGAGTGGGCTGGGTTCGGCTGCGGCCCTGTCCGGCGCCGACAGCAAGATCGCTGCCAGAGGCAAAGTCAGGAACAGAAGGATTCTCCCGGAAGTCATGCGCGCCTCGTTCTGAGTGCAGGATTCCCGTCTCTTTTGCCTCAAAGATGTTCACATTTCGTTTCTCGAACCTGCCCCCCGGCTGTTGACCCCAGCGTTGAATTCTCGCAAGGGGGTGCCATGACCCGCACCCGTGCTACAGCCATCGGCTTCATCGCTGTCCTCCTATGGTCGCTCCTGGCTCTTTTCACCGTCGGAAGCGCGCCGGTTCCGCCGCTTCAACTGACCGCGATGAGCTTTGCCATCGGTGGTATGATCGGGGGGCTCTGGATCATCCTGGGGGGCGGCGCACACCGGCTCCGCAATACGAGCTGGAAGGTATATGCCTTTGGAACGACGGGACTGTTCGGCTACCACCTGTTCTATTTCTCGGCCCTTCGCCTTGCTCCGCCGGCGCAGGCCGGGCTGATTGCCTATCTTTGGCCGCTCCTGATCGTACTGATGTCCGGGCTGCTTCCCGGAGAACGCCTGCGTGCAGGACACCTGCTTGGTGGTGCGCTCGGATTTGTGGGAGCGGCGTTGATCATTCTCGGCGACGGCACGAGCTTTGGCGGCAGCGCCTTGCCCGGCTATGCGATGGCGCTGCTCTGCGCCTTTTTCTGGTCCGGATATTCGGTGCTCTCGCGCCGTCTTGGGCAGACACCGACGGAAACCGTCGCCATTTTCTGCCTGGCAACAGCGCTGCTGTCCGGGATCGCACATTTTGCTTTGGAAGAAACCGTTGTGCCGCAGACCGCTCTGGCATGGGCCAGCGTTGCCGCACTCGGGCTGGGGCCGGTCGGTCTGGCGTTCTATGTCTGGGATATCGGGGTGAAGCAGGGGGACATCCAGCTTCTCGGGGTTGCCAGCTACGCGGCGCCGCTTCTGTCGACGCTGGCCCTCATCCTGGCCGGGCTGGCGGCGCCGACGCCGAAACTCCTTCTGGCGGCGGCGCTCATCACTGGAGGCGCTGCGCTGGCCGCTCGTGCCAGCACCCGCCCCCGAAAGGTCACGCAGTCGTCAGACGCGTAATCTCTTCCTTGATTCTAAGCTTCTGTTTCTTGAGTTCTACGATTTCGAGGTCGTCGGAGCCTGGGGCAGATTGAATCTCTTCCACTTTCGCCGAAAGAGTGGCGTGTTTCTTGCGGAGTTCTTCAACGCGGACGGACTCGGACATAGCCTACTTCTCCTTTTAGGGTCTGTTTGCGAATCAAGTGCAGCACGAATTTCGAGTCGTGTCACGTTGAACCGACATGCTGGGTGAATATTTTATGTCGCGCCTGTAAAAACCGGAACAAAGCACCTATTTAGGGAAATCGCCAAAGCCCGGCAGGGCCGCACCGCGGCGCAGGACCGACGACACGGTTTCCGTGTAATCGTCACCGTCGAATTCATGCATCCGCCCTCGATGCAAGAGGAGTGGAGCATGCAGGCGCAGGGCGGCCCGTCCTCCCTTGCGCGCACGCAGCAGAACAAGGCTCGCATCCCGGTCCGTACGCGGTTGGAGCGGCAGGATCTGGACCGATCCGAAGCCGTCGAGCCCGGCAAGCAGGTCGGCCAGCCGCTCGGCACGGTGGATCATCGTCAGCCAGCCTTTCGGGACGAGACGCTTTCCCGCAACCTCCAGCCAGACATGAAGCGGCGTCTCCTCTCCCATCGCCGCCTCGCGGGAGGGGTGGGACGAGGCGTGGGACTCGCTGCGCAGGAAATAGGGCGGGTTCGCGATGACATGATCGAAACTGCGTTGGCGCAACGCCGCCGGAAGGTGCTGCAGATCGCCTTCGACGATCTCCATCGGTGCGCCGCAATCTTCCACGTTGCGGCGGGCGAGGGCGGCGATCTCCGGTTGTCGCTCTATGCCGACCAGCGACAAGTCGGGCACCCGTGCAGCGAGGCAGAGCGCCGCTGTGCCGATGCCGCAGCCAAGCTCCAGCACTGTCTGACCCGGTTTCGCGGGGCAGGCGGCGGCAAGGAGGACAGGGTCGATCCCGGCACGATAGCCATCGACGGGTTGCCAGAGCTCCAGCGTCCCGCCGAGATACCTGTCGCGGGTCAAGGCTGACATCCTAGCGATCCTCCGTAACCGTCAACCCGTTGTCGCGCAGGGCGGCCCGGGCGAGGAACAGGTCGCGGTCGAGGACCATCAATCGGCGTGGAAGCACGCCAATCGACCCTTCGAGGACGCTCATATGGACGTCCATTTCGAAGCAGTCTATATCCTCGCCTGCGAGGAGGGATTTTGCGAAGGCGATCGCGGTGGGGTCGTTCGTGCGTAAAACCTCTTTCATGACCAAGAGTTAAGAGAAGGCCCACCGCCTTGTCGAGCGGAGTTACGAGACCGTGATGAGCGTGGACGACGCCAGCCAGAAACCGCATGACCGCCTTGCCGCCGTTCTGGCCGGCGAAATGGGGCGGGTGAATGAGCTGATCCGCACGCGGATGGCCTCCGAACATGCCCCCCGCATTCCGGAAGTGACGGCGCATCTTGTCGAGGCGGGCGGCAAGCGGCTGCGGCCCATGCTGACGCTCGCGGCGGCGCGGATGTGCGGCTACGAAGGCGATCACCATGTAAAGCTGGCCGCGACTGTGGAGTTCATCCATACTGCGACGCTGCTGCATGACGACGTGGTGGACGAGAGTGCGAAGCGGCGCGGCCGGCCGACGGCCAATCTGCTCTGGGACAACAAATCCTCCGTTCTGGTGGGCGATTACCTCTTCGCGCGCTCCTTCCAGTTGATGGTGGAGACGGACAGCCTGCGGGTGATGGATATCCTCGCCAACGCTTCGGCCGTGATTGCCGAGGGCGAGGTGCTGCAGATGACTGCAGCACAAGATCTGGGGACAACCGAGGCGATCTACCTCCAGGTGATCCGTGGCAAGACCGCTGCGCTCTTTGCGGCGGCCTGTGAGGTTGGCGGTGTGGTTGCCGGTGCCGAGGAAGCGCAGGTCACGGCGCTGCGCGATTTCGGCGACGCGCTGGGTATCAGCTTCCAGATTGTGGACGACTTGTTGGATTACGGCGGTGATGCGGGTGTGACGGGCAAGAATGTCGGGGATGATTTCCGCGAGCGGAAATTGACCCTGCCCGTGATCAAGGCGGTGGCGAAGGCCGATGATGCGGAGCGTGCCTTCTGGTCTCGTTGTATCGAGAAAGGCGACCAGCGCGAGGGCGATCTCGACCATGCGCTGGAGCTGATCGGGAAACATGGCACGATGGAGAGCACGCGGCAGGAAGCCCTTGTCTGGGCAGGGCGGGCCAAATCGGCGCTGGAGGTGCTTCCCCCGAGTGAGATCCGCGCCATGCTGGCGGATCTGGCGGATTACGTGGTGGCGCGTGTTCGTTAGGGGATCTGCCTGACGGCATTGCGCCGATCGGTGCCGTCGGGGCGAAAATCTGAACGGAATCAAGTCTGCCGAACCAGCGCTGGATTGTCCCGGCGGTCTGGAGCTTTGGAATCCGCGCGCCGCGCCCTGATCTTCTTGGGACCTGGCTGGCACAAGGCGGATCGTTCGAATGCTGTGACGCCAGCCCGAGCCTTCCTTCCTTTATGTATACGATAAAGTATTTGACGTGACGCTCCGCAAGTGTGAATGATGTTCCAATCCGGCAGAACCGGGTCGGTGCGGGGCGCGTGGCATGGACCACGGACCCGATTCCAGGGAGGCAGATGTGAAGACCCAGCCGCGGATCGCTCTCATCAAGGGAGACGGAATCGGGATCGATGTGTCCGAGGCCGCAATCCGGGTCGTCGATGCCGCGCTCGACGCCGTGGGCGCTCCCTTGCCGGACTATTTCGAGATCCGCGCGGGCGCAACCTGCTATGCCGAGACCGGCGCCGATATCGAGCCCGGCGGTGAGGAGCGGGCAGGGGAGGGGGATGCGATCTTCCTCGGTGCGATCGGCCTTCCTTCCATTCGTCACGCCGACGGCACCGAAATCTCGCCGCATCTGCGTTTGCGCGACCGCTACCAGCTCTATGCCGGGATGCGCCCGGTCCGGGCCTATCCGAACGCGCCGCAACGGCTGGCCGACCCACGCGCAAAGGGGATCGACATGGTCATCCTGCGCGAATCCACCGAAGGGCTGTTCTATTCCGCCGCCGTGCATGGCCGCGCGAAGGTGGTCGGCGACGAGGCGGTCTATGACACTCTCAGGATTTCGCGCAGCGTGACCGAGCGTCTGCACCGCTTCGCCTTTCGCCTCGCGCGCAAACGCAAGGCGCGGGGCCGGTCCGGGCGGCTGACCTGTGTCGACAAGGCGAATGTCTTTGCTTCGCTGGCCTTCTTCCGCAAGATCTTCGACGAGATCCGCTCGGAATTCCCCGATGTCGAGGTCTCGCACAGCTATGTCGATGCCCAGGCGCTGGACCTGATCCGCAAGCCGTGGGAGGCCGACGTGCTGGTCACCGAGAACATGTTCGGCGACATCCTGTCGGATCTCGCAGGCGGGCTGGTAGGCGGTATGGGCATGGCGGCCTGCGGCGAGATCGGCGACGAGATCGGCTTGTTCCAGCCGGCCCATGGCTCGGCGCCGGACATCATGGGGCAGGACAAGGCCAACCCGCTCGCGGCGATCCTGTCCGGCGCCTTGATGCTCGACTACCTTGGCGAAAAGCTTGACGCGCCGGGGTGCTCACGGGCGAGCGTCCTGATCGAGGCGGCCGTCGAGGCGGGGTTTGCCGAGAACCGGCTTCGTCCGATGGAATTCGGCGGCGATATGGGAACGGAAGCGGTCACCGAGGAACTGTTGCGGCTGGTCGAGCGTGTCGACGCCGCCGCCTGACTGCGGCGGGGGCGACGAGGACGCGGCGATCTCGTCCGTTCCCCGGAGGGGGCTTTTGCGGTAGGCTGGCACGACCCATCCTGTCCGGAGCCGCAGATGTCCCTCGATCTCGACAAGATCCAAAAGATTGTCACCGACCCGACCCTGAATCCGTCCCAGAAAGCACGCTTCCTCTCGCTGGAAGCGGAGAACGCGCTGCCTTATCCGGAGGGCGACCCGGAGGCGGCTCAAGCGCTCGCGGACGGCGTTCTTTGCGATCTCGTCGAGGGTCACGCGCCCTACAAGCCGCGCTATGTCTTGCCCGATTTCGGCGTGTTGCTGGCCAATGGCTCCGACTATCTCGAACTGGCCCCGCCAAGGACGCTGGACGAGGCGATCAACTGCCTGATGATCGCCTGGCATCACACGCCATCTGTCACCGCCATGCCGGTTTTCATCGGCCATCTGGACCAGCTGCTGCTGCCGTTCTGCGACGGCGTCGGCCATGACGACCTCGTCACGAAGATCCGCTTGCTCTGGCGCTATATCGACCGCGTCCTGCCAGATGCCTTCCTGCACACGAATATCGGCCCCGAGGACAATCGCGTCGCCCGCGCCATCTTGCAGGTCGATGCCGAGCTGAAACAGATCGCCCCGAACCTGACCCTGCTCTACGACCCTGAAACCACTGGCGAGACACTGCTGCGCATGGCGACGGATAATATCGCCGCCTGTTCCAAGCCGCATATCGCCAATCACCCACTGCATGAGGCCGCCTTCGACGCGCGCGGCTATGGCATCGTGAGCTGCTACAACGCGCTCCCGGCGGCGGGCGGCGCGGGGACGCTGGTGCGGCTCAACCTGCACGAGGTCGCGCGCCGCTCCGAGGGCGTGGAGGATTTCCTGCAACGGGCCCTGCCGCATTACATGGAGCTGCAATTCCGCCTGATCGAGACGCGGATGTCCTGGCTCTTCGAGCGCTCTGGTTTCTTCGAGAATTTCATCGTCGAGGAAGGCTGGATCGACCGCGACCGCTTCACCGCCATGTTTGGCATCTATGGCATGGCCGAGGCCGTGAACCTGCTGCGCGAGAAGGACGGCCTGCCCGGCCAGTACGGTTTCGACACGAAGGCGAACGAACTGGGCTATCGCATCTCGGAACAGATGGCCGCGAAGGTCGAGGCGACGCCTGTCAAACATGCCTGGCGCGGCCGGGCGCTGCTGCATTCCCAGGCGGGAATCAGCTCCGATCTCGAAGCGACCCCCGGTGTGCGCATCCCCTACGGGACAGAGCCGGACCCGGTGACCCATGTGAAGGCGCTTGCACCGCATCACCGCTTCTATCCGTCCGGCATCTCCGAAATCCTGACCATCGACGAGACCGTGAAGGCCAACCCGCAGGCGCTTTACACGCTGGCGAAAGGCGCGCTGGCCAGTGGCATGCGCGAATTCACCGCCAATGTCGCCGGCAACGATCTCGTCCGCGTCACCGGCTACATGATCCGGCTGTCGGACGTGAAGAAATACCGCAACAAGGAAGGTTCGCGCATCAATACAACCGGTCTTGGCGCGGAAGCCGCCGAAGTGACCGGCATATTGGAGCGCAAGCCGCGTGTGATTGGTCATGAATACGCCCAGGGCTACGGTCAGTAAGCTCCTGCCCTTCTCCTGCGTGGACGGGCCGGGCAACCGGCTCGTGCTCTTTCTGCAGGGGTGCAATTTCGCCTGTTTGACCTGCCACAATCCGCACACGATGGCACTCTGCACCCATTGTGGCGATTGCATCCCCGCCTGTCCGACTGGCGCGCTTGAACTCCGCGCGGGCCGTGTTGAGTTCGACCCGGCGCTCTGCACCCAATGCGACGATTGCCTGCGCGCCTGCCCGATCAATGCCAATCCGATGGTCCGAGAGATGTCGTTGCCGGAGGTGCTCGATGTACTGCGAGAAAACCTCCCCTTCCTCGACGGCATCACGGTCTCCGGCGGCGAGGCCACGACCCAGCTCAAATTCCTCGTCGCGCTCTTCGCGGCGGTCAAATACGCTCCGGATCTTGCCCATCTGAGCTGCCTCGTCGACAGCAACGGCTATCTCGGCCCGGGCGGCTGGGCGCGGCTCCTGCCCGTCGTGGATGGCGTGATGCTCGACATCAAGGCGCTCGACGCCGAGACCCATCGCCGCCTGACGGGGCAGGACAATGCCCGCGTTCTCGACAGCGCTCGCCTGCTGCACGCGGCTGGGAAACTTCAGGAGATCCGTTTTCTCGTCATTCCAGGCGTGACCGATACGGAGGCAGAGATCGTTGCCCTGACGGAATTCTTGCACGAGCTTGATCCGGCGCCCCGACTTCGGCTCAATGCGTTCCAGGCCCACGGCGTGCGTCCCCCTGCCGCCGTCTGGCCGACTGCGTCCCGAGACGGGATGGAAGCGGTGGCCCAACGGCTCTCCGATCTTGGCGTGATGCGGATCGAAACGCCGACCGTGTATCTCTGAGGGATAATTTGAGGCAGTGGCATAGGCGAATGACCGCCTAAACTACCAATATCGTGACGATTCCTAGCTTTTTGTATGCTTGCCACACATTCCGCTTTCGCTAAACTTGCGCGTAACGGGGGGGGCGAAGGCCCAAGGCATGGCAGCACGGACAATTCTCAGGTTTTTTCCATCGCTTCTGATCGCGATGGTGATCGTGCTTGCTGTGGCTGTCGCCGAGCAGCAAAACCGGCGCGTCGTGCTGCAAGAAAAGACCGAAAATGTTGGTTCGGAGCTCGACAATGTCCGCTCCCGCTTCGAACGGCTCTTGAACGGCGAAATTCAGGATGTCAGTCGGCTTGCGGCGTCCTTCGAAACGCTGGAAGGGCTTCAACAACCCACATTCGACCGCCATGTCGCAAACAGACTTGGTGGGCGGCCCGAGGTGCTCCGGGTGGAACTGGCACCTGACTTTGTCGTCTCTTTCGTGCACCCTCTGGACGGCAATCGCGCGCGTCTCGGGCTCGACCTGCGGGAACAGCCCCATGCGGTCGGCTCCGCCGAGCGCATGCTCTCGACCCGGAGCGCGCGGCTGTATGGTCCGTTCCAGGATCAAAATGGTGTGCAGGCCCTTGCGGTTCTTGTCCCGGTCTTGTCCAGCGCTGGCGAACTGACGGTACTGGAGGGCATCCTGTCCGTAATGCTGGACCTCGACTTGCTGTTGCAACAGGCTGGCGTGCCGGATCCGGAGAACGAGATCGACTATGCCATCCTCTTCGAGGAAGAAGGCGGGGCTGGAGGCAGCGGAACCGTGGTGAAAGGCAATTCGGATGTGATCGGCGGCGCGCCGGTCTCCTCCGAGATTGTGCTTCCACAGGCCGGTTGGACCATCCTGGCGCGCCCGGTCGGCGGCTGGGAGCCAACCCGGGAAGAGACGCTGCTCCGTTGGGGGTGGCTGGTCTTGCTAGGCGGACTGGTCTTCGTGCCGGCGTTTGCCGCCAACTGGTACGCGGTCGCTCGGCGGCGGATGGTCGAGGAACTCGAGGCGGCTCAGGAGCGGCTTTCGGGCGTTGTGCAGAATATCCCCGGTGCGGTTGTCTCCTACACGATGCCACCGGGAAAGCTGAAGCCGAGCGCCGCCGACAGGATCGAATTCGTCAACAGGGAGAGCTGCAGGGAGATCTGGGGCGTCGAGGCGTCGGAGGCCGAGGCGAATGTCATGGTACTCTGGTCACAGATGACGGATGACCATTTGCTGGAAGAGTTCTTCGCAACCATTTCCGAGTCAGCCGAGGCTTTCCGTCCCTGGCACCATGTCTGGCCCACCTCGCGTCCCGATGGCAGCGTCAAATGGCTGGACGGTCGCGGCCACCCGATCCGCCAGCCGGACGGCGCCATCCGTTGGTATGCGCTGATCGTCGATGCCACGGCGGATATCGAGCGCACGGCTGAGCTGGAGCGGCAACAGGAGATGGCCTACCTGGCGCAGAAGAATGACAGCATCGGCAAGCTGACCGGTGGGGTTGCGCATGACTTCAACAACCTGCTGGCGGTGGTGATGGGCAACCAGGAACTGCTGCGGGAGGAATTGAAACATATCGCGCCGGATCGGCCCGAACTGTTCGAGTTCGTCCAGAACACGCTTCAGGCGACCGAGCGCGGTGCCGATCTGACTCGCAAGATGCTGTCCTTCGCGCAGCGGGCGCGGCTGGAGCCGGCCGTGCTGGCGCTCAACGATATCGTGCGCGAGACCTATACCTGGGCTGGTCGAACCATGCCGGAATCGATCCATCTGGAAACACGGTTGGAGGCGAGCCTGCCGCAGGTTCGGATCGATCGCGGCTCGGCGGAAAGCGCTTTGCTTAACCTCATGGTCAATGCCCGTGATGCCATGCCCGGCGGTGGGACACTCTGCGTGGAGACATCGACCGTTCAGCTCGCTGAGGGCGATTCCGCCTGCGAGGTCCAGGGGCTCGCGCCCGGGCCCTATGTCCGGCTGGTGGTCAGCGACACCGGCAATGGTATTGCGCCGGAAATCCTGCCGCGCATCTTCGAGCCGTTCTTTTCTACCAAACCGCCAACGGCGGGCTCCGGTCTCGGCCTCTCCATGGTGCAGGGCTTCATGGAGCAATCCGGCGGCTCGGTACGGATCACCTCCGAGCCGGACGAGGGAACGGCCGTAGAACTCCTGTTCCGGGCCCAGGACGACGTCGTGGCGGAAGAGACAGTCCAGGAGGAGCCGGTCGAGAGACAGGGCGGCAAGGCCCGGATCCTGCTGGCCGAGGACGAGTATGACGTGCGCAAGGTGCTGGCCCACACGCTCTCCCGTGCCGGCTACGAGCTTGTCGAGGTGCCCTCCGGCGACGCCGCATTCGAGACTTTCAAGCAATCCCCCGATTTCGACCTGCTCCTGACGGATATCGTCATGCCGGGGTCGCTGCAGGGGACGGACCTGGCATCGGCCATCCGCTGCATGTCGCCCGAGCTTCCGGTGATCTTCCTCTCCGGCTATGCCACCGACAGCGACGAGCGGAAAGCGGCCGAGGAGATGCGCGATATCCGATTGACCAAACCTGTCGCGCGCAACGAGCTTGTCGCGGCCATCGAGGATTCGCTTGGTCATGGACCCGGCGGGCGGCACGTGAATGGTCTCGGCTGAGGCAGTGCCGAAGATCCTGCAAACCATGCTCCTCGCCGGAGCCCTTGCCGTTCCCTCAACTGTAACCGACGCGCGGGAGCGGGTTATGGTCGGAGAGCCGAGCTGGCTCGGCGCCCGGATCATGGCCAATCTCATCGGGCAGATCGTAGTCGAGGAACTTGACCAGCCGGTTGGCTACGCGCCGCGCGCCAATGCCGGGATCTTCGCGGGGATGGACCAGGGCAAGGGCGGGATGGACATCCACCCGGATGTCTGGCTGCCCAATCAACGGTTTTTCGTTGAACTTTATGTCGGGCAGAAGGGCAGCGTCGCGCTGTCGCGGGGCAGTTACGAAGGCCGCAGCGGATTCTGCGTGCCGACCGTGTTTGCGCAGGAGCATGACATCCGCACCCTCCAGGATCTTGCGGCGCCGCGGTTGCGCGGCGAGCTTGACGCCGATGGCAACGGTCTGAACGAGATCTGGATCGGTGCCGAAGGGTGGGCCTCGACCTATATCCACAAGGTCAAGATGCGCGACTACGGCCTGTCGGAGAGCCTGGAATACACGAGCGATCCCGAGCCGGATTTCCTGGCCCGACTGGATGCGCGGCTGGCCGAAGGTGAAGGCGCGGCGTTCCATTGCTACACGCCCCATTACCAGCAGATCAGCCATGCGCTGACCATGCTGGAGGAGCCGGCCCATGATCCGGACCTGTATCATGTCGTGACCCCGGATGAGGACAACGACTGGTTCGAGAAATCCCGTGTTGCTTCCGGCGATCCGGTGAAATCCGTGCATGTCGCCTATTCTTTGCGGCTGGAGGCGGAGTTCCCCCGCGTGGCGGCTTTCCTGTCGCGGATCGACATGGATGCAGAGGATGTCGCCCGCCTGTCTTACGCGGTCCAGATTGACGGGGTGCCGATCCCGGCGGCTGTCCGGACCTGGATCGAGGCCAATCCCGAACGTATCGCTGCCTGGCTTGCGCCCTGACGATGGCGCGCCCAGTGGCCGCGTCCTGAAACGAGAACGGGCGGCCTTGCAGGCCGCCCGTTTCCGCAAGTTTGCGTGAGCTTACTTCGACGGTTCCAGTGCCGAGAGGCCTTTCAGGATGTCGATGGCATAGGCGAGCTGATAGTCCTCCTCGCGCAGCGCCGCGGCATCCTCTGCCTTCTGGCGCTCTTCCTCGATCTGGCGCCGTTCATCCTCGGTCAGGCTGTCATTGTCCAGCCGTCCGCGCAGGTCCGCTTCGGAGCGGGAGAAACGATCCTCCTCCTCTTCCTCGGTTTCCTCATTCGGATCGCGGCGCGGCTGTTCGACGATGATGTCCGGCGAGACGCCGAGCGCCTGGATCGAGCGACCCGACGGCGTGTAATAGCGCGCTGTGGTCAGGCGCATGGCCCCGTCACCCTTGAGCGGCATGACCGTCTGCACCGATCCTTTGCCGAAGCTCTTGGTGCCGATGACAATGGCGCGGCGGTGATCCTGCAGCGCACCGGCGACGATCTCGGACGCCGAGGCGGAGCCGCCATTGATCAGCACGACGATAGGCTTGCCCTCCGTGAGGTCGCCTTCGCTTGCGTTGTAACGATCCCCATCCTGAGGGTTACGGCCGCGGGTGGAGACGATCTCGCCCTTGTCGAGGAAACCGTCCGAGACCTTGATCGCCTGGGTCAGCAGCCCGCCCGGGTTGTTGCGCAGGTCGATGACGAAGCCGTTGACCTTGTCCATACCGCCGAGTTCCTCGACCGCCTCTTTCAGCGTCTCCTCGAGATTCGGGTAGGTCTGGTCATTGAAAGTGGTGATGCGCAGCACGACCGTGTCGCCCTGGGTGCGGGTCCGCACGGCGGTGAGCTTGATCGTGTCGCGAACGATGGTGACGTCGAACGGCTCGTCCACGCCTTGCCGCATCACGGTGATGACGATCTCCGAGCCGACCGGCCCGCGCATCAGGTCCACGGCATCGTCCAGCGTCAGGCCGAGCACGCTGTCACCGTCGACATGGGTGATGAAATCGCCCGCCTCGATGCCCGCCTCGTCGGCCGGCGTGTCGTCGATGGGGGAGACGACCTTCACGAAGCCCTCTTCCTGCGTCACCTCGATGCCGAGGCCACCGAAGGAGCCGCGCGTCTGCACGCGCATGTCATCGGCCGCATCCGGCGAGAGATAGCTCGAATGCGGGTCCAGCGAGATCAGCATCCCGTTGATCGCCGCTTCGATCAGCTCGCTCTCGTCGACATCCTCGACATATTGCGCCCGGATGCGCTCGAAGATGTCGCCGAACAGGTCCAGCTGTTCATAGATCGAGCTGTTCTTCTCGGCTTCTTGCGCAATCAGCGGCCCGGCCACCTGCGTCGTCAGAACGCCGCCTGCCAGGATACCGCCAACCGCGGCCATCACGAATTTCTTCATCCGATCCTCATTCTCTTGCCGTCACGGCGAACCATGGGGCCGGGTCTACCGGCTCTTCGCCCTGTCTCAGCTCTATATAAAGCGTCTCATCGCGCCCGGCGCCACCACTCTCTTGCCCGGGCAGAAGAAACTCGCCCGAAGCGGCCTCGCCCATCAGCCCGAGTGCCGCACCAGCCTGCACAACCTCGCCGGGCCCACCATAGACATGTCCCATCCCCGCAAGCACCAGCAAAATGCCGTCAGAGGGCTCAAGAATCATCACATTTCCGTAGTCCAGCAGGGGTCCGACATAGCGGATCGTGCCCTCGGTGGGCGCTGTGACCAATGCGCCGGGACGGGTGGCCAGCAGCAGGCCGGGGCGGGCGATGCCGGCTGCGTCCGGCTCGCGGAAGCCGCGCAACACGATCGCATCGACCGGCAGGGCCAGCTCGCCCTTGAGGTCGGTGAAGCCGGCGAGGTCGGCGATGCCGGGGCCGAGCTCCCTCAATCCCGCCGTGAAACCACCCAGCGAATCGGCGGTCTCGACCAGGTGACGCATGCGATCGGGGTCGGACGTATAGCGCTTCGGCAGATCCGTGCGGTCCGCCATGGCCTGGGAAAGTGCGGTGCGTGCCTGTTGGGCGCCGAGCATCCCTTCCTGCATCTGGTTGGCCGCGCTCTGTTGCAGGGCGCGCAGCATGGCGAGCTTTCGAAGTTCATCGCGCAGCGCATCGGCGCGGGCTTGCAGCTCCGGCGCGATATCGGAGGCGATCATGCCGGAACGGGCGGTGCCCAGCGGTCCGGCGGGGTGCAACAGCAGCAACGGCGCCGGCGAACGGCCCATCGTGGTCAGCGCGCCCAGCAGCCGCGAGACATCCTCGTCCCGCGCGGCAAGCTCGGCTTCCAGGATTCGCTCCTCGCGTGCAGCCAACCGCATCCCCGACCGGAGTGCGGCCAATGCTTCCTCGTAAGCCTGCACGGTCGAAGTCAGTGCGCGGACCCGGTTGCGCGCGCCCCCGGCTTGCTCAAGCGAACGGGCAGCTTCCTCAAGCTGGGAGACTGCCCGGTCTGCGAGATCTGACGGGTCTGTCTGGGCGCTTGCCGCACCGGGGATCAACAGCGATGCGGCAAGCAGACAGGCTCGAATCATTTGTCGATCAGGCTTTCGCCGGTCATCTCGGCCGGCTGCTCGATTCCCATCAATTCGAGGATCGACGGCGCCACATCGGCCAGACGACCGTCATGCAGCTTTGCCCCTTCGGGGCCGTTGAAGAGGATGACCGGGACGAGGTTCGTCGTATGGGCGGTATGCGGGCCACCATCCTCGGCAAACATCGTCTCGCAATTGCCGTGATCGGCGATCACGATCATCGATCCGCCAACCTTCTCCAGCGCCTCCGTGACCGCGCCGAGACCGGCATCGACCGCCTCACACGCCGCCTTCGCGGCAGGCAGCGAGCCCGTGTGGCCGACCATGTCCGGGTTGGCATAGTTGGTCACGATCATGTCGTAGCCGGCTTCGATTGCCTCGACGAATTTCGCCGTCACCTCGGGGGCCGACATCTCCGGCTGCAGGTCATAGGTGGCGACCTTCGGCGATTTCGGCATGAAGCGGTCCTCGCCCTCATAGGGCGTCTCGACGCCGCCATTGAGGAAGAAGGTCACGTGCGGGTATTTCTCGGTCTCGGCGAGGCGGAACTGAGTCTTGCCTTGCTTGGCGACCCATTCGCCCAGCGTGTTGATGATCTCCTGCGAGGGAAAAATCACGTCCATATACTCGTTATGCCTGTCCGAATACTCGACGATGCCGCAAATCGCGCCCCAGGTCGGGCGGGCGGAGGCGTCGAACTCGGCAAACTCCGGATCGGCAAGCGCTGCGAGGATCTCGCGGGCGCGGTCGGCACGGAAGTTGAGGAACAGCAGGCCGTCGCCATCCTTGGGCTGGACGTAACCGGCGATCCTGGTGGCACCGATGAACTCGTCCGTCTCGCCGCGCTCATAGGCAGCCTCGCAGGCGGCCGCACCGGTTTCGGCGTCGAACTCGGCCTTGCCGGCGGTGAAAAGGTCGAACCCTTTCTGCACCCGCTCCCAGCGATTGTCGCGGTCCATTGCCCAGTAGCGGCCAACCACGCCGCCAACCTTCGCGCCTTCCGGCAGGTCGGCTTCGAATTTCGCCACCTGTCCGGCGCCCGATTTCGGTGCCACGTCGCGGCCGTCGGTCAGCGCGATGATCTGCACCGGGACGCCAGCCTCGGCGATCACGCGGGCCGCCTCGACGATATGGTCTTGATGCGAATGCACGCCGCCCGGCGAGACGAGGCCGGAAAGATGGGCGGTGCCGCCGGTCTCTTTCAGCTTGGCGATGAAGCCTTGCAGGGCTTCCTTCTTCGGAAAAGAGCCGTCTTCGATGGAGAGGTCGATCTGGCCGAGATCCATGGCCACGACGCGGCCAGCGCCGATATTGGTGTGGCCGACTTCCGAGTTGCCCATCTGGCCGGTCGGCAGGCCGACATCATTGCCGAAGGTGATCAGCGTTGCGGTCGGGCAGGTTGCGACCATCTTGTCGAAAGTCGGGGTGCTGGCGAGGACGGGCGAATTGCCTTCCTCTTCCGGCGGCTTGGTGCCAATGCCCCAGCCATCGAGGATGCACAGAACGACAGGTTTGGGAATGCTCATCGGGAGGTCTCCTTGGTTGCCGCTTTCCTAGTGCTGTTAGCGCTCGATTGAAACGGAAACAGCGCCGCAGGGCGGGCAATGCGCGATTTCGCGCGGTGCATGGCTTGGATCTGGGCGTTGGAGCGGGGGAGGTCCCGTTCAAGTGTGGGGAATGCAAGGGAGAGTAGAGTCTGCGGACGTTTGGTTTGCGCACTGATTGGCACGGAATCAAGCCGAAGGCGCCGTGCCAGCGCCTGCCCGTCCCGGCGGGCTGGCGCTTTGCTGCCCGCGCGCAACGCTCTAATCTCTTTCGGACTTGGCAGGGAAAAAGTGCGGACCTCAACTGTTGCAGCGCCACCCCACGGGCAGGTCTTGGCACGGCTCTGGTTGCGCATTTTGCGATTGCAGCGAACGGCAACACTATCCGCAACCCTGACCTTGCACTCGGATGCTTGCCCCAATCGGCTCTGTCTCTGCAGCGACGCTATGGCGCTTGCAACCTGTACGGGCTTGGATCACTACGCGACCATGCAAGCTCGGCTCTGAACAGGAGACAGATCCATGGCGAACCTTGCGCGAATTGCCACCGTCACGTTGAACCCGGCGCTGGACCAGACCGCCCAGGCAACCAATTTCCACACCGGCCGGGTCAACCGCGTCACCTCCGAACATGCCGATGCCGGCGGCAAGGGGGTGAATGTCGCCTCGTTCCTCTCCGCCTATGGCTATCCTGTCGTCGCAACGGGGCTGCTCGGGCGTGCCAATCTCGAACCCTTCGAGGATCTCTTTGCGGAGAAGGGTATCACCGACCGTTTCGTCAAGGTGCCGGGCACCACACGGGTCAATGTCAAGCTCGTCGACCGGATCCGGGAGTTGATCACCGAGATCAACTTCCCCGGGATTACGGCCGATGCCGAGAGTGTCTCTGCTGTGATGGAGACTGTTCTTGCGCTGGCCGATGACGGTGTCAGGTGGTTCGTTCTCTCCGGCAGCCTGCCGACGGGCGTGCAGACGGATACCTATCGTCAGATGGTCGAGCAACTGAAGGCCAGGGGCTGCAAGGTCGTGCTCGATACCAGCGGCATCCCCTTTGATCGCGCGCTCTCCGCGCGACCTCATGTCGTGAAGCCGAATATCGATGAGCTTCAGGAAGTTGTCGGCTCCTCGCTGGGCACGCTGGAGGAGATCGTCACGGCGGCGCGGGCGTTGGCCGATGGCGCGATAGAGCTGTCGGTGGTCTCGATGCGCGACCGGGGTGCTCTCTTTGTCACCTCCGAGGCCGCCGTCCTGGCCGTGCCGCCCAAGGCGCGGATCGTCTCCACCGTGGGCGCGGGCGACGCCATGGTTGCCGGTATCACTCATGGGCTACTCTCCGGCCTCTCGCTGCCCGAGATCGCGCGGCTTTCGACCGCCTTCTCCCTCGGCGCATTGGGCGAACTTGGCCCGAACATGCTGCCGAAAGAGGATATCGAGGCTTTCGCGGAACTGGTCGAGGTCACCGAGCTCAAGATCGGCTGAAGCGCCGCTCAGCGCGCGCCGCGCCCGATCCCGGCTTGCACCACGCAGTCGGCAGTGGCCGTGTGGCAGTCAGGCGCCTTGGCGCCAGCCGGGTCGCATTGAACGGTGAGGCCAACGGCGATCGCGATGGCGAGGAGGGTCGGTTTCACATTGGACGCAAGTGCTTGCATGTTGGGCTCCTTTCGTTGCTCCGCATCTTTCGCAGGCATAAGGATCATCCGCAACTCAAGCAGCCGTGACCTCACGCGGGGTTGAAACCTGTTTCACTCTTTCCCCCGCGCACGCCCGCGTCTACCGTCCGCGTCATGAGACAGAATGACGAAATGATCCCGGCGGGCCCGCTGCCCGAGAAGGCCACCTGATGCGCATCGCGATGTGGTCCGGACCGCGAAACCTTTCCACGGCGATGATGTATGCCTTTGCCAATCGGGCGGATTTTGCCGCGGTCGATGAGCCCTTCTATGCGGCCTATCTCGCGGCGACCGGGTTGGAGCACCCGATGCGAGCGGAAATTCTCGCCGCCCAGCCGAAGGACCCGGCGGATGTGGTGGCGCAGCTCACCGGGCCGCTTCCCGCCGACAGGCCGCACTTCTACCAGAAGCACATGACTCATCACGTCTTTGCCGGCATGCCTTGGGACTGGATGGACGATATGGTCAATCTCTTCCTGATCCGCCACCCGGCGCGGGTGATCGCGAGCTATGCGGCGAAGCGGGAGAACCCGACACTGGATGATATCGGCTTCTGGCAACAGGCGGACCTGTTCGATCATGTCGAGCAGGTGCATGGCAAGGCCGTCGTGGTGGACAGCCATGATATCCGCGAGGATCCCGAAGGGATGCTGCGGGCGCTCTGCGCCGAGATCGGGCTGGATTTCGACCCCGCCATGTTGTCCTGGCCCGCGGGCGGGAAAGCTTGCGACGGCGTCTGGGCGTCGCATTGGTATGGCGCGGTCTGGAACAGCACCGGCTTTGCCGGACGCGAAGGACCTTTGCCCGAGGTTCCGGTGGCGCTGAAGGGCGTGCTGGACGGGGCCATGCCGCATTACCGACGCCTCGCGGCGCGGGCGTTGAAGCCGGCCTAGGCGCCCGCGACGGTCAGCCCTTCAGCAGCCTGCCGAGCTTCATGGCGACGGACGGGTCGCCCCCGACCTTGTTCTTGCCCATCATCACGGCGGTCATCGGGTTCAGCTTGCCCTTGACCAGTTTCTCGAGGTTCTCGACGCTCATCTTCAGGGTGCAGGCGGCGGGAAGGTCCTCAAGCGAGACCTGGCCATTGTCGAGCGTAATCGTGCCGGCTGGTCCACAGTCGAATTTCAGGCTGTCGGTGAAATCGCTCTTCGAGAGGCCCGAACGGATGATGTCGGCGATTGTGTCGAGGGGCATATACGCGCTCCATGTGGATTGTTCGTCCGAGCGGTAGGCGAGGGGAGGCTGGGCAGGCAAGCGGAACGCTGCGTTGCGGACAGTGCTGACCTTCGCGGCGCTGGCACGGCGCCTTCGGCTTGGTTCCGCGCCCACAAGGGCTCGGCCCAAACGTCCGCAACCGGCTCAAAGAAGACGTGACCACGCACAAAAAAAGGCCTCCCCGTTTGCGCGGAGAGGCCAGATAACATGGCGCTGACAGCGCCGGAGCTCAGAGCGAGGCGTCGAGCGCAGCGATAACCGCGTCGCCCATCGCGGAGGTCGAAACCGGGGTGCCGCCATCCGGACCCATAAGGTCCGCCGTGCGCAGCCCATCGGCCAGCACCTTTTCGACCGCGGCTTCGAGGCGATCCGCCTCGGTGCCTTGGTCGAAGGAGTAGCGCAGCGCCATGGCGAAGCTGAGGATACAGGCGATCGGGTTCGCTTTGCCCTGGCCGGCAATGTCGGGCGCGGAGCCGTGGACCGGCTCGTAGAGCGCTTTCGGGCGACCATTCTCCGCAGGCGCGCCGAGGCTCGCGGAGGGCAGCATGCCAAGCGAGCCGGTCAGCATGGCGGCCACGTCGGAGAGCAGATCGCCGAAGAGGTTGTCGGTCACGATCAAGTCGAACTGCTTGGGCCAGCGGCAGAGCTGCATGCCGCCGGCATCGGCATACATGTGGCTGAGCTCGACATCGGCGTATTCCTCGTCATGCACCTTCTGCACGGTCTCGCGCCACAGGATGCCGGATTCCATCACATTGGCCTTCTCCATCGAGCAGACCTTATTGCCCCGGCGCTTGGCCAGCTCGAAGGCGGAGCGCGCCACGCGGACGATCTCGCTCTCGGTGTAGCGCTGGGTGTTGACGCCCTCACGCTCGCCATCGGCGTTGACGGAGATACCGCGCGGCTCGCCGAAATAGACGCCCGAGGTCAACTCGCGAACGATCATGATGTCGAGCCCGGAGACCACGTCGCGCTTGAGCGAGGAGAAATCGGCCAGCGCGTCGAAGCACTGGGCGGGGCGCAGGTTGGAGAAGAGATCCATCTCCTTACGCAGGCGCAGCAGCCCCCGCTCGGGTTTCACGGAGAAGTCGAGCTCGTCATAATCCGGCCCGCCCACGGCGCCGAGCAGGACGGCATCGGCCTCCAGCGCTTTCGCCATGGTCTCGTCGGTCAGCGGCGTGCCGTGCGCGTCATAGGCCGCGCCCCCAACCAGATCCTCGCTGACATCGAAGGCGAGATCGCGCTTGGCGCCGTACCAGTCGATGATCTTGCGAACCTCGGTCATGACTTCGGGGCCGATGCCGTCGCCGGGCAGGATCAGAAGGGAAGGGGTGCTCATGGTCTATGTCCTCGGAAGATGTGTCCCGGCGGGGTTATCCCCGGGGCAGCCAAGGGTCAAGAACCGTTGGCTTTCGAGAGTGCGAGCAAGGGGCGCAGGCGCTCGGCCAGAAAGTCCCAGACCCGGCGGATGCGCGGGGTGCGGCGCATCGCATCTGGCGCGGTGAGCCAGACCGGCAGCGTGGGCAGCGGCATCTCCGGCAGGAGCCGCTCCACATCGGGATCCGCGTCTCCGACGCTGACCTGCGCGAAGCCGAGCCCGCAACCGGCACGGACCAGCTCCCAGAGCACATTGTGATCGTCGCAGCGCAGCGCGAACCAGTCTCGTTCGGCCGGCAGTCCCATTTTGCGCATCTCGCGCAGGATCGTCTCGTCGTGATCATAGCCGATCAGGTCATGGCCGGGCAGCTCTTCGACCCGTGCGGGCCGGCCGTGTCGGCCGAGATAGCGGCTCGCCGCGTAGAGGCCCAGCTCGACCTCGCCGAGATGGCGGGTCACGATGTCGAGCTGCTCGGGGCGATACATGCGGATGGCGATATCCGCCTCGCGAAAGAGCAGGTTCTGACTCCGGTCGGACGGGACCAGTTCGACCTCGATTTCTGGCTCCACTTGCCGCAGCTCGGCGAGAAGCGGCGGCAGGACATGCATGGACACGAAGGCCGAGGCGGTCAGCCGCACGGTCCCCGCGACTTCCCCGACCTGGCCCGCCGCCGCGAGGGTGAGGCGTGAGGCGGCGTCCTGCATGGCGCGGGCGGACGGCAGGAGCTCCAGCCCCGCCGGGGTCACCTCCAACCCGCGCGGATGCCGGGCGAAGAGCGCAACGCCAAGCTCGGCCTCCAGAGCCTTGACCTGACGCCCGAGCGTTGGCTGCGACTGACCGAGCCGGCGTGCCGCTGCGGAGAGAGAGCCGGTCTCGGCCACGGCGACGAAACATTGCAAGCGCGACCAGTCGGGGGAGGGAGCGGAGTGTGGCATTCAAAAATGAATACCATATCGGCATTTTAGAGCAATGTTCTTGTCGAAAATGAATGGATACTTCGGGCTCAGACATCACCGAAAGGAAAGCTCATGACTGGAAACGTCCTCATCCTCGGCGCAACCGGCCGTTTCGGGCGCCATGCGGCGACGGCCTTCGAGGCCGCCGGCTGGAAGGTGACCCGGTACAACCGGGCGGAGGGATCGCTCTGGGATGCCTGCTGGGGCGTCGATATCATCGTGAATGGCTGGAACCCGCCCTATCCGCGCTGGCAGGCCGAGCTTCCGGGCCAGACCGCACGGCTCATCGAAATCGCCGAGGCGAGCGGAGCGCGGGTGATCTTGCCCGGCAACGTCTACCCCTTTGGCGCGCGGTCGCCGGCGCGACTGGCGCCCGAGACCCCGCATGAAGCGACCAACCCGCTCGGGCGGGCGCGCGCGGAGATAGAAGCCGTCTGGGCGGCGTCGAACGCACGGGTGTTGATCCTGCGCGGCGGCGACTTCCTCGATACCGAAGCGTCCGGGAACTGGTTCGACAAGATCCTCACCGCAAAGCTCGCAAGTGGGCGTTTGACCTATCCCGGGCCGACCGACATCCCGCATAGCTGGGCCTACCTGCCGGATATGGCCCGCGCGGCGGTGGCGTTGGCGGAGATGTCGGATGCGCTGCCGCGTTTCGCGGATATTCCCTTCCCGGGCTACACGTTCTCCGGCGAGGAACTGCAGGCGGCGCTGGAGCGGATCACCGGGCGGGCAATCAAACTCGCTCGAATGTCCTGGTTGCCAGTGCGTTTCGCAGCGCCCTTCTGGTCGACTGGGCGGCACTTGCTGGAGATGTCCTACCTCTGGCGCAAGCCGCACACTCTCGACAGCGCGGCCTTCCGTGCCCTGTTGCCAGAGTTTCGCGATACCCCGCTGGACGTCGCGCTGGCCTCAGCGCTCCACCACCAGATCGACCCAGACAAGACGATGGCGCGAAGCGGTCCGCGCAGTGTCGAGCGCGGCGTCGCCTGACGGCCAGTGTACGCCGCTTCCAGCGAGCACATGCCCGGCGGATGGCAACACGTAATCGACACGCAGATTGCCGGGGCCATCTTCGGCCACAGCGCGCCAATCGGCGGTGTCGAGGGCGGGGTCGCCCGTTTGGGCTGGGTCTGCCTCTGCGGCGCCGCCGGGGCTGGCGGGGCGCGGGTCCTGCAGCCGGGGATCGGCGAGGAAATCGGCCATCACCGCGCGTAGCCCGTTGCCGTCCGCCGCGTCGAGATTGGCATTGCCGAGAATAACGAAAGGCGGCGGGGGCGGCGGCACCGCAAGGTCGCCATCCAGCAGCCGGGTCCAGAGGCGCAGCTCGTCGGCATTGCGCAACCCGTTGCGATCCTCCGGTCCGTCGAAGATCGGCGGGGTGGCGGAGAAGGCCATCACGGTGAGCGTCTCGCGCCCCGGCCAGCGGATCGGGACCAGCCAGTGGCCGGTCGTCGAGAGCCGCTGGATCTCGAGCGCTTCGGGGGAGGGGAAAGGGGTGCCGCCCTGGTGTGGCAGCGTGGCGCGGGGAAGGTCTTTCCAGAGAAGGTCGGTGAAATCCTTCACTCCGTTCCGATCGATTTCGAAACGACTCAGCAGCGCCATGCCGCCATCTCCGGCAAAACGGCCATAGCCCTGCGCGTCGCGCGGCTCGCCGGTGCGGCCATTGCCGTCGAGATCGACCCCAGTCGCCTCGCCACTATTGGGGCGCAGGCTGAAGAGATGCGGATAGGGTGCGCCGGCCGCCTCAAGCCGCTCCGCGAAGGCGCTGAGCGTGACCTGTCCGGCGTCATAGTCGAATCCGGTCAGCAGCAGGATATCCGGATCCACGTCCGCGATCACCGCGACTGCGGCCGCGATCTGCTCGTCCTTGCCTTTGAGGATATCACGCAGCAGCAGCCCCGGCCCCTTGCGGGACAACTCGGGCGAAAACGTTGCGATGCGGATGGTCTCGGCGCCTGCCGGAAGTGCCAGGAACAGCGCAAGAAGCGCCCCGATCAGGTGGCGTAGACGTGTCCGGCCGTGGCCACCGCCGTGCTGCGGCGGCGCATTTCCAGGATCATGTCCGCCACCCGCGACATCGCGATGCCGCGCATGAAGAGGCTCAGCGGGAGGAAGGCCCATAGTGATACCAGCCAGATCATCGTGTGCGTTTCGGTCAGCATTGCGGCGCTGAACAACGACTCGGCCGCCTTGCCGATCGCCGGAATCAGGAATGGCAGCAGAAAGCCTAACGCAAGGTTAAAGCGCGCATCCCGATTGAGCCGCTTGACGACATCGCCACCGGCGGTTGGATCGAAGGTTGGCAGGTTGATCCAGACATTGAAGGCGCCGGAACGGGACGGCCAGTTCTTCAGCTTCAGGATCAGGTAGAAGAAGATGATTGCCAGCAGCGAAATGAGATAGGCCATGCCGGCCGCGGCGCGCACCGTGTTGATTTCGGCCGGGCTCGCGCCGTCGGGCATCGAGATCAGGACGAGTCGCACCGGCGAATAGGGGAAATCCAGGCTCGTGCCAATCAGGGAGCCGATCGCTTCCACGAGGAGCGTAAGTCCGTTCGGGTCGACCTCACCACGCGCCAGCAGCGACAGGACGAAGAGAGTGGCAAAGAGGGACAGGTAGCGAATCCGGTTGAAGGGCGGAGCGTCGCGGAACTCGATCAGGCTGGGATACGTGGACGCATATTCGGCCAAGGTCAGCACCGCGCAAGCCAGTGCGACCAACACCATGATCTGGGGTGTCTCGACCCCAACATTCTGGACCAGCAGGGATGGAAGCAGAATCACCGCCCCTACTAAGATTGCGCGCGTGAACGCACTGGTTGCATTCGAGAACACAGCTCGATCCTTCCATTCCGGACGGTCGCATTTCGCTGACACGGCCTTGTCCGGTTTGGAAACGCCCTTTGCGGACATTTTACCCCAACTTCCCAAACCAACTGCCGCGTTCGCCGCCGTCCCTCAAGACTTGGTTAAGGTTAACGACTTGTTTCTGGCGGTTTTTGGTGGGGATTGGTGCCGCTTTGCATCAAGTTTGTGAACAAATCATGGCCGTCCTGTAGGCGTGATCTTCGCGACATCCACATGTTGTGCCCTGCACAGTTGCGGGCAGGCGGGGAAGAGACAGGGCTGCGTGGCGTCCGGGCGGGATGTTGAAGCGTCGCACTGTGTGTTGAGGCATTTCGGTCAAAGCCCGCGGTTTCCGCGCCATAGGGGCCTGCACAGGCGCTGCGTATTGCCGGTCAACGGATCAGGTGGCGGGTGGGGCTGGATGGCAGAGTTTGCGGGTTGCGAACCTCGGGGAGAACAGGCCGGGGTGACCTCGGTTGATCCTGATTGCGTCAGGGCCAGAGCCGTTCTTCGGGTGGAGGCTGCGGCGCTTTCCGTCCAGCCGTATGCGCTCAGCTTTTGGGGGCTGCCTCGACATTCTGCCACCGAGCCACGGCGTCATTCCGTATCGTCCGCATAGACCCGGATATAGCGCCCACCAACCTCGATTCCGACGAACTCCTGCTCGAAGGCAAGACAGAGCCGCTGCCCGAAAGCGACCACAGCGTCGCTGTCATCGGTCCGGATTCGCGCCAGCAGGATCTTGCGCAGCTTGCCGTCGAAGGTCGCATGCGCCTCGTGGATCGCAGCGGAGGGGAAGAAGATCGCCGCTTCCTGCGCCAACTTCTGAATATCAGCGCCAGTCAGCCAGCGCAGTTGCGTGTTGGGAAGGTAGACGAGGTGGACATGCTGGCCCATCTCCACCTCAAGGTGCCGCAGCGCCTCTTCACGCCCGCCAATCGTCATCGGCCGGTCGCCCCGCACCGAGGACTCGACCTCGACCGCCGTCTCGTCGAACAGCGTCTCCAGCGCGGCATTCGCGCCCCGGCCCGCTTCGATCAGCTGTCGGCAGCCCTTGAGGTAGTTCAGCTTGCGCTCAACATCCCAGCCCGCCGGAGCGGAGACGACGAGTGAGCGCAGGTTCGACACCACGTCGGCGATCTTCACGATCCGGGAATCGACCGGCTTGTCGCCCATGGCCGCAATCCGACGGGCGCGGCGCTCAGGCTTGGAGAGCGACATGTCATCGGTGTTCTCGACCACGATCCGCGCCACGCGCGCGCCAAACCGGGCCTCGATCTCCTCCGCCGTCACCCCTGCATCCTCGATCGCGTCATGCAGGAGTGCTGCGACCAGAATCTCCCCATCCTGCCCATCCGTTGCCTGCGCCACCAGCTCCATCACCTCGATCAGGTGATTGATATAGGGCTCCTGCGCCGCGCCCTTGCGCCGCTGGTTGCGGTGGGTATCGGCGGCGAAGGTCAGCGCGCGGGCGAGGGTCAGGGTGTCGTCAGGCATGTTCAGGGACCGGGCTCAGAGATAAAGGATCGACGCGACGGTGAAGAAGATCAAAACCCCGAACACGTCGTTTGCGGTGGTTATGAAAATGCCGGTCGCGACGGCCGGATCGAGCTTCAACGCCTTGAGCGCGAAGGGGATCAGGGCGCCAAAACTCGCGGCGATGATGGTGACGAGGGTCATGGAGATCAGGCAGGTGAGCGACAGGTTCGCGGCATTCTCGATCTCCACGAAGCGCGTCGCCAGCAGCACGAGAAGGGCGACGGCGCTGCCAACAACTGCGCCGTTGACTAGCGAGGCCAGCAGCTCGCGCCCGAGACGGGGCAGGAAGTCGCCGCGCCATGTCACCCCGGGGCCGAGCGCCTGGATCGACATGGTCGAGGCCTGGATGCCGACATTGCCCGCCGTCGCCATGACCACGGGGATGAAGCTCGCAAGGATCGCGGCCTGGGTCAGCGCCTCCTCGTAGGAGCCGATCACGGAGGCCGCGATGGACGCGCCCACCAGCCCGCCGAGAATCCAGGGCAGGCGGCGGGCGACGATCTTGAGCGGGCCGTCGAACTCGGTCGCATCCGGGTGCACGCCGCCCATCAGCAGGATGTCCTCCTCGACCTCCTCGGAGGCGATCTGGCGCAGTTCGTCCTGTGTGATCAGCCCGACCAGCCGCCCCTGCGCATCGACCACGCCGATGGACTGGATGCGCCGCTCGCGCGCCAGTTGCAGCACGTCTTCCTGGTCGGCATCGGCGGCCACGACCACGGCGTCTCCGCCCATGATATCCGCCACGCAGGTGTCATCGGCGTGCATGAGCAGGTCGCGCCGGCGCACCTCTCCGCGCACGCGGCGATGCTCATCGACGACATAGACCCGTTCCAGCCGCTCGATATCCCGCGCATTGGCCCGGATTTCCGCGATCACATCGCCCACCGTGCCGTCGATCCGCGCCGTCATCACACCACGCTTCATATGCGCGGCGGCATGGTCTTCGTCGATGTCCAGCGCGGCGCGCAGGGCGGCCTCATGCGGATGGCCCGCGAGGATCTCCAATGCGAAGTCATGCGGCAACTCGTCGAGAATCGGGAAGGCCTCGTCCGGCTCCATGCCCTCGATCAGCTTGCGGAAGGTCGAACGGGTCTCCTCTTCGGCCAGCACCGCGTGCAGCCGCGGGTCCAGCTCGGCCAGCACCTTGATCCCGGCCTCGTCCGGCATCCATTCCAGCAACCGACGCGCGTATCTCGAGCGCATCTGCACGAAGAGCGACAGGATGTCGGAGGGTGACCAGTGGCGAATGATCGCCAGAACCTTGCGTTGCTCTTCCGCCTTGATGAGCTTCTCGATCCGCCGGGTCACGGCCTTGTTTGCCAGCGCGGCCTCTTCGCTGTCGCCAGACATCCAGCCGGGGAAAACACCGGTTTCGTTCATCTGACCCTCCCGCTACCAACTGGTTCGCCTAGCCTTGCCGGCGGCGTATCGAACTTATGTGACGTCTACCCTTCGAAACGGTCCCGCCAGCGATTGACGATCGGATAGCGCCGGTCGAGCCAGAAGGCCCGCCGTGACAGCCGCGCGCCCGGGGCGGACTGGTGTCGTTTATACTCCGAGATGTAGAGCAGGTGCTCGACCTTGCGGACATCCGCCTCGTCAAAGCCCTCGTCCAGGATTTCGCGGATGCTGGCTTCCTCGTCGACCAGCAGCTCCAGGATCCGGTCCAGAACGGGATAGGGCGGCAGGCTGTCCTCGTCCTTCTGGTCCTCGCGCAGCTCCGCCGAGGGCGGCTTGTCGATAACGCGCGGCGGGATCACGATCCCCTCGGGGGCCTTCATCCAGTCGCGGTGATTGGCGTTGCGCCAGCGGCAGGTTTCGAAGACCCGCATCTTGTAGAGATCCTTGATCGGATTGTAGCCGCCGGCCATGTCGCCATAGATCGTGGCATAACCGACCGCGACCTCGGATTTGTTGCCCGTGGTCAGCAGCATCTCGCCGAACTTGTTGGAGAGCGCCATCAGCAGCAGCCCACGCAGGCGGGACTGGATGTTCTCCTCCGTGAGATCCGGCTTCGTGCCTTCGAAGAGCGGACCGAGTGCTTCCGTGACAGCGGCACGCGGGCCGGAGATCGGCAGTTCGTCGAGCCGGCAGCCAAGCGCGTTGGCGACGCCCGCCGCATCTTCCAACGACTCGGCAGAGGTATACTCGGATGGCAGCATCACGCAGCGGACATTCTCCGGACCGATCGCGTCCGCCGCGATCGTGGCGACGATGGCCGAATCAATCCCGCCCGAAAGCCCCAGCAGCACCTTGGAGAAGCCGGACTTGCCGAGATAGTCGCGCAAGCTCTCGACCATCACCCGGTAATCCTGCTCCCATTCATCGGGCAGATGCGCCATCTCGCCCGCCTCGGCCTCCCAGCCGTCCGCGCCTTGCACGAAGTCGACATGGGCGATGGCCTCGTCGAAAAGCGGCAACTGCAGGACCAGTTTTCCATGCGGATTGAGCACGAAGGAGCCGCCATCAAAGACCTGATCATCCTGCCCGCCGACCATGTTGAGATAGACCAGCGGCAGGCTGGTCTCGATCACCCGGGAGACCATATGGGTCAGCCGCATCTCGCGCTTGCCACGGAAATAGGGCGAGCCATTGGGGACCATGAGCAACTCCGCACCGCTCTCCTCCAGCGTCTCGCAGACATCGGGATGCCAGGCATCCTCGCAGATCGGGATGCCGAGCCGGACCGGGCCAACGGTTGTGGGCCCATGCACATCGCCGCTGGAGAACTGCCGCTTCTCGTCAAAAACATTGAAATTCGGCAGGTGGTGCTTGACCACTTTCGTGGCCACGTCGCCGCCCTTGAGCACGGCATAGATATTGAAGAGCGCCGCGCCCTCGAACCAGGGCAGGCCGATGCCGAGCGCCGGCCCGTCGGCGCAATCGGTGGCCAGTTGCTCCAGAACACGCTGGCAGTCGGCGACGAAGGCGGGCTTCATCACAAGGTCCTGGCACTGGTAGCCGGCGAGGAACATCTCCGGCAGCACGACCATGTCGGCGCCGGCCGCCTTGCCGTCTTCCCAGGCCGCGCGCGCCTTGGCGGCATTGCCGCGCAGGTCTCCGACAGTCGGGTTGAGCTGTGCCAGCGTCAGGCGAAAACGGGTCATGTACGAGGCTCCTTGCTTCGGCGGACCGGGGCAGGTCGGGGCGGACCGGGGCTCTCTTAGCAGAAAGGCGCGCGCATGGAAGCGCCTGACCGCCGGATCACGGCAAAAAGCGTTGCTCCTCAAGGGGGGCGGAAGTAGGGTTGCCTCCTGAATGACCAAGGCAGACCCCCGCTAGCAAAAAGGGGAGACAAGATGACCCGACAGGCAAACCCGCTCCTTCTGGCTTCCATGCTGGCCTTCCTGGCGACCGGTCCCGTGCTCGCGCAGGACAGTACGGTCGAGGTGAAGCAATACGAAAATGGCGGTGTCTATGAAGGCACCTTCAAGGACGGATTGCAGCACGGCAAGGGCACCTACCGGCTGCCCAACGGCTATGAATATGTCGGCGACTGGGTCGAGGGCGAGATCCTCGGACAGGGCATTGCCCGTTTCCCGGATGGATCGGTCTACGAGGGCAGCTTCGCGCGTGGCAAGCCGCATGGCTTCGGCAAGATCACCTTCGCGGATGGCGGTACCTATGAGGGCGAGTGGGTCGAGAACGAGATGACCGGCCAGGGGCTCGCGGTCTATCCCGACGGTACGCGCTACGAAGGCGCCTTCGTCAACGCGCTGCATGAGGGGCTGGGCAATTACACCCGCCCCGACGGCTATCTCTACGAGGGTCAGTGGGTGGCTGGCATCCAGGAGGGCAAGGGGAAGATCACCTATCCCGACGAGACGGTCTACGAGGGCAATCTCAGCCGGGGGCAGCGCTCCGGGCAGGGCAACCTGACCAAGCCGGACGGGTTCTCCTACGAGGGCTCGTGGAAGAACGGCCAGATCAATGGTCTTGGCAAGCTGACCCAGCCTTCGGGCGAGGTCTATGAGGGGCTGCTGGTCGATGGCCGCCGCCATGGCCACGGCAAGGCGACTTACCCCAATGGCGATGTCTATGAGGGGGCGTTCAAGGACGACAAACGCGAAGGCGAGGGCACGTTCACTGGCGCGGACGGCTTCATCTATACTGGCCAGTGGGTCGACGGGCGGATGGAAGGCCAGGGCAAGGTGACCTATCCCGATGGCTCCATCTATATCGGCCAGACCCGCAACAACATGGCCCATGGCACCGGCAACATCACCTATCCCAGCGGCGATTCCTATGACGGCGACTGGGTCGAAAATGTCATGGAAGGCCATGGCACGGCCCGCTACCAGGATGGCGGCGTCTACGAAGGCGGCTTCAAGGGCGCCAAGTATCACGGCAAGGGTGTCATCACCTACCCCGACGGCTACAGCTATGACGGCGACTGGGCGAGCGGGCTGCGCGATGGACAGGGCAAGGCCACATATACCGATGGCAGCAGCTATGAGGGCGAATTCGACGCGGGCGAGCGCAGCGGCCAGGGCACTCTGATCACCGAGAGCGGCTTTCGCTACACCGGCGGATGGAAGATGGGCAAGATCACAGGGCGCGGCGCGGCGACCTATGCCAATGGCGATGTCTACGACGGTATGTTCCTCGACAATGTCCCGCAGGGCGATGGCGTCATGCGCTATGCCAGCGGCGAGGAACGCTCGGGCGCCTGGGAAAACGGCGAACTGGTCGCCGAAGACCCGCCCGCGGAAGAGGCGGAAGCCACCGAAGGAGCGGAGCCCCAATCCGGATCAGAGGGCAGCGAAGCCACGGGGGCAACACCTGCGAGCGACGGGAACTGATCCGAGCCGCAGGTCTGCCCGGAAAGAGGAATGCCGCGCGACAGCCCATTGGCGACCGCGCGGCGACATTTCTGTATATTCCCTATCGAGGCCGATCAGTTCACCGGCGCCATTGGCTCGAATTCCGGAATCGGCTTGGTCGACGCTGGCTGGGCCTCCAGCTCCGCCCAGTTTGCCTCGGAGAGCTCCAGGTTGCCGGAGATATCCTCTTCCCAGAAGCCGACCACGTTCTGGGTGATGTTCAGATAGAGCTTGCCGTCGACGATGCGCCAGAGATTCGGATTGCCCGGCACCTTGCCGCCCTTGGCGACGCCGAAGGCGCAGTGACCGTCATATTGCGGAACGTATTTCTCCGGATCGGCCTCGAACATGGAGAGATTTTCCTCGCTGGAGAACGCAAAGGTGGCACCGTCATGTTCGACCGTCAGGTCGGCATGGCCGGGAATCGCGGCGGGTTGAGGCGTGCCCAGCTCGGATTGCTCGAGCCCGAAATAGGCAACGACATCATAGCCGGACACTGCCAGCCCGTTGGCGGCGGTGTATTCCTCGCCCGCGAGAGCGGCCGAGGCGGAGAGGGCGAGCCCGAGGGCGAGAGAGGGGATGAGACGCATGTCATGTCCTTTGCGCGTTTCGAAATCGGACACCGGGGCGGTGTCTCGAAACGATGGCGAAACGGGCGGTGATGTTAAACTCACGAGGCCGTGCTTCACTGTCCCGTGTTCTGCGCGTGAGCGACCGGCTCTCTGGCCCTTGGCGGCGGAACATGGCACCAAGGCGCAAGCAGCATCACGGGGAACGCGGAATGGCATTCGGCAAGGGACATCACCTTCATCTGATCGACGGCTCGGCCTTCATCTTTCGCGCCTATCACGCGCTGCCGCCGCTGACGCGGAAGTCCGACGGGCTGCCCATCGGCGCCGTGGCAGGCTTCTGCAACATGTTGCACCGATATATCGAAGGGAATACCGGACCCGACGCGCCAACCCATGCGGCCGTGATCTTCGACTATTCCGGCAAGTCCTTCCGCAACGAGATCTATGATCTCTACAAGGCCAACCGCCCGCCCGCGCCGGAAGATCTCGTCCCGCAATTCCCGCTGACGCGTGACGCGACCCGCGCCTTCAACGTCGCCTGCGAGGAGGTCGAGGGGTTTGAGGCCGATGACATCATCGCCACGCTGGCCTGCCAGGCCCGCGAGGCCGGCGGTCGCTGCACGATCATTTCCTCGGACAAGGACCTGATGCAGCTTGTTGGCGGCGGGGTCGAGATGCTCGACGCGATGAAGAACAAGCGGATCGGCGTCGAGCAGGTGGAAGAGAAATTCGGCGTCGGCCCGGACCGCGTCGTGGACGTGCAGGCGCTGGCCGGCGACTCGGTGGACAACGTGCCCGGCGCGCCGGGGATCGGCATCAAGACGGCTGCGCAACTGATCAACGAATACGGCGACCTGGACTCTCTTCTGGACCGCGCCGAGGAAATCAAGCAGCCCAAGCGCCGCCAGACGCTCCTCGAGAAGCGCGACCAGATCGAGCTCTCCAAGCGGCTTGTCACGCTGGACTGCTGCACCCCGCTCGACTTCACGCTGGACGACCTGGAGGTGAAGGACCCGGAGCCGGAGGCGTTGCTGGGCTTTCTCGGCGAGATGGAGTTCCGCACTCTCTCCAAGCGGATCGCGGACCAGCTCGGGGTCGAGGCACCAGCGATTGCCGAACCCGCCGCCGAAGCCGCAGAAGCAGGCGCCCCGGAAGCGCCGCCCTTCGATCACGACAAATACGAGATCGTGCGCGATGCCGCCGCGCTGCAGGCCTGGATCGACAAGGCCAACGCCATGGGCCGTGTCGCCGTCGATACCGAGACGACCGGGCTCGACGAGATGGTCGCGGATCTTGTCGGCATCTGCCTGAGCGTCGAAGCAGGGTCGGCCTGTTACGTCCCGCTCGGGCACAAGGCGGGCTCCGGGGACGGGCTCTTCGCCGAGGAAGCACTGGCCGAGGGGCAGATGCCGCTGAACGCGGCGCTCGACCTGCTCAAGCCGCTGCTTGAGGACGAGGCCGTCCTCAAGATCGGCCAGAACATGAAATATGACGCGAAGATCCTGTCCCGCTACGGCATCGAGATTGCGCCCTATGACGACACGATGCTGCTCTCCTACGCGATGCATTCCGGCCTGCATAACCACGGGATGGACGCGCTTTCGGAGCGCTACCTCTCCCATGTGCCGATCCCGATCAAGGAGCTGATCGGGTCCGGCAAGAGCGCCATCACCTTTGATCGGGTCGAGATCGACACGGCTGCGAAATACGCCGCCGAGGATGCCGATATAACTCTGCGACTCTGGGAGCTCTTCAAGCCGCAGCTGCATTTGAACAAGGTCACCACCGTCTACGAAACGCTGGAACGGCCGCTGGCCCCGGTGCTGGCACGGATGGAGATGGCGGGCGTGAAAGTCGACCGCGACACGCTCTCGCGCATGTCCAACGCCTTCGCGCAGAAAATGGCCGGGCTGGAGGCCGAGATCCACGAACTTGCGGGTCAGAGCTTCAATGTCGGCTCTCCCAAGCAACTCGGCGAGATCCTCTTTGACAAGATGGGGCTGGAGGGCGGCAAGAAGGGCAAGACCGGCGCATGGTCCACACCTGCGCAGGTGCTGGAGGATCTGGCCACCGAGCATGAACTGCCCGGCCGCGTGCTGGACTGGCGCCAGCTTTCGAAACTGAAATCGACCTACACGGATGCATTGCAGGAGCATATCAATCCCGAGACCGGGCGGGTCCACACCTCCTATGTGCAATCCGGCGCCAATACCGGCCGCCTCGCCTCGACCGATCCGAACCTTCAGAACATCCCCGTGCGCTCCGAAGAAGGCCGTCGCATCCGCGAGGCCTTCGTTGCCGAACAGGGCAAGGTGCTGGTCAGCCTCGACTATTCCCAGATCGAGCTGCGCATCCTCGCCCATGTCGCCGGGATCGACGCCCTGAAACAGGCCTTTCGCGAGGGGCAGGACATCCACGCCATGACCGCCTCCGAGATGTTCGACGTGCCGCTCGACGAGATGACGCCCGACATCCGCCGCCAGGCCAAGGCGATCAATTTCGGCGTGATCTACGGCATTTCCGGCTTCGGGCTGGCGCGCAACCTGCGCATCCCGCGCAGCGAGGCACAGGGCTTCATCGACCGCTATTTCGAACGGTTCCCCGGCATTCGGACCTATATGGACGACACCGTCGCGTTCGCGAAGGAACACAAGCGGGTCGAGACCCTTTTCGGGCGCCGCATCCACACCCCGGAGATCAGCGCCAAGGGGCCGGGCGCGGGCTTTGCCAAGCGCGCGGCGATCAACGCGCCGATCCAGGGGACGGCGGCGGATATCATCCGGCGGGCAATGATCCGGATGGAGGACGCCATCGACGGATTGCCGGCGAAGATGCTGCTGCAGGTGCATGACGAACTGATCTTCGAGGTGGACGAGGGCGCCGTGGACGAGACCGTCGCGCGCGTCCGCGAGGTGATGGAAGCCGCCGCCGAACCGGCCGTGAAGATCGACGTGCCGCTGGTGGTCGATGCGGGGCAGGGGGCGAACTGGGCCGAGGCGCATTGATCCTGCGACGGGTTGTCCGGGGAAGCTGAGAAAACCCGGTGGTCTCTTCCGGAGCAGGGCGCTAATCCTGCCCGTGCAGGCAGAAGCTGTGGAGAGATCACCCGTGCCGCATGACCATCACCACCATCACCATGTCGACCCCGCGAGCGGCGACCGTCGGGTCTTTGCTGCCGTAGCGGTGAATTTCGCGCTGACCTTCGTGCAGATCGTGGCCGGGGTGCTTTCGGGCTCGCTGGCGCTGATCGCCGACGCGATCCACAACCTCTCGGACGCGATCTCGCTGGTCATCGCCTTTGCAGCCCGCCGGATTGCCCGCCGCCCGGCCGATGCCTCAATGACCTTTGGTTATGGCCGCGCCGAGGTGGTCGCGGCGCTGATCAACTACACGACCCTGATCGTCATCGCCTTCTACCTTGCCGCCGAGGGCGTGAACCGCCTGATGGACCCGCCCGAGGTGCAGGGCTGGATCGTGGTCGTCGTCGCCGCCATCGCGCTGGTCGTGGACACGGTGACGGCGCTGCTGATCTACCGGATGTCGAAGGACAGCGTGAACATGCGCGCCGCCTTCCTGCACAACCTGATGGACGCGATGGGCTCGGTTGCCGTGATCATCGGCGGCACGCTGATCCTGATCTATGACTGGCGGCTGGTGGACCCGATCGTGACGCTGATGATCGCGGGTTACATCCTCTGGCATACCGGGCGCGAGGTCGGTCCGGTGATCCGCATCCTGATGCTCGGCAGCCCGACCAGCCTCGCGGCGGAGGATGTGCTGGCGGAGATGGGCGCGCTGGAGGGGGTGGACGAGATCCACCACATGCATCTGTGGCAGATGGGCGAGCACGAGACATCGCTCGAAGCGCATGTCGTGCTGGAAGAGGACGCCTCGCCGCGCGATGTCAAATCCGCGCTGAAGGCGTTGCTGGTGGATCGGTTCGGCATCACGCATTCGGTGCTGGAACTGGAGAGCGCTTCGGACCGCTGCTGCGATGCGCTGCCCATCGGCCATGCCTGCAACGATCCGACCCACCGTCACGCTTGACGCAAAACTCACTCCTGGGCTCTGGTCATGCGAAAGCTTGAGGAGATTTCGATGTCCGATCACTTCGTGACCGTGCTGGGCGCGGATGAGCCCATTGCGGAGGTTCGCCTGAACCGCCCGGAGAAGAAGAACGCGCTGACGCTGGAGATGCTGGATGCGCTGGTTGCCGCGGGCAAGGACCTGGCGGGCAAACCGAAGCTGCGCGCGGTGATCCTGTCCGGCGAGGGCACGGATTTCTGCGCTGGGCTGGATACCGGCGCGCTGATGGCGATGGCCGGCAAGCTCGACGCGGTGAAACAGGAGATGCTGACCCCGCCCGAGGGCGAGGCGGCCAACCGGTTCCAGCTTCCGGCGATGATCTGGTCACAGGTGCCGGTGCCGGTGATCGCGGCGCTGGACGGGGTCTGTTTCGGCGGCGGCGCGCAGATCGCGCTTGGCGCGGATTTCCGGATCGCGACGCCCGACAGCCGTTTCTCGATCATGGAAGGCAAATGGGGGCTGATCCCGGATATGGGGATTTCCCAGAGCCTGCCGAGGTTGCTTCCGGCGGATCGTGCCAAGGAACTGATCATGTCCGTGCGCGTCCTGACGGGTGTCGAGGCGGAGAAATACGGGCTGGTGACGCGGCTTGCCGACGATCCTCTGGCCGAGGCGCGGGCCTTCGCAGAGGAACTGGCCGCAAAATCACCGGACGCAATCCGCGCGGGCAAGCAGCTTGTCGACGCGATCTATGCCGGAACGCCAGCGGAACATCTGCGGCTGGAGGCGGTGCTTCAGGCCGAGTTGATGGGGTCGCCCAACCAGGTCGAGACGATCATGGCCAATATGCAGAAACGAGCGCCGGTCTATCGCTGACCCGGCGATTTCGGCTTGAATCCGGGCTGCGATTTCGTCCCTGTCAACGGCTGTTGGCCGCTCGGAGCCTTGCAAGATCCGCCGGAAACGACAGGACCGATCTGGTTCCGCTCAAGCCGTGCTCCGATTTGCGCGCCACGTTCTATGCACCCTGCGCAGATTTCGCCTGCCTCGCGATACGCTTCGCGAAGTGTCGAACCCGCTTGCGAAATCGTTTGTCGAGGCGCCCCTTTGCCATGCGCATGGTCTGCACCAGCATCTTCGCGGTCAGGCTCTCTGGCCTGATCTCCAGAGTCAATTCCAGGCGCGTCGTTTCCGGTGACAGCTCTGACAGCTCCACGGTCAGGAACCCGTCCAGACCGCCGACATTCCCGTCCAGTTCCAGAAGGCGCGGCGCCTCGAAGCCGGTGACGACCGACTCCATCTCGCGACGAATGCCCCGATAGTCGAAACGCGCGGTCCAGCTGGCGCCCAAGTCCACGGCGTCCTCGGACAGGCGTTGCACCTGGACCCCCTTGCGGATTGCCTTGTCTTCGAAGCGACGCGCATCTGTTACCGCCGTCCAGACGGCTCCGATGGGCGCATCAATGTCTTCCCGGGTCGTGAATTTCATACCAAGCCCTGCTGTTTCGTCGCCTGCCACGTCCGTCTTGCGTCAATCAAGCCGATCCGCAAGCCAGTTTTCCAGAAGAAATCGCGCAATCGCGCCCGGTCGGGCGGCACGAACAGACTCATGCTCGCCGGCCAGCGCCAGGAGCATCTCTTCGCGGCTCATCCATCGCGCTTCCGCGATTTCGACCGGGTCGATCTCGATCTCGCGACCGAGCGCCTCTCCCCGGCAGCCCAGCATCAGCGAGGCCGGGAAAGGCCACGGCTGAGAGGCAAGGAAGGATACCGGACCGACGCGGACCCCCGCCTCCTCGAACACCTCCCGCCGAACCGCCGCCTCGACGGTTTCCCCCGGCTCTACGAAGCCCGCCAGCAGCGAGAAGAACCCTTCGGGCCAGGCGGGCGAACGCCCGACGAGCACGGAGTTGCCATACGTGATCAGCATGATGACGACCGGATCGGTGCGCGGGAAATGTGAAGTGCCGCAGGCCGGGCAGTCGCGCTGCCAGCCTGCCTTCGCGGGCAGGCTTTCCGCGCCACAGCGGGCACAGAATCGATGCGACCTCTGCCATTCCAGCAACCCGCGCGCCGTTGCCGCCAGCTCCGCATCGGCCGGGGACAGACAGGTCATGACCCCCCGCAATTCAGCAAAACGCACACCATCCGGCGCACCTGGGAAGCGCTGTTCGCTCGGATCGAGGAAGGTGTCGAGCGCGTCGGTCTCCAGATTCTCCGGTTCCCAGGCAGAGATGTCGGCGGCAAACCAGGGCCGCCCCTCGCTCAGCCCGAGGAAGATCGCCTCCTCCGTTGCCGCCTCCAGCACGGTGTCTTGCGATGCGACTGGCGCCAGGGCCAACGCGCCCTCACCACGGATCTGCGGCTTGCCGCGCCAAAAGGGCAGGATCCGCGTCCCCGGATCTGACCGCATCCGCGCCAGTAGATCGGCATCTTCCCGCAACTGCGCGGAGCGATCCAGCGCGCCGCCTCCGAATGTAACCTGCTCCGCAATCCGCACGATTCTCTCCGTCTTGCCCGGGCGGACTAAGCCACGCGGGCCAGGCAATGGCAAACCCTGCCACGCAACATGACGCTGCCGGAACCGAAACCAGTTTCGTTTTCATTTCCCGGAACGCTTCATGCTACTGTGATGTGACGGCGCTAACGACCGCGCCAGACTTCAGACCGAAAGGTGTTTCCATGGCTTCCGACACACGATTCCAGATTTCCCGCCGCGGCTTCGTCGCTTCCGGGCTCGCCGGCGCCTCGCTGATTGCGCTGCATCCCTATTCGGCCCGCGCCGCCGGCAACCAGGCGCATCTGCGCATCATGGAAACGACGGACCTGCACGTCCATGTCTTCCCCTATGATTATTACTCGGACAAGCCGCGCGACACGGTCGGCCTGTCCCGCACCGCGAGCCTGATCAACGGCATCCGTGCCGAGGCCACCAACTCGCTGCTGCTCGACAATGGCGACTTCCTGCAAGGCAACCCGATGGGCGATTATATCGCCTATGAGCGCGGCATGAAGGACGGCGACACCCACCCGGTCATCACCGCGATGAACACCGTGGGCTTCGACGCCTCCACGCTCGGCAATCACGAGTTCAACTACGGTCTCGATTTCCTCGAGAAATCGCTGGCCGGCGCTGAGTTCCCGATTGTCTCCGCCAATGTGGTCAAGGAGATGGGCGGCAGCCCCATCGCCGACACGACGATGCTGAAGCCCTACGTGATCCTCGAGCGCGAGATCGAACTGGGCGATGGCACCAAAGCCCCGATCAAGATCGGCGTCATCGGCTTTGTGCCGCCGCAGATCATGAACTGGGACCGCCGCCACCTCGAAGGCAATGTCGAGGCCCGCGACATCGTGGAAACCGCGCAGGCTTATGTGCCGCAGATGCGCGAAGAGGGAGCCGAGCTCATCCTTGCGCTGTCGCATTCCGGCATTGCCGGGGCAGATCCGGTCGACGGCATGGAAAACGCTTCCACCGCGGTCGCTGGAGTTGACGGCATCGACGCCGTGCTGACCGGCCACCATCACCTCGTCTTCCCGTCGCCCGACTATGCGGACATGCCGGGGGTCGATGTCGAGAAGGGTACGCTGCAAGGTAAACCGGCTGTCATGGGCGGGTTCTGGGGCTCCCATATGGGCCTGATCGACCTGATGCTGGAACGCGACGGCAATAGCTGGAAAGTGGTGAGCTTCACCTCCGAAGCCCGCCCGATCGCCAAGCGCAACGAGGACCGTTCCTACACGGCGCTGGCCGAGGACGACGCCGACGTGCTCGCCTCCGTGCAGACGGAGCATGACGAGACGCTGGCTTATGTGCGCCGTGCCGTCGGCAAGACCGACGCGCCGCTGCACAGCTATTTCGCGCTCGTGGCTGACGATCCGTCCGTGCAGATCGTCTCCATCGCGCAGCGTTGGTATGTCGAGCAGATGCTCGCGGGCACCGAATACGCCTCGCTGCCGCTGCTCTCCGCAGCCGCGCCCTTCAAGGCCGGTGGACGGGGTGGCCCGGAATATTACACCGATGTCGCCGTGGGCGATGTTGCGATCAAGAACGTGGCCGACCTCTATCTCTATCCGAACACCGTCCGTGCGGTGAAGGTGAACGGCGCCCAGCTCAAGGGCTGGCTCGAACGCTCCGCCGGCATGTTCAACCAGATCGAGCCCGGTTCGCAGGACGCGCTGCTGCTCAACCCCGCCTTCCCGTCCTACAATTTCGACGTGATCGACGGGGTCGAGTACCAGATCGATCTCTCCCAGCCCTCGCGCTTCGGCCCGAAAGGCGAGGAGGCAAACCCGCAGGCCAGCCGGATCGTCAACCTGACCTTCAACGGTGAGCCTGTTGCCGACGACGCCGAGTTTGTCATCGCCACCAACAATTACCGCGCCGGTGGCGGCGGCAGCTTCCCGGGCGCAAGCGCCGAGACCGTGATCCTCGAAGCCCCGGATACCAACCGCGACGTGATCGTCCGCTACATTGTCGAGCAAGGCACGATCAGCCCCTCGGCCGATGCCAACTGGTCCTTCGCGCCGATGGACGGCACCACGGTGCTCTTCGAGACCGGCCCAAGCGCGGCGGATCACATCGACGGCGTCAAGGGCGTGGCGATCGAACCGGCCGGCGACGGCGCGGACGGCTTTGCCGCCTATCGGATCACGCTCTGATAGCAGGGCCCGGATCACACGGCGCGCCGCTCCCATCGGGCGGCGCGTTTCCTTTTCGTGGACCCGCCCCGCGATCCGTCGCACACTCCCGCCAAACCAACACAGGGAGGCCCCATGCGTCGCTTCATCCTCTGGCTTCTGACTCATTCCATCGCGCTTGCCGCCGGCTTTGCGCTCGGCATCTATTTCCTGCCGATCCTGACCGCGCCGCCCTCGCCGGACGCCGAGATGCTCGCGGAACAGTCGCAGGGCGCTGCGTTCAAGGCCACGTTCACCCGTGAGTTGAGCGGCAGCGATTTCCTGCATTGGGGCGAGGGCGAGATCGCACTCTCCGACGAGCGGATCGTCCATATGGGAAAGCTCGCGCCGGGGCCGGATTACAAGCTCTACCTTGTTCAGGACTTCGTCGAGGATGAGGCCGGCTTCCTGCCGCTCAAGGCAGCGGCATTGCAGGTCGGGGATGTCAAAAGCTTCAACGGCTTTGTGGTGGACCTGCCCGAGGGGACCGACCTGACCGCATACACGACCGTGCTGATCTGGTGTGAATCTTTCGGGGAATTCATCACCTCCGCAGAGTATCGCTGACCAAGGGATTCGACCAAATGGTCAGATAATCGGCACGCTGCACCGCAGCGATTGCTCGAATCTTCCGCAAATATGCCTAAAAAATAGTCAAATTCACATATTCCGGGCGGTGCACGCTGGCTTTCCGCGCCGTCGTCTCCCACGCTTGGCACTTTAACAGCAGGCTCCCCCAAATAAAATCAACAGGAGGTACGCGCGTGTTCCACCGCACCATTACAGCCCTATCTGCCGCCATGGTCCTCACGGCCGGCATTGCGAATGCCGAATCCACGAAGGTTTCCTTCGCGCTGGACTGGAAATTCGAAGGCCCTTCGGCCGCTTATTTCGCCGCCATCGACAATGGCCATTTCGAAGCCGCCGGGCTCGAGGTCGAGGTCACCGCTGGCCAGGGTTCGCTTGACGCCATCCCGAAAGTTGCCACCGGCGCCTTCCCCGTGGGTTTCGCGGATATCAACTCGCTGGTGAAGTTCCTCGACCAGAACCCCAGTGCCCCGGTGACCGCCGTGATGATGGTCTATGACAAGCCGCCTTTTGCCATCGTTGGGCGCAAGTCTCTCGGTGTCGAAGCCCCGAAAGACCTTGAGGGCAAGGTCCTCGGTGCTCCGCCCCCCGATGGTGCCTGGGCGCAGTTCCCGGCCTTTGCGGAAGCGGCCGGAATCGATACGTCCAAGGTCACCGTCGAACCCGTTGGCTTCCCGACCCGTGAACCGATGCTGGCCGAGGGCAAGGTTGCGGCCGTGACCGGCTTCTCCTTCTCCTCCTACCTCAATCTCGCGCGGCTAGGCGTCGATGAGGCGGATATCTCGACCATCCTCATGGCCGACCATGGGCTGGAGCTTTACGGCAACGCCATCATCGTCAACATGGAATACGCGCAGGAGAATCCCGACACGATCAAGGCCTTCCTCGCCGCGGTTGCCGCGGGATGGAAAGACGTCGCCGCAGATCCCGCCTCAGGCGCCGCCGCCGTTGTCGCCCGGAACCCGGCCGCGGATGCCGCGCTCGAACAGCGTCGCCTCGAGCTGTGTCTCGAAGCCAATGTCCTGACCGACTACGTGATGGAGAACGGCTTCGGCGGTATTGACGACGCGCGCATGGACAAGGCGCTGGAGCAACTGGCCAAGAACTACGAGTTCCAGAACCCGGCCAATTCCGCGCTGTATTTCGATGCGTCCTATCTGCCGGACGGCCTCTTTTCGCTGAAATGACCCTTGCGCCCGACCTTCGGGTCGGGCGCCCCTCGGCCCCCGTGGCCTCAGGAAGATTATGCGAAGGCAGGCCATGAGTGACGCTCCCCTTATCGAAATCAAGAACGTCAGCCATACGTTCCAGACCAAGAGCGGACCGCTCCAGGTGCTCGACAAACTCGACCTCTCGGTCAGGGAGGGCGGGTTTTGCGCCGTGGTCGGTCCGTCAGGCTGTGGCAAGTCCACGCTGACACGTCTCGTCGCGGGGCTGTTGAAGCCCGATGAGGGCGAGGTCTGGCTGCATGGCGAACGGGTGAAGTCTCCGCGTTCGACCGTCGGCATGGCGTTTCAGAACCCGGTCATGCTCGAATGGCGCACGATCCTGCAGAATGTCATGCTGCCGATGGAAATCGTGCCGACGAAGACCAGCCGCAAACAGCAGGTGGATCGGGCGCGGTATCTCCTCGCCTTGGTCGGGCTGGAGGGGTTCGAAGACAAGCGGCCCTCCGAGCTGTCCGGCGGGATGCGGCAACGGGCGTCGCTCTGTCGGGCACTTGTGCATCAACCCGAAGTTCTGGTCCTTGACGAGCCGTTCGGCGCGCTCGATGCCTTTACCCGCGAGGACCTGTGGCAGACCATGCATCAGGTCAAGGAGAAGGAGCCCTTCACCGGGCTGCTCATCACTCATGACCTGCGTGAATCGATCTTCCTTGCGGACACGGTGGTCGTGCTCTCGGGCCGACCCGCGCGCGCGCAATATCTGCTGGATGTGCCAATGAACGGGCCGCGCGACCTTGAACATCTCTACACCCACGAGGCCGCCGAGATGCTGACCACCCTGCGCCACCAGATCGAAATCGCTCAGGGCCGCGCGCCCGTGGGCAGCCCCGCGGAGCCCGCCTGATGCCCATGAACTCCGGACTCCTCCACAAGGTCCTCATCCCGATCGCCGCCATCATCGTCTTCCTGATCCTCTGGGAGGCGCTGGTCTGGTTCATGGGCTGGCCGAATTACAAGATGGCCTCCCCCTCCGATATCTGGCCAGCCTATGTGAAATATGCCGATCTCTTCCTGCTCAATTCCTGGCAGACCCTCTGGCGCACCGTGGCCGGGCTCGGACTGGCCATCGTCTTCGGAACTGCGGTCGGCATGATCATGGGGTTCTCGAAGATCGCGCGCGAGGCGCTCTATCCGCTGCTTGTCGGCTTCAACGCCGTCCCAAAGGCGACCATCGTTCCCATCGTCGCGCTGATGTTCGTCGGCGCGCATGACTTCAACACGGTGCTGATCGCCTTCATGATCTCCTTCTTCCCCATCGCCGTCTCGGTTTCCATTGGGCTCAGCACGCTGGAGCCAGAATATCGCGACATCCTGGCCGCCCTCGGCGCGTCCAAGGTCACGATCTTCTGGAAGATCGCGCTGCCCAAGACGCTGCCCGAATTCTTCGGCGCGCTGAAGGTCGCGGTGACGCTGGCCTTTATCGGCACCAACCTGATGGAGATCGTCTCGCCGCATGGGCGAGGTCTGGGGGCGCTGTTCGATTCCGGCAAGACCAATTCCGATTACCCGCTGATGTTCGCGGTGCTGATCGCCCTCGCGGCTCTCGGCATTGTGCTCTATTACGTGGTCATCGCATTGGAAAAGGCGCTGGCCGGCTGGGCGGTGCGCGACTGAGGAGCGACGTATGGGTCAGCCCCCGCTGATCGTTTTTACCGATCTCGACGGCACTTTGCTGGACCACGAGACATATTCTTTCGAGCCGGCCGCGACCGCCTTGGGGCGGCTTCGGGACCTGGACATCCCGCTGATCCTGGCTTCGTCGAAGACGGCTGCGGAGATTGTCGAGATCCAGCGCGCGATCGGCTGCGATGGCTTTCCCGCCATCGTGGAGAATGGCGCGGGCATTCTGGAACCGGTTTCGAGGGACAGCAAGGACGCGAGACCGCTCCCCGGCTACTCGGCCGACCAAGCTCAGCCCATCTGGGACGGCGCGCCCAATGGAGAGCCCTTTGCACCGGGCGCGCCACCGGAGCTTGGCCGATACCCGGAGCTCATCGCGGCGCTCAACGAGGTCTCGCCCTATCTGCGCGCCCTCTTCGAAGGGTTCTACGATCTCGGGCCGGATGGAATCGCGCAGGCCACCGGCCTCGATCCGGAGGCCGCACGTCGCGCCGCGAGGCGGCAGTTCTCCGAGCCGGGCCTCTTTTTTGGCGGTCCTGGCGAGTCGGATGAGTTCCTTGCCGCCCTTGCGAAGCTCGGTGTCCGGGCCCGGCGTGGCGGGCGTTTCCTGACCCTCTCCTTCGGTGGCACCAAGGCTGACCGGATGGACGAGATTGCCGCCCGATACGGCAACCCGCCCCGGCTCGCGCTTGGCGACGCGCCCAACGATATCGAGATGCTCGAGGCGGCCGATTACGGTGTGATCATCGCAAACGCTCACGGCACGCCCCTCCCCGACCTTCCCGGCGAAGCTGCCGGACTCATTCGCCGCACGTCGCTGCCCGGCCCGCTGGGCTGGAACTCCGCCGTGCTCGACCTGCTCTATCAGCTCAAGCTCTGAGAGGACCCGCCCATGGCCGATTTCCACCAGAACGGCAATATCGCCACGATGCACAACCTTCGTACCCGCACGACGGAAGACCTGACCCACGAGTTGGTCACCATCGCCGGCTCTCGAAAAATCTCGCTCATCCTGCCTTCGCTCTATTCGGAGCTTGAAGGACCGGCGCTGGAGAACATCCTCAAGGAGCTGTCCGGCGCGCCTTATCTGCACCGGATCATCATCGGGCTGGACCGGGCCAACGAGGAACAGTTCCGCCATGCGCGGAAATTCTTCTCGGTGCTGCCGCAGAACCATGCCGTGATCTGGAATGACAGCCCGCGCATGCTCGCCGTCCAGGACCGGCTGCGCGCGATGGATCTCGCGCCGCGCGAACCCGGCAAGGGCAAGAATGTCTGGTCCTGCATCGGCTACCTGCTGGCCTGTCAGGACAGCTCGGTTGTCGCCATCCATGATTGCGACATCACCACCTATAACCGGGACATGCTGGCCCGCCTTGTCTACCCGGTCACCAACCCCGCCTTCCCTTACCAGATGGCCAAGGGGTTCTATCCGCGCACCGATGGCAGCAGGCTGAACGGGCGGGTATCACGGCTGCTGGTCTCGCCACTGCTGATCGCGCTCAAGCGAACTGTCGGCGACCGCGACTACCTCGATTTCCTGCGCAGCTTCCGCTACCCGCTCTCGGGCGAATTCGCCATGCGGGTCTCCACTTTGGCCGACCTGCGGATTCCGTCGGATTGGGGGCTGGAGATCGGGGTGCTCTCCGAAGGCTGGCGCAACCTCGCGCCGAAATCGGTCTGCCAGGTCGAGATTGCCGACACCTATGACCACAAGCACCAGCCGCTCTCCGAAGAGGACGCCAATGCCGGGCTGTCGCGGATGTCTGTCGATATCTGCAAGGCGCTCTATCGCAAGCTCGCCACGGATGGGACGGTCTTCTCCGAAGAGGTCTTCCGGACCTTGAAGGCCACGTATTACCGCTCCGCGCTCGACCTGCTGGAGTGTTACTACAATGACGCGAAGATGAACGGACTCTCGATCGACCGACATCAGGAAGAGGCCGCCATCGAGCTATTCGCTCGCAATGTCGTGCTGGCGGGGCAGATCTTCCTCGACAACCCGGCCGAGCCGCCCTCGATTCCGACCTGGAACCGGGTTCATTCGGCCGATCCCTCGCTGATGGGAGACATGCTGAAAGCGGTCGAGCAGGACGCGGCGGAATACGTCTGAGCAGTTCAATCGACAGGACGGGGGCCGTGCGTCTCAGCGCGCAGTCCCCTTGTCCGGTATCAGCTCAATTCGTCCTGTGTTCGCATCACACCCGGTGATACGGCGCGCCCGCCAGGATCGACACGGCCCGATAGACCTGTTCCGACAGCATCACGCGGACCAGCATATGCGGCCAGACCATCTTGCCGAAAGAGAGCTTGAAATCCGCTCGGGCGACCAGGTCTTGGTCCAACCCGTCCGCCCCACCAATGAGAAAGGCGAGATCCTGGGAACCCGTGTCACGCCAGCCTGCGATCCTGTTTGCGAAATCGGGAGAGGAGAGCAGCTTGCCGCGTTCGTCCAGTGCAACCACTGTCGCGCCCTTCGGCAGCGCCTTCTCGAGCAGCGCCGCCTCGCCGGATTTCGAGCCGCCCTTGCGTTCATCAATCTCGATCACCGAGACCGATGAGATGCCAAGAGGGCGCCCGGTCCGTTCCGCCCGCCGGCGGTAATCGCCGATCAGGTCGGCTTCGGGCCCCGACCTGAGACGGCCGACGGCCACGATATGCAGGCGCATCAGGCTTTCGCGTCCGCCTTGCCGTGGGTCAGCCACATCTTCTCGAGCTGATAAAACTCGCGCACCTCGGGCCGGAAGACATGGACGATCACATCGCCCGAGTCGATCAGAACCCAGTCGCCGGCATCCTTGCCTTCGATCTTCGAAGAGATGCCAAAATCGGCTTTCACGCGCTCCACGAGCTTCTCGGAGATCGAGGCGACCTGACGCGAGGAACGGCCCGAGCAGACGACCATATGGTCCGCCATCTCGGATTTGCCGCGCAGGTCGATCGTGACCACGTCCTCGGCCTTGTCTTCATCGAGAGAGGAAAGGATGCGATTCAGCAGCGCAGCTTCCGGCGCCGATTCGAATTCGCCTGGCATCATGGATGCCTCTTCTGCCGCCGTTTGCGTGGCGGCCTCCGCATGGTGAGACAGGACATTGCCCTCCAGATTGCGCGCCGTCAGAGCCCCGACGCTGGACATGTCTTCACGATAGCACTGAGACCGTGACGCCTCAACGACAGTGCCGATTCTCTGGGCAGATGTGCCGGAAACGTCGCGATTGGCTTCGAAATCGCGCATTTCAGCGGATTTCCAGAGCAGAATAGACCTGATCAAAGCCAGCTTGGTCCGTCGGTACGTGCTGGACAGCGCCAGCCTCGAAGGCAACGACCGCCAGCAGGAGGGCGGAGATCAGAGCAATATGGACGTTTCGATAGACCCGACACATCGGAGGCCTCACAAATCTTGCAATTTCGGAAAGACAGAGGAGCATAAAAGCGCTCGGGCACGGGAAATCAAGCCCTGCGGCATTCTGTCTGCACACGACTGTGCCTTGCTTGCACGGTCTCGCTGCGGTATCGGAGCGGCCATGGCCAAGAATTTCGACATGGACGACCACGCACGCCTGCCATGGCGCTTCCACGGTCTGACCCGCCGCGTGACAAGCCACCTTTGAGGCGCGCCCGGCGCCCGCGTTTCGCGCGGCGCCCCTTCGCATGTCGATTTCACATACCCGAACCGGGAGAGACCCCCACATGACTGGCAAGACGCTTTACGACAAGATCTGGGACGCCCATGTCGCCCATGAAGCCGAGGACGGCACCTGCCTTCTGTATATCGACCGACACCTCGTCCATGAGGTGACCAGCCCGCAGGCCTTCGAGGGGCTGCGCATGACTGACCGTAAGGTGCGCGCACCGGAGAAGACCATCGCCGTTCCGGATCACAACGTGCCGACAACGGCAGGCCGGGAAGATCCGTCCAACATGACCGAGGATAGCCGCATCCAGGTCGCGGCGCTGGACACCAATGCCAAGGAATTCGGCATCCACTATTACCCGGTGGATGATATCCGTCAGGGTATCGTGCATATCGTCGGCCCCGAACAGGGCTGGACGCTGCCGGGCATGACCGTCGTCTGCGGCGACAGCCACACCGCGACCCACGGTGCTTTCGGCGCACTGGCCCATGGCATCGGCACGTCGGAGGTCGAGCATGTGCTCGCCACCCAGACGTTGATCCAGAAGAAGTCCAAGAACATGAAGGTCGAGATTACCGGCAAGCTCAAGCCCGGTGTGACCGCCAAGGACATCACGCTTGCGGTGATTGGCGAGACCGGCACCGCCGGCGGCACCGGCTACGTGATCGAGTATTGCGGCGAAGCCATCCGCGACCTTTCGATGGAAGGCCGCATGACGGTCTGCAACATGGCCATCGAGGGTGGCGCCCGCGCCGGCCTGATCGCGCCGGACGAAAAGACCTTCGACTATGTCATGGGCCGTCCGCATGCTCCGAAGGGGGCGCAGTGGGAAGCCGCGCTGACCTGGTGGAAGACGCTTTTCACCGATGAAGACGCCGAGTTCGACAAGGTCGTGACCCTCAAGGGCGAAGATATCGCACCGGTCGTCACCTGGGGCACCTCGCCCGAGGATGTGCTGCCGATCACCTCGAACGTTCCCTCCCCCGAGGATTTCGAAGGTGGCAAGATCGATGCCGCGCGCCGCTCACTGGACTATATGGGCCTTGAGCCGGGTACGCCGCTCTCCGACGTGTCGATCGATGCCGTCTTCATCGGTTCCTGCACCAATGGCCGGATCGAGGACCTGCGCGCCGCGGCCGAGATCGTGAAAGGCAAGAAGATCGCCGAGGGCGTCCGTGGCATGGTCGTGCCGGGCTCCGGTCTCGTGCGGGCCCAGGCAGAGGAAGAGGGGCTCTCCGAGATTTTCGAAGCCGCCGGCTTCGAGTGGCGACTCGCGGGCTGCTCCATGTGCCTTGCCATGAACCCCGACCAGCTCGCCCCGCAGGAGCGCTGTGCCTCGACCTCCAACCGGAACTTCGAGGGACGCCAGGGCTTCAAGGGCCGTACCCATCTGATGAGCCCCGCCATGGCTGCCGCCGCAGCCATCAGCGGAAAGCTGACAGATGTCCGGGAAGTGATGTAAGGTCGCTGTATCGGGCATGCTGGACTGGGCAGGGATACGTGTGATGAGTGAATGGGCCAGGTGGCTGGTCGCCGGACTGCTCTCGGGTGCGCTCGGGCTTCTTGCCCTGGCCAATGCAGTGGCGGTCTCCATCGCCATCGTCTGGGTCACCGGAACGATGCTGCTCTTGGCCGGCACCGCGCAAGCCGTGGTCGGCTTCTCCGATAGCGGGGTCTGGAACAAGATTCTCTCGGTGGGGCTGGGTGTGCTGATCGCCTTGCTGGGCTGGTCTTTCATGCGCAACCCTCTGGAGGGGACAATGTCGCTCACTGCCGTGATCACGCTGGTGATCGCGGTTGCCGGCGTGCTGCGACTCTTCTGGTCCTTCCGGATGCGCGAGACGGGCTACTACTGGATGATGCTGGCAACCGGGTCGCTCTCGATCCTGCTGGCGGCGTTCATCTTCGCCAACTTCCTGCAGGCCAGTGAGAAGCTGCTTGGTATCCTGCTTGGCGTCGAACTGCTCCTGAACGGTGCGGCGCTCTCCCTGCTCGCCCTCTTCCTGCGTGCCAATAGCGACGAATTCTGAGATGAAATTCGCGGCCCCCGCCGGGCCGCGTCCACATGATCCGAGCCACCGGGCGGCCCCGTCCCCCGGCAGAGCCAGAAGGAAACAGACATGGACAAGTTCACCACCCTGACGGGCATCGCGGCGCCGATGCCGCTGATCAATGTCGACACCGACATGATCATCCCCAAGCAGTTCCTCAAGACGATCAAACGCTCCGGGCTGGGCGTCAATCTCTTCGACGAGATGCGCTACGATTCCGATGGCAACGAGGTCGAGGATTTCGTCCTCAACAAGCCGGCCTATCGCGATGCGCAGATCCTCGTGTCCGGCGACAATTTCGGCTGCGGGTCCTCGCGCGAGCACGCACCCTGGGCGATCAAGGATTTCGGCATCTCCTGCGTCATCGCACCGAGCTTTGCCGACATTTTCTACAATAACTGCTTCAAGAACGGCATCCTTCCGATCGCGCTGCCGCAGGAAGAGGTCGACAAGCTGATGGACGATGCCGAGCGCGGCTCCAACGCCATCATCACGGTCGATCTCGAGAGCCAGACCATCACCGGTCCCGATGGTGGCACGATCTCCTTCGAGGTCGACGCGTTCAAGAAGCACTGCCTGCTGAACGGGCTCGACGATATCGGTCTGACGCTGGAAAAAGTCACCGCCATCGATACGTTCGAAGAAGTGGCAGCCCAGGCGCGTCCCTGGGTCTGACGGCGTCACCGTTCTGGGTGTAGGCCGATCAGCGTGGGTCGGCAGAACAGCGAAGAACCGGCCTCGGGCCGGTTCCTCGCCATGGCGCGCTTTCCTGACCGGCAAGTTCTCCCCGGCGTTGCTTCCGCCGGGTGGGGTCGCCCTTCATGAAAGGGAGGCGGTCCGGAAACATTGGACAGTCAACCAAGCGTATCCCAAGCCTCACATGCACCCGAACAAGATCGCCGCGTGAAATCGTCAATTCACCAAAAAACGCCCCGGAACTCGCCAACCGCACCCGCGGCATCCGGTCTAGCCGCATTTGTCGAGGAAGATGCGCATCGACCGACCCGACCCGGTTTGGTGTGCTGACGCCATCTTCGTGCCGGTCGGGAATGGGGTCTTGTATCCGGTGGTCATCATCGGATTGGGCCATGCGCGCGATCAAGCGCTGAATGGCATTGTGAAATACACGCCCGCCACGCCGCGCTTGATCGGCAGATGCCGGACGACGCATATTGGGCAGGCTTGAAACAAAGGCACGCAGCATGAATCCGAATCCCGATAGATCCTGGAAAGGCTGCGCCCCCGGTAGACACGCCGGGACCGCTTCAGGCGACCATCACGAGACTGCAGGAATTCCCACTCAAGGATCCCAGGACATGACCTTTTTTCGACTTCTTCTCGTCACCGCCCTTTCGACGACCGCAAGTCTTGCCGCGGCACAGGACGCGATCAACTCGGAAGGGCTGTCCGGACCATCCGGTCGCCCCTATTCGCCCTATGCGGACAGGTCCTATCCCACGCAGGTCTATTTCGGCGACACCCATGTTCACACCGGCCTGTCCGGGGATGCCGGCGGCGGCGGAACGCGTCTCATGCCACGCGACGCCTATCGGTTCGCCCGGGGCGACCAGGTGACCTCCAATACCGGTCAGCCGGTGAAGCTGTCGCGGCCGCTCGATTTCTTCATGATCACCGACCATTCCGATGCGATGGGGGCCATCACTGACATAATCGGGGGCGCTCCGAACATCATGGCGGACGAGCAGGGGCGGTATTTCAACGAGAAGTTCAACGCGGGCGGCGAGACCGCGATGCGGGCGGCGCAGGAGCTTGTGGCGGCCTTCGCGCAAGGCGAGGTCTCCCCGGCGCTGAACTACCAACCCGGCAATCCCGCCTATGCCCGGGTCTGGGACGACATCATCGCCGCTTCGGAAGAGTTCAACGATCCCGGCCAGTTCACCACCTTCATCGCCTATGAGTGGACCTCGCTGGTTCAGGGCAACAACCTGCACCGCAATGTCATCTTCCGCGACGGACCGGAGCGTGCGGGACAGATCGTGCCCTATACGACGACACCGCCGATAGGCTCGCCCAACCCGCGAGACCTCTGGGCCTGGATGGAGAATTACGAGGCGCAGACAGGCGGCAACGTGCTGGCCATCCCGCATAACGGCAACCTGTCGAATGGCTGGATGTTCTCGCTGAAGGATGATTTCGCCGAAGGCGCCCCGCTCGACGCCGCCTATGCCGAAGCGCGGCAGAAATGGGAGCCGCTCTACGAGGCGACCCAGATCAAGGGCGACGGGGAGGCGCATCCGATGCTCTCGCCCGATGATGCGTTTGCTGATTTCGAGACCTGGGATTACGGCAATCTCGATGCGTCGGAAGCAAAGACCCCCGAGATGCTGCCCGGGGAATATGTGCGCTCCGGCCTGGCGCGCGGGCTTGCGGTGCAGGCGGAGCTGGGCGCGAACCCGTTCAAGTTCGGCCTTGTTGGCGCGTCGGATACGCATACAGGCCTCACAGCACCGGACAATGACAATTTCTACGGAAAGTTCACCGCCTATGAGCCAAGCCCGCACCGGGCCGAACACGTCTCGAAGACCCATGCCGACGGCTCGGTGGCGCTCATGTCGCACCAATACATCACCGGCGGGCTGACAGCGGTCTGGGCCGGGCAGAACAGCCGTGGAGCGATCTGGGACGGCATGAAACGCCGGGAAACCTATGCCACCACCGGCCCGCGCATGCGGGTGCGGTTCTTCGGCGGTCATTCCTTCGAGCCGGCCGATGCCCTGCGTCGCGACCTGGCGCTTGTCGGCTACAGCAAGGGCGTCCCGATGGGCGCCGACCTGCCTGCCGGGGATGGGCCGCCCTCCTTCCTTGTCTACGCCCTGCGCGATCCGATGGGTGCGAATCTCGACCGCATCCAGATCGTGAAGGGCTGGCTCGACGAGTCGGCGACACAGCACGAAAAGGTCTATGATGTCGCCTGGTCGGACGACCGGGTGCCCGGCGCGGACGGCACGGTACCGCCGGTCGGCATCACGGTGGATCTGTCGATCCCGGCCTGGACCAACACCATCGGCGCTTCCGAACTCGGCACGGTCTGGCAGGATCCGGACTGGGACCCGGTGCAAAGCGCATTTTACTATGCCCGCGTCATCGAGATCCCGACCCCGCGCTGGACAGCCTATGATGCTGTGCGGTTTGGTATCGAGATGCCGTCCGACGCCAGTATGATCACCCAGGAACGGGCGTACAGCTCGCCGATCTGGTACACACCCGACACAGGAGCGAAGTGATGTTGAAGCGTCTTCTTTCGGCGACCGCGCTATTGGGCGCTGCGAACCTTGCCGCCGCCGATCCCAACCCGCTGCGCGACGCCTATTTCGGCGAGACGCATCTGCACACGGCCTTTTCGCTCGACGCGTATATCGGCGGCACCCGGCTGATGCCGGCGGACAGCCTCGCCTACGCTCGCGGCGAGCCGGTGACCCTCCCCGATGGCACCACCGCCCAGCACACGCGCCCGCTCGATTTCGCCGCCGTGACCGATCACGCGGAATATATGGGCGAGATGTACTCGACCATGTTCGAAGACGCGCCCGGGCATGACAACGCGGATCTCGTGGCGCTGCGTGGGCTGGAGAGCCTCGAGGATCGGCAGCAATGGTTCATCAAGTATGTCGTCTCCTCGAACCGCTCCGCCACGCCGCAGCATCCGCCCTTCTTCGCGGGTCCGGCAACGGCCAAATCGGCTTGGCAGGTGATCGTGGATGCCGCCGAAGAGGCCAATGATCCCGGCACCTTCACTGCGCTGATCGGCTTCGAGTGGTCTGCCGCGCCCAACGGCGCCAATCTGCACCGCAATGTGCTCTTCCGCGACAGCAACGTGCCCGCCAGCGTGCCGAGCTATATCGACATCAACGCGGAGGAGAACCTCTGGGCCTGGATGAAGGACCAGGAGACCGAGGGGCGCCGGCTGCTCGCCATTCCGCATAATTCCAACGCGTCCAAGGGGCGGATGTTCCCCGACACGGATAGTTTCGGCGAGGCGATGGATCTCGACTATGCCCGCACGCGGCAAGCCTATGAGCCGCTGATCGAGATGATGCAGGTGAAGGGCAATTCCGAGGTGCATCGCAAGTTCTGGTCCGCAGACGAGTTCGCCGGATTCGAGAACGCGGATTCGATCCAGAAGAATTCGGGGCGTGTCTTTCGCCAGCGGGATTTTGTGCGCGGCGGGCTGATCGACGGCCTCGGCTATGAATTTGCGCTCGGCGTGAACCCGTTCAAATACGGCTTCATCGGCGGCACCGACAACCATAACGGGATGATGTCGGCCGTGGCCGAGGACAGTTTCATCGGCGCGCATGGGCCCGAGGATGGCAGCGTCGAACGCCGCCGGAGCGGCAGCGTGGCCGGCTGGATCGACGGGCAGGACCTCTCCATCGGCTCACTCGCGGGGGTCTGGGCGACGCAGAACACCCGCGGCGCGATCTGGGACGCGATGAAGCGGCGCGAGACCTTCGCGACCTCAGGGCCGCGCATCAAGGTTCGCATGTTCGGGGGCGTGGGGTTCTCGGAGCCGACGGACCCTGTGGCGATGGCCGAGGAAGGCTACCTGCTGGGCACCCATATGGGCGGTAACCTGCCGCCGCTCGGTGCCGCGCCGAGCTTCACGGTCCATGCCGAGAAGGACCCGATGGGCGCCAATCTCGACCGCATCCAGATCATCAAGGGTTGGGTCGACGAATACGGCGATGCCAACGAGAAGATCATCGACGTGGTCTGGTCCGGGAGCCGCGAGATCGACCCGGCCACCGGCAAGCTGCCCCCCGTGGGCAACACGGTGGACCTTGAGACGGCGATGTTCACCAACGAGATCGGCGCGCCCGTCCTGATGGGGCGCTGGACCGACGCGGAATATGACCCGCAGGCGATCGCCTTCTACTACGCCCGCGCGATCGAGATCCCGACCCCGCGCTGGACCACCTACGACGCCGTTCGCAACGGCCTGCCGCTTCTGGAAGACGTCCCGGCGGTGATCCAGGAGCGCGCCTGGGGCTCGCCGATCTTCTACTCGCCGACGAACTGATCCACGTCAGGTTCGGTTCGGGCCTGTTGGGGCGAGCCCTCCGTGTCCGCGATCATGGTGTCTGGGGCAGGGGGGCGGTCGGTGCCGCTCTGCCCCCCAAAGTTCAGCCCTGCTGATCGGGGAGCAGCAATTCGGCGAGCGTGAGGGCCATCACCTTGGCGCTGTCGACCATGTCCTGCACACCCACCCATTCGTCCGGCTGATGCGCGAGATCGAGGATGCCCGGCCCATAGGCGATGCAGTTCTTCAGCCTGCCAATACGGTCGATATGTTTCTGGTCATAGGTGCCGGGGCTGACAACATAGTCGGGCTGCCGGGACAGGACTTTCTCGATCGCATTCGCCACCGAACGGACCACCGGGGCCCCCTCGGGGGTCATGGTCGGCTGGACTTCGAAGAGGTCGCGGATCTCGTATTCGAAGCTCGGGCGCGCGGATTTGACCTTTTCCAGCATCGCCGAAACCTCGGCCTTCACCTCGGAGATCTCCTCCTCGATCAGAAAGCGGCGGTCGATGGTGATGCGGCAGCGGTCGGGGACACAGGGTGCTGGCAGGCCGGTGTAATCCGCGTCCTGGACGGGCTCGCCGCCATGGATCGCGTTGATGTTGAGAGTGGATTGCTTCGCCCCTTCCGGCACGACCGGCATCTCTGTCCGCTTGGAGGCCAGCAGCGGGAAGAGCGTTTCCTCCATCTCGGCCAGGACCGCTCCCATGTGGCGCACGGCGCAATCGCCGAGGAAGGGCATGGAGCCATGGGCGATTCGGCCCTTCGTCTCGATCTCCGCCCACCAGACGCCGCGATGGCCGAGGCAGATCCGATCCTTGTTGAGCGGCTCGGGGATGATGACATGCTGCACCCGGGACGGATCGAACCAGCCCTCCTGAGCGAGGTAGGCCACGCCGCCGAATCCGCCCGATTCCTCGTCCGCAGTGGCCGAGATCTCCACGGCGCCGGCGAAATCGGGGCAGGCATGGATGAAGGCCTCGGCGGCGATGATCGAAGTGGCCAGCCCGCCCTTCATATCGCAGGCGCCGCGGCCATAGATGCGGCCCTCGTGCAGCTCGGCCCCGAACGGATCGAAGCTCCAGCCATTGCCGACCTCGACCACGTCGTGATGGGAGTTGAAATGCACGGTCTCGCCGCTGATCCGCCCTTCGCGACGGGCGACGATGTTCCAGCGTGGATAGCGATCGCTATCGGCCAGCGCACCCTCGGCCCGGACCAGCTCGACCTGGAACCCCTGTTCCGAGAAGCGGCCATCAAGATAGTCGCAGATCTCACGATAGTTGCGTCCCGGCGGGTTGAGCGTCGGGATGCGGATGAGGTCCTGTGTCAGCGAAATGAGCTCGTCGCGCCGGGCCTCGATGGCGGCAGCGAGCCTTGTGTCGATATCCTTGGCCATGGCGGCACGCTAGGCCCGAGCCGACGGACAGGCAATGGGGGGCGCCCGCGACAGGATGGCTCGCGTGTCGCAGTTTGGCGTCGCGTCTCCCGCCCGGGCAGGCTATCACTGGCGCAAACCCGTCTCGCCCATTCCGGAGCCACTGATGGCCGCGCTTGCCCGATTGCTGTTGATCCTCTTCGCCCTGCTGAGCGTTGTCTACGTGTCGCTGTCGCTCTATTCGCGCAGCGTTCGCCGCGACAAGCTCGAAGCGGAATGGGATGAGCTTCAGGAGGATGATCCGGAGGCTGTCGCCCGCGCCGGGTTGGAAGACGACAATGATTCGCTCTTCGACCGGCTGCGGCACCGCGCCGGACGCAACCCGGACCGGGAGGAGTTCGTCGAGGCGGGCCTTGACGAATACGATCAGTCGCTGCGCCGCAAGCTGATCCTGGGCGTGTATGTCGTGCCGATCCTGCTGATCGGCACCATCATCTATTTCACCAATTACAACTGAGGAGACGACCTCATGTGGTTCTATGTCCGCTGGAGCTTCTGGCTTGCCCTGCTGGCCGTGATCGCGGGTTTCCTGCACTACACCTTGCCGCGCAACGACGTGGTGCGGATTGTCAGTGCCGATATCCGCAGGATTGACCCGGGCGACAATGCACTGTTCTGGGCCGATGCCGATACTGGCGAAGCCACCGGCATTGCCAGCCGGGATGTCCATTTCATCAGCGCCAAGCGTCCCAATGACAGCGAGATGGAATATCGCAACGAGGATACGGGCTGGGGCTGGCCGCCCTATTTCAAGTTCAACACCTCGAGCCTGCACACCCAAGCCTCGGATCTCCTCTCGACCCGGGACAATCCGCAATGGGTGGCGATCAAGAAATACGGTTGGCGGAGCCAGTACCTGTCGATCTATCCCAACGCGATCTCCGTGAAGCCGGTGGACGGACCGGATGTGCGGATCACCCCGTGGATCTCGCTCTCGATTCTCTTCGCACTCGGTTGCACATGGCTTGCGATCTATTCGCGCTGGCGCAAGTTCTGGGCCAAGCGCCGGGATCCCGAGCTGGATTGATCGCCACAGGCGGGACGGTGAACGCACTGAACCTGTCCGGAAAGGATGATCTTTCCTGCGGACCGGGCGGTGCGGCGCCAGTTTGCTCTCCGGCGGGAGTACGGCCCACGGCTTCAGCCGGTCCTGAAATCCCGTACATGATCGGGCAGCCCGACCCCATCGAGGTTTCGCGGATCGGGTTCGGGCGGCAGGAACTCGGTCCGAGTAGGGACCACGCCGGCCCAGATCGGCAGGGCATAATCTTCCTCGTCGTCGATCGGCGGACCGGAGCGGACCTTCGCTGCCCCCTCGTCGATCTCCATGCCGAAGACCGCCGTTGCCTTCAGTTCCTGATCCGTCATCGGCCGGAGCATGTCCCAGCGGCCGGGGAAGAACCCATCGACCATCGTCTTGAGCCGGTCTGTCTTCGCCTCCGGGCCTTCGACCCTGAAGGCCGTTCCGAAGAGCATGGCGGAGCGAAAGTTCACCGAATGATGCATCGCCGAACGGCCGAGCACCCAGCCATCCAGGCAGGTCACCGTGAGGCAGACCTCCTGCCCAAGTGACTTCTTGAGCATCCGGCTGGCCGAAGATCCGTGCCAGTAGACATGGCTGCCTTCGCGCCATTGCAGGGTTGGCGTGGCGAAGGGCTTGCCGTCGATCACGTATCCGATGGTGCAGACCGGGTTGGCATCGAGCATCGCATAGAGCGAGGCGGGGTCATAGGACCCGCGCTGGTTCGTGCGGCGCAGGCGAGCGCGGTCGGTGGGGTGGGGGGCGTGATCCTCTGGCATCGTCTTCATTCCTGGAAAAGGTCGTCTTCCGGTTCTGAATAGGCGCTTGCATGGACTGATGAAATGTCCACATTTGGAGAAATGAACAAGTCCAATTCTGACTCCTCATGGCTCGCGATAACACTGGATCGACGTGTATCGCAGCCATTGCAGGCGCAGCTTGCGGAGGGCATCCGGCGGCTTGTCCGCGAGGGGCGGCTCGGCTCTGGTGACAGGCTGCCGGCCAGTCGGCTGCTGGCGGGTGAGCTGTCGGTCTCGCGGCTGACGGTGGTCACCGCCTACGACCAGCTTGTCAGCGAAGGCTATCTCGTCGGGCGGCGCGGCGCGGGGATGTTCATCGCGCCGGAGTTGTCTGCCCTGCCGCAGCCGCCATTGGCCCCGGAGGAGACACAGCCGTTGCCGCGACCAGAGCCGCTCCGCGCGTTTGACAGTGCGGCTCCGGATGTAACGGGCTTTCCGCATCGCCACTGGGCGCGGCTCTTCGACCAGGTCTGGCGCGCTCCCGAGCCCGCGCTACTTGCGCGGATCGATCCGCTGGGTTGGGCACCGCTTCGGACGGCGATCGCGCAGCATCTCCGGGACTGGCGCGGGATCCGATGTGCGCCATCTCAGATCGTGATTACCTCGGGCTTGCGGGAGGCCGTGGAGCTGGTTTCGCGAACGGCGCTGGAGCCGGGCGATTGCGTTGCCGTCGAGGAGCCGGGACATGCGCTTCTGCGGTCCGCCTTCGCGGAGACCGGGCTCACGGTCCGGCCGGTTGCGGTCGATGCGGATGGGTTTGACCCCGAGCTGCTCGGGGACGAGATCCGGGCGGTCGCGGTGACGCCGTCGCGACAGTTCCCGCTTGGCATGACCCTGCCCCTGGCGCGGCGGTTGCGACTGCTCGGCTGGGCGGCGGAGACCGGCGGCTGGGTGATCGAGGATGATTTCGACGGCGAATACCGGTATCGCGGCCAGCCGCTGCCGGCGATGATGAGCCTCGATGAGGCCGGGCGGGTGATCTATGCGGGGAGTTTTTCGAAGGTGATGTTCTCGGGGCTTCGGCTCGGGTTTCTCGCCATTCCCGCCGCTCTGGAAGGACCGACTCGACACCTGGTCACACAGCGCGGAGCACAGGCAGCGCTGGTCGCACAGCCGGTGCTGGCACGGTTCATGGAAGAGGGGCTTTTCTCCACCCATCTGCGCCGGATGCGCCGCCTCTATGCGCAACGGCAGCGGGCGATGGTCGCTGCGTTGGAACGAAGATGCGAAGGGTTGCTGGCCGTGGAAGATGTGCCTTCGGGGATGCATCTCGTGGCGGGGCTCGCGCCGGAACTGGCACGGCGGATCTCCGATGTGGAGGCGAGCGAGCGATGTGCAGCCGTGGGGCTGCGGATGCGGCCGCTTTCCGGCTTCTTTGCCGGTGCGCCGACGCGGCAAGGGCTGGTCCTTGGCTTCGCGGCTTTCAACGAGGTGGAGATCGACGAGAGTGTGGCGCGCATGGCGGCGGTGTTGCGGGGCTGAAGCGGAGCGCGTCCGGTCTTCCCGGGCGGAAACCCATCGCAGGGGCACGACCGCGCCGCGCAGCGGCGCCTTCGCCGCTCGAACTCTGTTCGGCGGCAAGCCTCGCTGACCGAATGCACGGCATCTGGCCCATTTCGTCCAGATCGGTCGGATTGCCTACCAAGTGTCGGGGCGTGCTCCCACGCGCCCCTCCCGGATCGTGCGACCGCGGCGCAGCCATCCGGCGTGGACCGTCTCGCTGGCGTCTTCTTCGTCGATCCTAGCGCCAGCCGTCACCGATCAGTTGTGCCAGCGCTGCGCTGGCTTCAGTCTCCCACTGCGTCCGCAACGCGCCATTTGAACGCTTGCGGAGCCCGAAGGCGGCAAGGCTGTCCGCGCGCGACGAGCTTTCCGCGCCGAAACTTGCCGCCACGCGCGGCCACCAATAGGCGGCCGACCTGCGCAGCATTTCGAGATTGGCGAGATCCGCCGCCAGCGCTTCCATTCCCTCGCGGGCAAGCTCCGCGTGGCGTGCCTCCCTGGGGGCGATGGCGCGAAAGGCTTCGGCCAATGGTTGGTAGGAGATCTTCTGGTACTCGGAAAGCTGGACACCCACCGCCAGACCCATCAACAGGTTCATCACCACCGCGTCGGCCCACCCCTGAAGCGGGTAGTGAAAAACAGCGAGCCGCATGTCCTGCCCGGTGCGGGTGGCTCCGATATCCGACTCACGAGACAGGCGGGCGGTCCAGGGATGGTGATTGGCGTATCGCGCGGTATCGGCGCCAAAATCACCCATGATTTTCAGGACACGTTCGGCATGGTCGAGCTTCTCCAGCACGATCCGGGACGCGGCGATGCGTTCCGTGATACCAGGCCCTTCATTGATGATATCCGCGAAGCCCGCCGCCCCGGCCAACTCGCTGTCAACGAAGCTTGCCATCAGCCGCATCAGCTCGGCGCGGTAGCGCGGCGGCGCATTGCCGGGCGAGGTCAGCACACCGCCCTGGGCGAGGTAGCTCTCGATGCTCATCTCGGTCATGTCGGTGCTCCTTACTGGTCGTAATCGACGGTCACCCGGTCACTGACCGGGAAGGACTGGCAGGAGAGCACATAGCCCTTCTCCACCTCGTAATCTTCGAGCGCGTGGTTGGCGACCATGTCCACCTCGCCTTCCAGCACCCGGCAACGGCAGGTCGAGCATACGCCGGCCTTGCAGGCGAAAGGCGCATCCATGGAGTTGGCCAGTGCTGCGTCGAGCAGGGTGGTGTCCTTGTCCATCGCTATGGTCTGCGTGGCGCCGTCGAGCGTGATGGCGGCGGTGGTCTCCTTGCTGTCACGGCTGGCGTCCTTCGAAACCGCCTTTCGCGCGAGGCGACCCGGTTGGGCAGAGGCGAAAAGCTCGAACTTGATCTGGCTGTCCTCAAGCCCGGAGCTGCGCAGCGCGGCGGCGATGCCGAGCATCATCGGCTCGGGGCCGCAGATGAAGGCCGTGTCGACATGCTCGATATCGATCCAACCCTTGAACAGCTCGCCGCATTTCTCTTCCGTCACCAACCCGGTGAAGAGGTCGATCTCCTGGGCGTCGGTTTCAAGGATATGCAGGACGTTGAAGCGGCCCATATAGGTGTTCTTCAGATCTTCCAGCTCCTCGCGGAACATGATCGTGGAGACCGATTTATTGGCATAGACCAGCGTGAAACTCGACTGCGGCTCGCGGGCGAGCGTGGTCTTGATAATCGACAAGAGCGGCGTGATGCCGGAGCCGCCGGCGAAGCCGAGATATTGCTTCGCAGCCGTTGCATCGAGCGGCGTGAAGAAGCCACCCATCGGGGGCATGGCTTCAAGAACTGCGCCCGGTTCCAGCGCCTCGTTGGCCCAGGTCGAAAAGGCGCCGCCATCGACACGCTTGATACCGACCTGAAGCGTGCCGTCATCCTTTCCGGAGCAGATGGAATAGGAGCGGCGCAACTCCTCGCCGTCGAAATCGTGGCGGAAGGTCAGGTATTGGCCCTGGGTGAAGTCGAATTCCCCCGCCGCGCCGTTTCCCGGTTCCAGCGTCAGGACGACAGCGTCGCGGATGGTCTTGCGGACCTCCCGCACGGTCAGTTCGTGAAATTGTGCCATGGGGTCTCCTCCCTACGGTGCGATGCGCGGCGGGTGCTCTTCCGGACCCGGCGGCGCGTCGATGTGATGGTCCCGGCGCTTCGGTGCGAAGCGCCCTAGATGCACTTGAAATAGTCGAACGGCTCGAGGCAGCCCTTGCAGCGCCATTGCGCCTTGCAGGGGGTGGACCCGAATTGGCTGAGGCGCTCCAGATCCGTGCCGCCGCAATGGGGGCAGCGCTCGGGCCCTTGGGCGGGGGACGGGGGCGCGATGCCGAACTTCTCCATCTCCGCGCGGCCCTTCTTTGTGAGCCAGTCGGTTGTCCATGCAGGGGCGATCTGCTGCTTGATCGTAATCTTGTCGATGCCCCTGTCGCGCAAGGCCGTCTCGATATCCATCGAGATGATCGAGGTCGCCGGGCAGCCGGAATAGGTCGGCGTGACGGCGATCTCGAGTGTGTCGCCTTGCCATTGGACTCCCCGCACGATGCCGAGGTCGACCACCGAGATCACGGGGATCTCGGGGTCCGGAACGGCGTCGAGCCATTGCCAGATCGCGGCTTCGCTTGGCTTGTGAATTGCTTCAGTCATTGCGGTGCCTTGTCCAGATGTCCCGCCCGGCGACAACGCCGGGCAGCGCCAGCCCCGCCCCATGGGCGGGCGTTGCCCTCTGCGCAGTGTCCAACCGTTGGACCTATTACCACTCGCAGCCCGGATAGGCCCGTTGCAGCCACTGCATGGTGCTCAACAGATGCCCAAGATGTTCTGTGTGGAAACTGCCATCCTTGCCGCCCTTGTGGCCGAAACTGCTCGTCGGGATCTCCAGTGTCGCTTGCGACAGCACCCGCGTGGCGATGTCGTCAAACTCCGCACGCAATGTGCTCGGATCCGGCGCGATACCGGCGGCGACCATCTCCGTGTCCACGTCGTCGGCGCGGAACATCTCGCCCACATAGGGCCAGAGGTAGTCCAGCGCTGCCTGCATCCGGGCATGGCTCTCCTCGGTGCCGTCGCCGAGGCCGACAACCGTGTCGGCAGAGCGCTCCAGGTGATAAGTCACCTCCTTGCTCGCCTTGGCAGCAATCGCGGCAACGCGTTCGTCGGAAGAGGTCATCAGCCGACCGAGCAGCACGGAATGGAAGGCGTCGAAGAGGAACTGCCGCATCAGGGTCTGGCCGAAATCGCCATTCGGCATCTCGACCAATAGCAGGTTGCGGAAATCCCAGGCGTCGCGCAGGAAGGCGAGCTTGTCGGCGTCGCGCCCCTTGCCCTCGACCTCCGCAGCCAGCCCGAGCCACATCTGCGTCTGGCCGATCATGTCCAGCGCCGTGTTGGCGAGCGCGATATCCTCCTCCAGAACGGGCGCATGCCCGCACCATTCGGAGACCCGGTGGCCGAGGATCAGCGTATTGTCCCCCAGCCGCAGCAGGTATTCAAACAGGGCTTCATCGCGGGTCATCACATATGCCCCACGTCTTCGGGGATGTCGAAGAAGGTCGGGTGGCGGTAGACCTTGCTCTCGGAAGGCTCGAAGAGCGGCCCTTTCTCTCCCGGCGCCGTGGCCGAGATATGCCGCGCCTCGACAACCCAGATCGACACGCCTTCATTGCGACGTGTATACACGTCGCGGGCATTCTTGATCGCCATCTCGGCATCCGGCGCATGCAGACTGCCCACATGGCGGTGGCTCAGACCATGCTGGCCACGGATAAAGACCTCCCAGAGGGGCCATTCATTGCTCATATTCGTTTCCTCCCCTTGAGGCTTATTCGGCGGCCGTTCGAGCGGTCTTCTTTTGCGCGTGGGCCAGCAGACCGTCGCGCACCCATGCGCCGTCGTCCCAGGCCTTGCGCCGCGCGGTCATGCGATCCACGTTGCAGGGCCCGTTGCCCTTGATGACATCGAAGAATTCTGACCAGTCCGGGTCCGAGAAGTCGTAATGGCCGCGCTCTTCGTTCCACTTGATGCCCGGATCGGGCAACTCAAGGCCGAGATATTCGATCTGGGGAACGGTCTGGTCGATGAACTGCTGGCGCAGCTCGTCATTCGACTTCACCTTGATCTTCCAGGCCATCGACTGCTCGGAATGGGTCGACTCGCTGTCATTCGGACCGAACATCATGATCGACGGGAACCAGAGACGGTTGACCGCATCCTGTGCCTGTTTCTTCTGCTCCGGTGAGCCGAAGGCCATCTTCATGATCGCATGGTAGCCTTGGCGGGCGTGGAAGCTTTCTTCCTTGCAGATCCGCACCATCGCGCGGGCATAGGGGCCGTACGAGGTCCGTTGCAGCGCCACTTGGTTGACGATGGCCGCCCCGTCCACCAGCCAGCCAACCGCGCCGATATCGGCCCAGTTCAGCGTCGGGTAGTTGAAGATCGAGGAGTATTTCATCCGGCCTTCATGCAACAGGCGCACCAGCTCGTCCCGGCTCTCGCCCAGCGTTTCCGCTGCTGAGTAAAGGTAGAGCCCGTGCCCCGCCTCATCCTGCACCTTGGCCAGCAAGATCGCCTTGCGCTCCAGCGTCGGAGCGCGGGTAATCCAGTTGCCCTCGGGGAGCTGTCCCACGACCTCCGAATGCGCATGCTGGCCGATCTGGCGGATCAGCGTGGCGCGGTAATCATCCGGCATCCAGTCGCGCGGCTCGATCTTGATATCGGCGTCGATCTTGTCCTGGAATGCGCGTTCCTGTTCACTCATCTCGTCGCGGGATTTTACCCCGCTCCGAGCCGTCTTGATCATCTGTGCGTACATGTCTGCCCTCCCGTTCAGACGCGCTCAAGGATCAGGGCCGCGCCCTGTCCAACTCCGACGCACATCGTGCAGAGCGCGTAGCGTCCGCCGGTGCGTTTCAACTGATAGGCCGCCGTCAGCACCAGCCTCGCGCCGGACATCCCCAGCGGATGACCCATCGCAATCGCGCCGCCATTGGCGTTCACATGCGGGGCATCATCAGGCAGGCCAAGCTCACGCAGGCTCGCGAGCCCCTGCGCGGCGAAGGCTTCGTTCAGCTCGATCACGTCCATCTGCTCGATTGTAAGCCCGGCCCGTGCCAGAACTTTGCGGGTCGCAGGCACCGGTCCGATACCCATCACGCGCGGCGCGACACCGGCCGCGGACATCGCCACAACCCGCGCCATTGGCTCCAGTCCGTTCTTCTCCGCCGCTTCCTCCGAAGCCAGCAGCAGCGCCGCTGCGCCGTCATTGACACCAGAGGCATTTCCGGCTGTGACGGTCAGCTCCGGCCCGTTTACGCCCTTGAGTTTGCCGAGCATTTCGGCCGTGGTGCCCGGGCGGGGATGCTCATCCGTATCGACGATGACCGGCGCGCCCTTGCGCTGCGGCACCTCCACGGGGACGATCTCCTCCGCAAATGCTCCCGCTGCCTGCGCCGCTGCCCAGCGGGCCTGCGAGCGGGCCGCGAAAGCGTCTTGATCAGCGCGGTTCACGCCCCAATCGGCGGCGACATTGTCGGCGGTTTCCGGCATCGAGTCGGTGCCAAACATCGCCTTCATCTTCGGATTGACGAAGCGCCAGCCGATGGTCGTGTCATGGACCGTATTTGCCCGGGTAAAGGCGGTGGTCGCCTTCGGCATGACGAAGGGCGCCCGGCTCATGCTCTCGACGCCGCCCGCGATGGCGAGGTCGTAATCGCCGGCGCGAATGCCTCGCGCCGCCATGCCGACGGCATCCATGCCGGAGGCGCAGAGCCGGTTCACCGTTGTCCCGGGCACGTCCTGCGGAAGCCCCGCCAGCAGGGCTGCCATCCGGGCCACGTTGCGATTGCTCTCGCCGGCCTGGTTGGCATCGCCCAGGATCACCTCGTCTACGCTGGCCCAGTCCACCTGGCTGTTGCGCGCAACAAGTGCAGCAATTGGGAGCGCGGCAAGGTCATCGGTCCTGATCGATGACAAGGCGCCACCATAACGCCCGATTGGCGTTCTTATGGCGTCGCAGATAAATGCGTCCATGGCTTTGCTCTCCCCCCTGGTCATTAGCCGACCGCTCGGTCGAACATGAGGTGAAGGGCGATTCGAAGCAAGAAGAAATGTTACGAAAAACCCAAAATAGAGAGTTGCGCGTAACGTAATTCCGGAAAGAATGTGCCGAACATGATGATTGCGACCGTCAGACTCCTGATGCTCTGAAACGTAAAAAGTCAGAGTTATAAAATAATTACAGAGGTTTAGGATGATATTGTGTCAACGTCCCGCTGGCTGGCCTGCCGTCAGGTAGTTGATCGGCGCAGCCGCAGGACCATGAAAACAATCGCAAAGAAGGCGCCTGCGGTCAGGGCGAGCGACACGGGACGCTGGACGAAGATCGCAAGATCGCCATGCGACATGATCAGGGAGCGCCGGAGATTCTGCTCCGACAACGTCCCCAGCACGACCCCGAGCAGGAGCGGCGACAGGGGGATGCGCACTTTCTCGAACAGGAAGCCGACGCAGCCGAAGATCAGGGCCACATACATGTCGAACAGGCTGTAGCGCACGGAGTAGGAGCCGATCATGCACAGGAACAGGATCGCCGGGATCATGATCCGCTGGTCGATCCGGATCAGCCGCGCGAAGAGCCCGGTCAGGCTGAGGCCGACGATCAGCAATGCGAGCTGCGCGAAGATAACGCCAGCGAACAGCGCGTAGATCAGGTCCAGGTTGGAGGAGAAGAAGACCGGGCCCGGCTCGAAGCCGTGAATGGTCAGTGCGCCTAGAAGCACGGCCGTTACGGCATCTCCGGGAACCCCGAGCGAGAGCATGGGGATCAGCGCGCCAGTGGTTGCGGCATTGTTGGCGGCTTCCGGCGCGACGATTCCTTTCGGGTTGCCCTTGCCGAGATCGGAGCCCACGCCCTCGCTGCGTTTCAGCTCGGAATAGGCGGCAAAAGCCGCGATATCGCAGCCCGCCCCGGGCACGGAGCCGACGAACACCCCAATCAGCGCGGATTTCACCGCCGTCCATTTGGTCAGTGCCAGATCGGAGAGCCGGGGAAGGAATTTCTCCTTCTCGGGGCTTTTGGGAAATACGAGCAGCTTCTCGGCCCGCGCCAGGACCTGCGCGACGCCGAAAAGCCCGACCAGGATCGGGATCAGTTCCACCCCACCCAGCAACTCGCGGATGCCGAAAGTGTAGCGCGAAGAACCGGCAATGGGATCGAAGCCAATGGTCGAGATCCACATACCGATCGCCGCCGCCATGACTCCGCGCACGAGGCTGTCGCCGGAGACGGCCACGATCATGGCGAGGCCGAAAAGCGTCAGCGCAAAGAACTCGGGCGGGCCAAAAGCGAGGCCGAGTGCAGCCAGTTTGGGGGCCAGCAACGTCATGACGATGGCACCGACGCTGCCGCCGACAAAGGAGGCGACGGTGGCGAGGCCAATCGCCCGCCCGGCCTCGCCGCGTTCGGACATCGGGAACCCGTCGATCATCGTGGCGGCGGCGGCGGGCGTTCCCGGCGTGCGCAGCAGGATCGCGGAGAGCGAGCCGCCATAGATACCGCCGGTGAACACACCGACCAGCATCAGCAGCCCGTGCAGCGGTTCATGTCCGAAGGTGAAAGGCAGAAGCAGCGCGCAACCTGTCGTGGCTGTCAGCCCCGGCATCGCGCCGACAAAGACGCCTGCGATGACCCCGAGAAAGACAAAGATCAACGTGACCGGGTCTCCCAGGACCGTCGTCATGCCTTGAAAGATGCTCAGTGCTTCCATTCCGAAGCCTCCTTAGAATAATGCTTCGAATAATCCGGCTGGTGGCGGCGCGAAGGCGAGCCGGGACAGCATGATCCAGGCCGTGGCACTCAAGCCGAGCGCAATTGAGAGAAGCAGGAATGGGTTTCGCAGGCCGAAGACCCACATCGCGCCGCCAATCCAGAGCGGGGCGACCAGCGGGTATCCGATGCTCGGCATCAGTCCCAGAAAGGCGAGCGTGAGCGCCAGGATACGCAGGGATTTCGGAGAGATCGTCGGTCTCTCTGTTGCTGGCGATGGCAGGAACAAGGCCAAGAGGCCAGTCGCGCAAACGGCACCTGCGGTCATGCGGGGAAAGACATCTCCGCCACTGCGCGTTCCGTCGCCATAATCGCCGGCAATGTGAAAGGCGCTGGCTGCCAGAAGCACCAGCACGGCCAGAACCGCCTTTTCAAGAAGGGCTCCCGAAGCGGGAGCCCCCCTTTTTGTTTGTGTGGCGCCGATCACTCGCCGATTCCCAGATTGGAAATCGCGACGGACAGGCTCGCTTCCAGATCGGCAAGGAATGTGCCGAACTCGGCGGGGTCCTTGTAGACCAGCGGCAGGCCGCGTTCCTGGGCAAGGGCCTGGAAGCTTTCGGACTCGTAGCAGGTCTTGATCCGGGCGATGATCTCGTCCTTGATCTCCGGCTTCAGACCCTTGGGCGCCGCGAGACCACGCCAGTCATTGATCGGCGCTTCCAGCGGGTAGCCGGCTTGGGCAATCGTCGGGATATCAGGGAAAGCCTCGGCCCGCTCCAGCGCGTTCACCGCCAGCACACGCACCTGGCCTGCTTCGAGCAGCTGCTTCATCTCGTCGATGCCGGTCGTGGCAACGGCGACATGGTTGCCGATCAGCGCGGTGCGCACATTGGCCGAGCCGTCAAAGGGGACGTAGTTGAAGCCCGCGCCATGCTCGGAGGCCAGCGCTTCCGCCGACAGGTGCCAGGCGCCACCGGTGCCCGCATGTCCGACCGTCACAACGCCCGGGTTCTCGGCGGCATAGGTCATCAGGTCACCCAGCGTCTGCCAATCGGAATTGGCGGCAACGGTGATCGCGCCGGGGCTCTGGTTGATCATCTGGATCAGGTCGAAATCCTCGTAGCTCAGATCCGCCTGGCTCAGCAGCCCATAGGTCGACAGATTGAAAGTGATCAGCCCGATCGTGTAGCCGTCATTGCGCGCCGCCGCCGTGGCGCCCATGCCGACCGCACCGACTGCTCCGGTCTTGTTGACGACATTGATATTGGTGCCGAAACATTCCTCCGCTTCCGCGATGAGGCTTCTTGCGATCGTGTCCGTGCCGCCGCCGGCAGACCATGGAACAATCATCGTCACGTCCTTCGCGGGATAGTCCGCAGCCGTCGCCAGACCGGCAACGAGAGACAGCGATACACCCGCGATCAGAGTGTTGTAGGCAACCATAGTTTTTCCTCCCTAAGTGGTTGACAAAATTATATTAACTTGTGTTCATGAAAGCTCCGAAACATGATAGAAAGGGCGCGTCATGCTGGCTCGACTTGCCATTTTTCGCGGCACATTGCCGGACGAGAATCGGGCGGAGTTCGTCGCCCATCTGAACGCGCGGATGCTTCCCCTCATCAGGGATTTCCCCGCCATCCTCTCGGCCGACGCCTTGCTTCCCGTGAGCGGCGATCCGTCCCTGTCCGATGTGCAGCTCATCCTCGATATGCGGTACGAAGATGAGGCCGGGATGCTGGCCGCGCTGGCCTCTCCACAGCGCGCCCGGAACGGCGAAGAGACGCAGACGCTGCTGGCGCTCATGTCGGAGCCCTCGGTCGAGCACATTGTCCTGAGCCTCTGAGAAACGGACGGCATCACGCCTCGCAGCCGTCCAGCAGGCGCTGCCGAACCAGCGTCTGCGTGGCTGCCGTGAACATGTCCGACCATGACTCGAAGCCCGAATGCGCGCGGACGAGCCCCTCCCAGAACTCGTCCGGAATGCGGGCAAGCGCGTCCTCGCTCACCTCTTGCTCCCCGGCCAATGCGAACAGCGCGCCTATGGAGTCGAGATCGGTGTGTTCGGCCATGAAGTCATCGGTGAGAAGATCGATGAGAGAGACGGTTTCTTCGGCCCGGAACTTTTGGGCATTGGCCATGATCCTGTCGATATTTCCATAGACAAGAGCACGCCCGTCCGACGGAGCGGTCATTGCGACACCTCGGTTCTTGCAGGAATTTGTTTTCGAGGCCGCCAGCCGAAGCAAAGAGGAGGCTGGCGGCCGGGAGGAGCGCTGGATCAGCGCATCAGGAGACCACCGTTGATGTCGATGCTCTCGCCATTGATGAAGTCGTTTTCGATGACGAACTTGATGGCGGAGGCGATATGCTCCGGCTGGCCGTTGCGACCCAACGGGTTGCCTTCGGCCCAGGCGTCCATCTGTTCAGGTGTGGAGACCTTGTCATGGAACGGTGTGACAATGACGCCCGGGGAAACCGAGTTGACCCGGATGGCCGGTGCCAGCTCCTTGGCCCAGCCGCGCGTCAGCGAATCCACGGCATTCTTGGCGCTGCCATAGATCGTCGCGCCCGCCGCCCCGTGGCGCGAGGCGATGGAGGTGATGTTGACGATGCTCGCGCCCTCGGCCTTGCGCAGGAGCGGGATGGCCAGCGAGGTGATCTTCATCAGCGAGAAGACGTTGAGCGCATAGATCTCCTCCATGAGCTTCCATTCCAGCGCATCGGCGGCCTGGCGGCGCACAAGCCCGCCGGCATTGTTGACCAGCACGTCCAGACTGTCGGTCAGCGTGCCGATCTGACGGAACAGATCGATGCAGGCGATCTCGCTGGTGATGTCGCTCTGAAGCAGATGCGTGGTGGCGCCGAGCGCGTCGGTCTCGGCGGCCAGCGCCTTGGCGGCATCCACCGAGCGATTGTAGACGAGAAACAGCTCATTGCCCGACGCGAGGAGACGCGCGGTCTCCGCCCCGATACCCGTGCTCGCGCCTGTGATGAGAATCTTGGCCATGATTGGGTGCCTTTCGATCGAATGGATCAGTGGGAAGGGGTGTCGTCCACGGCTCCGGGGGCCAGCAGCCCGCGGATATGGTCGACAAAGAAGAACAGGGAAACGGTGGTCATATAGGCGCCCGTGACGGGCATGATGACGTAGAAGAGCTTGCGCGGTATCTGGAAGATCGGCGAGGAAGCCGAGGCGTTCATCACCAGCGAGTAGCTGTACCAGGTAAAGGCCAGCAGGAAGCAGATATTCACCAGATCGATCAGGATCGAGACGACATAGCGGGCGCGCTGGCCCTCCAGCATCCCTTCGAGGATATCGATCGAGGGATGCGCCTTGTGACGCCACAGCACGGCGGCCGTGGCAAAGACCATCCAGGCAAAGGACAGTTCCACGATCTCGTCGAACCAGCCCATCGAGAAGACCGGAACGAACCGGGCGATCACGTTGCAGGACATCAGGAAGAAGAGCAGGCAGAGAAGGGCCACGGCGAGCGCCCCCATGATCCGGCAGATCCAGCGGTCCAGCATGTGAATTGCGTCCATCATGGCATCACTCGATCAGGTAGGTTGCGGAGAGGGAGATGGCGGGGATGAAGGCGACCATCAGCATCACCAGGAAGATCCCGAGGATGTAGGGCAGCACTTCGCGGCTCAGCGCCGTGACCTTGACGTTGCTGATCGATGCCACTGCGTAGAGGCACATGCCGACCGGCGGGCTGAGCAACCCGATCATCGAGGCCAGGATCATCACGACGCCGAACTGGATCGGGTCCATGCCGATGAAGGCGACAACGGGGATGAAGATCGGCACGCAGATCAGGATCACGGCGATGCCTTCAAGGAACATGCCCAGGATCAGCAGCACGCCGATCATGATCAGCATCAGCAGCGTCGGGGATTGCGTGACGGTGGTCAGCCCGGAGACGAGGGTTTGCGGCACCTGGTTGAGGGTCAGGACCCAGCCGAAGAAGCCGGCGGTCGCCATGATGAACATGACCCGGACCGTGTGCAGCAGCGTGTCTTCGAGGATGTGCAGCAGCTTGCGCCAGGTCAGCTCCTTGTAGACGAAAGTGCTGAGGAGAAGGGCATAGATACAGGCGATGACCGCCGCCTCGGTGGGGGTGAACCAGCCGCCGAGGATGCCGCCGATGATGATGAGCGGCGTCAGCAGCGCGAGGATCGCGTCCTTGAAGCTCGCCCACCATTCGCCGTATCCGGCCTTGGGGCGGCGGGGGTAGTTGCGCTTGCGCGAGATCAGGTTGACCGCCACGGCCATTGCGATGGCCATCAGCACGCCCGGCACCATGCCCGCGAGGAAGAGCTTGCCGACGGACACGCCGGTCAGCGAGCCATAGATCACGAAGGGAATGGAGGGCGGGACGACCGGGCCGATGGTCGAGGAGGCGGCGGTAACCGCGCCGGCGAATTCCGGGTCGTAGCCGTCATCGACCATGGCCTTGACCTCGATCTTGCCCAGGCCCGCGGCGTCGGCTACGGCGGCGCCGGACATGCCGGAGAAGATCATGGAGGCGAGGATGTTCACCTGGCCGAGCCCGCCCCAGTAATGGCTGACGCTGGCCTTGGCGAAGCGGAAGATCTTTTCGGTGATGCCGCCAGTATTCATCAGGTTTCCGGCGAGAATGAAGAAGGGGATCGCCAAAAGCGTGAAGCCGGTCGTGGAGGAGTACATCCGCTGGGCCATCAGGCCGAGGGCGGGAAGGTTGTCGGCCATTGCCACCAGGGAGACGGCGCCGAGGGCGATCGCAATGGGCACGCCCATCATGATCAGGAAGATCAGACCAGCAAAGATCAGCGCGGCAGTCATCACATGCTCCCGAAGAGAAGAATGCGCCCGGCGAGATGCACGCGCCGGGCACGGTTGGATCAGAGCATTTCGAGGAACATTTTCATGTTCTCTTCGCCGGCATAGTCGCCAATGGCCTTATGCGCGGGGCCCATCAGCTTCTGGAATTCGGCGCGGTCGGGATAGGTCACTTTCATGCCCTTCTCCTCGAGCTTCTCGATCAGGCTGGCATCTTCTGCGGTCATCTGCTCGCGCATCAGGTTGCCGGCCGCCGCACTCTCTTCCTTGAGGATCTGCTGCTGCTCGGGGGTGAGCTTGTCCCAGCTGACCTTGGAGACGACGCTGACCATGGAGTTGTAGACATGCTGGGTGATCGCCAGGTTGTCCTGCACTTCATAGATCTTGTGGTGGTAGATCACCGAGAGCGGGTTCTCCTGCCCGTCGACGACGCCCTGGCGCAGGGCCAGGTAGAGTTCGTTGAATGCCATCTGTGTGACATTGGCGCCAAGCGCCGACATCGCCGATTGCAGCTGGATTTCAGGCGGCGTGCGCAGCTTCAGCCCCTTGACGTCCTCGGGGGTGTTCACCGGGCCAACACCATTGGTGATGTTGCGGAAGCCCCAGTCCCAGTTGGACAGGTAGACAAGGCCCTGCTCTTCGAGATCCGGGCCGGCCCATTCGAGGAAGGGTCCGTCCAGCACCTCATAGACATGCTCGCGATCGCGGAAGGCGAAAGGCGTCATGACGGTCGCGAATTTCTGCGAGTAGCGCGACAGGTGCCCTTGGGTGGGCAGCGACATGTCGATGGCGCCGAGCACGTTCTGCTCCAGAACGTCATTCGGCGCGCCCAGCTGGTTGGCCGGGAAGATCTCGATCTTGACCTCACCGCCGGTCCGCTCGGCGACATTGTCCGCCATCTGCTGGGCGGCGACATGGGCCGGGTGGTTGGTCTCGGCATAGTGGCCGAGCTTGAGGGTGATCTCGGCGAGACCGGCGCTCGCGGCCAGCACGCTCAGAACCGCGCTGCAGGCCGTGATCTTCAGGGATTTAGTCAGAATGCTCATAGTTTCCTCCCATTGCATTCCAGTGTGACGATGCAAGTCTCCTCCCGCATCGTAAGGCATGACCTACTGGTCCAGGTTATTCTTGGCCGGATAGGTGCCGTCTTCATTCGGCAGGGTGCCGTATTGCGTCATCTTGGCGAGATGCTCGGGCCGGTGCGGCGCGAAGATGTCGATCGCCTTCATTCCGGTCTCGGACTTGCCGCCATGGGGGACGTTGGACGGGTGGACGGCGACGTCGCCGGCCTTCATCGGGAAGATCTTGCCGTCAATCTCGTGCTCTTCCGTGCCTTCGGTCATGATCATGATCTGCTCACATTCATGCTGATGGATCGGGAACATCGCGCCCGGCGGGTTCTCGATGAAGCTGACCATGAGGTTGTCGCCGAGCAGGAAGCGGGTGCTGATCCCCTGGTCTTCAACGATCGGCGTCAAGGGCAGATCCTTGATCGTATAGACGTATTGCTTTCGTTCAGTCGCCATTTTGGTCTCCTGGAGAATGGTTGCGATCATTCATGAGTCAACCAAAGCATTCAGAAATAAAATGCGTCCGTCAAGTATGAAAATCACAAGTCAGCACCGTCTTGAATTCACCGATTCCTAAAAAGTGAATTTTAACAGATGTTTGTGCTTCTTGTGGTGATGAGGGGATTGTGCCCAGTGGGCGGTTGCGTCAGGTCTGCTGGCGAAAATGAAAGAGGACCAGGGATGGATTCAGAGAATCCATTTTATATATGAACGAGAATACGATTCATCGTTTGCCCCGCACGACCGTCAACTGGACGATCTGCTGGCGGCCGAAGAGCCGGCGCAGCGCAGTGAATGCAACTCAGGAACGGAAGCTACCGTGCGTCGGGGTGGACGCCGCCGATCGCCGATATGAGACGTTCGGCGGTCTCGCCAACCGCCTTGCGGGAGTCCTCGAAGCTGACAACCTGATGGTGCAGGCTGTCCGAATTCAGCGTCAGGAACGGCATCGTCAACACCGCTTCGACCTTCTTCGTCGAGTTGAAGATCGGGTAGGTGATGTTGGTCACGCCGCTGATCTGAGGGCTGGCGCCAACGAAATAGCCTTGCCTGCGGATCTTCTCCAACTGGCTCAGCGCCATCTGCTTCTGCTCGGCCGTTGCGTTCGACTTCTCGAGAATGGCATTGGCCTGACTGTCTGTCTGGAACGCGAGAAAGGCAAGACCGGACCCAGAGCCGTGGATATCGATCCGGGCGCTCAACCGGATCGTGAAACCCATCTTGTAGGGGCTGTCCTGCTGGGCAACGACAACCATCATGTTGTCCTGGTGCACAGCAATATGGCAGGCCTGTTGCGTCTGGTCGGCCAGATCCTGGAGCTCCGTGCTGGCAGCGCTCAGCAGTCGTTGCAGCGGTGGATGCCGGTTGGACAGCTCGAAGGTCCTGAGGGTCAGGCGGAACTTTCCTGTCTCCTCGTCGGCAGCGATGAAGCCGCGCTCCTCGAGGACATAGAGCATCCGAAACAACTCGTTGACCGATAGACCGAGCCTCTCGGAGATCTCCTTCTTGGAGAGCGCCTCGTCCTGCTCGCTCAACAGCTCAACAACATCCAGGCCCCTCTCCAGGGCCGGCGCTCTGTATTTCCCGGTCGTTTCGTTCATCTTACCGTCTTCGATGGCCCGTCAGGCCGCGTGATCACGGCCAGCCAGCATTTCGCGTCGAACGGACCGATCCCACGATTGCTTCATGCGCCGCAACCCATTTCTGACATTGGGTGCGACCCGGTTTCGAACAGAACCGGCCTGTGCGGCCGGTTCAGCACAGTTTTGGGCCGGTTGCCTTCTCCCTGAACAGCACAGGTCTGACGAGGCAGGGCGAGGGGCGCGAGCCGTCCCCGCCCAGCCCGTTCCGTCTT